>VBEF01000072.1 GCA_005881275.1 Chloroflexota bacterium
GATTCCTTGAAGATGCTGATGGCCGTCCTGGCGCTCGCCGGCATCACCGGTGTTTACCTGAACCAGGTGACGAAGATCGGCGTGCTCGGCCTGCTCGGGTACGTCCTGTTCGCCGCCGGCTACCTCAGCATGCTGGGAACCGCATACGTCGCCGCGCTTGTCCTTCCATCCATCGCTCACAGTTCAACCGCCTACGTGAACGACGTCATCGCCGTGGCCGTCAATCGCCCCACGACCGGCGACATCGGGCTGATGCACCCCGCCATCCTGTTCACCGGTATCACCTACATTGCTGGCGGCTTCACCTTCGCCATCGCATTGTTCCGCGCCAACGTCGTCGCTCGGTGGGCTGCGGCACTTCTCGCCCTTGGCACTCTGGCAACCATCGCCGTCGGCCTCGTGCCGCAGTACGAGAGGCTGTTCGCCATTCCCACCGGCCTCGCCCTCGTCGGCCTCGGCTACTCGCTGTGGCGCGCGCAGCGCGCCCCGGCCGCTCCGCCCATCATCAACCCTGTCACCTCGCAGCTCGACGTGGTCGGCGCCAAGTGACCGTCCACGCCACAGCGCGCCCCGCCCGGTCGACTCGGTCGATCGGGTGGGTGCCGTACCCACTCATCGCCCTCGGCGTGATCCCCGCCATAGCCGGCTCTCTGCGCCTGGTCGAGCTGGCTGGCGGTCCCCACCTGCTGCCCGCTAACCCGCGCATCACTGCTTCGCCAGTGCCCGTGATCGTGCACATCGTCGGCGCTGTGTTGTACGTCATCCTCGGCGCCTTCCAGTTCTCCACCGGGCTGCGGCGCCGCCGGCCCAACTGGCACCGGGCGGCCGGTCGGGTCCTGGTTGTGCTGGGCCTGGCTGTGGCGTTCTCGGCGCTGTGGATGACAGCGTTTTACCCCCGCGTGCCGGGCGGGGCGTTGGCCCATGTGTTCCGGCTCGGGTTCGGGACCGGCATGGCCGCCAGCATCATCCTCGGGTTCGTCGCGATCCGCAACCGCGACGTCGCCCGCCACCGAGCATGGATGGCACGTGCCTACGCGCTGGCACTCGGTGCCGGCACGCAAGTGCTCACGCAAGGCATCGGGAACGCCGTATTTGGCCCCAGCGAACTCACCACCGCCCTCATGCTGGGCGCGGGCTGGGGCATCAACCTGGCCGTCGTTGAGTACACCATCCGCTTCCGATTCCCGGCTTCAGTGCCTGCCCGAACCCCAGTTTCAGCGACCGCTGCGTGATCGTGGGGCGGCTCACCACGGGCGGTATCGCCCGCCCGTAGTCGCTCAGTCGACGAGATGCCGGCCGCCCTGAGCCGGCCTCTCGCGTGGTTTGCGTATGGAGCGCCAGACTTAAACGCCGTGGGTCAGCCGTGGCGCACGTAAGCGGTGATCGCGATGCTCAGTAGCGCGTGTGGCGATAACCCCAACTGTGTGTGCCCGCTGCGGTGCGCGTCTTGAAGCACCGAATCCCAGCCGAGGCTGGGCCGCAGCTAGGGGTCGCTGGGAAACAGCGAGTCGGGTGGGGCTTCATCTCCCTGTACACGTTGGCGTTCATGAGCACCAACCTGCTTTTCCTCCCGCCCCTGCTGGTCACCTTGCCGTTGAAAGTCAACACACTCGTAGGGATCAAGGACGCACCGAACAGCCTTGCACTTGTTGCTGGTATCGGCGCCCTGGTGTCAGTGCTGGGTAATCCGTTTTTCGGCAGGATGAGCGACCGCACGTCGTCTCGGCTAGGCATGCGACGGCCGTGGATGGTTATCGGCCTGGTGGGTGGTTCGCTTGGCATTCTCCTTGTCGCGTTGGCACCCAACACCCTGGTCGTCCTCGTGGGATGGTGCCTCGCTCAGCTTTTTTTCAACGCGCTTCTCGCCGCCCTTGTAGCGGTGCTGCCAGACCAGGTCCAGCCCGCTCAACGCGGCCAGGTCTCTGGGGTCCTGGGAATCTGCCTTCCGATCGCGGCGGTGAGCGGCACGTTCCTGGTGAAGCTGGTCAGTGGCAACCAGCTCGCAACCTTCCTGGTTCCCCTCGCGGTTGGAGGGTTCTTCATCCTGCTCTTCGCGGTCGTGCTGAGGGATCGCCGGCTTGACAAGGCCGACCGGCCGATCTGGTCCCTGGGGGAATTTGCCAGGACGTTCTATGTCGCGCCGCGGAAGAGCCCGGACTTCGCTTGGGCTTTCGTCAGCCGCTTCATGTTCGTTCTGGCCTACGCCTTCCTGGCCACCTACCAGGCCTACTACCTGCTGAACAAGATCGGCAGTGCCGAGGCCGATGTGCCGCAACAGATTTTCCTGGGCACGCTCACCAATTCCGTCGTGGTCATTGCCGCTTCACTCATTTGCGGCAAGCTCTCGGACCGGACAGGACGGCGGAAGATCTTCGTCTTCACCGCGTCCATCGTCTACGGCGTCGCCATGTTCCTAATCGCGGTCGCGAGCAGCTTTAACGGGTTCCTCGTCGGCATGGCTATCGGCGGACTCGGTTTCGGAACATATTTAGCTGTCGACCTTGCGCTCGTGGCCGACGTGCTTCCGGACAAACACAAGGTCGCCAAGGATCTGGGCGTGCTCAACATCGCCAGCGCGCTTCCCTTTTCCATTGCTCCGGCCATCGCGCCGGCCATCCTGAGGATCGGCACAGGTTACGGAGCGCTGTACGCGGTCGCCGGCGTCTGCGCCGTCATCGGGGCCTTCGCCATCCTGCGCGTAAGAAGGGTCCGATAACGCCCACGTTGACGAAACACCGCCCACCTTCCTGTGCACCCGCAAGCTGATCCGGAGATCAAATTATCGGCCGGGTGCGCCGTGTGGGATTCAGCACATAGTGGACAGTCCTCAGGCTTGGGTTCCAACCTAGCCACCGACTGATGGCGCGTGCCGGACCTCCCCCGAGAACGTGAGGCAGTTCTCGTACGTGAACAGAAAGTCGACCGTCGACTTACTGTGGCCGCATTGCTCTCATGCAAGGTCCCACCGCGCTGTTCTTTGAGTTCAGCGAAGCCGGGACCGCAAACACCGGCCCGTAACTTGCGGCTTTTAGGAATACAGAAGGTGGGCCGAGAGCGGACTGTAAGCCGGGTTCTGTGTCCCTTGCGGGACGGTGACCATCTGTCTCGAACGCCGGTTGCCCGGCGTCTCTAGCGACCGATACCCGAGGACTGGGCGAGCCGCCGTTAAAACGTCCTCCTATTTGGTCTTGCTCCGGGCGGGGTTTACCTGGCCGGCCGGTCACCCGTCCGCCGGTGGGCTCTTACCCCACCTTTTCACCCTTACCTGACAGCGTCTCTCCGGAGTTAGCCGCTGCCGGGCGGTAATTTTCTGTGGCACTTTCCTTCGGGTCGCCCCGACTGGGTGTTACCCAGCGCCCTGCTCTGTGGAGCCCGGACTTTCCTCCAACGCTATTTACTTCGCCGGCGGTCACCCGTCCGCCTCGGCCCGCCGGTAAGTCTACCCACGCAGCTTCGAAAGCATGCGCCGGGTGCGCGCGGCGAGGAACCTGCCGTTGGTGACCTGGAACAGGCCGTGGACGAGGTGGCCCACAAACCCCTTCGCTTGGCGGTCCATGCTGATCATCAGGATGCTGCCTCCGTCAGGCCGGGGCCGCACCTCCATGCGCCACGTTCCGCCCGCCTGGGCCGCGTTGGCCTCCTCGACTGTGGCCGTGATCACCGGTTCCCTCCACTCGTACCGCTCGATCGACCAGATGCCTAGGCTGTCCGTGCATTCGCGCACCCGCGCCCAGCCTTCGCCGCGATCCAGCACCTTGAAGGATGGCGACAGGTCAGGCCACAGCTGCGCGCGCCTGGGGCCGAACTCAGTCAACCCGTCCCAAACGATCTTTGGATCCAGCTCGGTCTCGACCGAGTAGGTAACTTTAGCCACCGAACTTCTTCCGCGGGACATTCGCGTCGATCGCCATGTTGGCGAGTGCATCGGCACCGCGATTCTTCTCTCGGTCGACGTGCGCCACGTGCACGTCGGGAAACTGCCGCAGCAGCCCAATCGCTTTCTCGTGAAGCGGGATGAGCTCGGGCGCTTTGATGCGATATCGGCCGTTCATCTGCTCGACCACGAGCTTGGAATCCAGGTAGACCTCGAGACGGTCTGGCTTCCAATCCTTCACCGCCCTCAGGCCCTCGATGAGGGCGTGGTACTCAGCCTCGTTGTTGGTGGTCACACCCAGCCAGCGGTGCAGGCCACGGAGGCGCATGCCGTTCTCGTCCTCGATCACAACACCAATGCCCGCCGGACCCGGATTGCCGCGCGACGCGCCATCCGTGAACAAACGGAGGAGCTTCAGGACATCACCAGGATGCGGCCGCAGTTCTCGCAGTGGACGATCTGGTCTCCCTTGCGCAACGCCTGCATCCCCGAAGACGTCACGGTGACGTGGCAGGCCTGACACTGGTTGCGGTCGACCTCGGCCACGGGTGGGTGGACGCGAACGCGCAGATAGGCGCTCTGCGCCGCGGACGGAACCTGTGCCCAGGTCGCAGCGCTGTCAGCCTTGACTGTTTCCAGCTCTGACTGCCACGACTCGAGGTCCTTTCGCAATACGGGCTCATCCGACGCGGACCTTGTGCGAGTCTCCTCCAGCCGCTCGGCCGCCTCCACCACCGCCTGTTCGGCGAGCTCGCCCTCTTCCATGAGTCGCAGCTCGGCGTCCTCTTCCTCGGCGAAGCGGGCCCTCATGTGCTGGACCTCCTCGTTCATCTGGATCAGCTCGCTCGGGCTGCGGATGCGCCCGCTCATGAGCTCCTTCTCGCGCGAACGCAACCTCGTGCGGTGAGCTTCTCGGTCGCGGTCGGACTCGCGAAGACGAAGCTGAATCGCCTCCCGCTCGGCCCGCGCGCTGGCCACGGCCTCCTCCGCATGCGCCACGCTCTTCATTCGAGCACGACCAGGACCTGGCCCTCCTTGACGACCTCACCCTCCTTCACCCGCACCTCTTTCACGGTGCCCGCCCGGGGCGCGGTGACAGGGATCTCCATCTTCATCGACTCGAGGATCAGGAGCTCATCTTCCTCGGCCACTTGCGCACCAACCTGCGTCTTGACCTTCCAGACACTCCCCACCAGCTCTGCTTTGACTTCAGTCATTACGTTTCAAACGAGAATTTTGCGACCTTGTTCGACTGAAACAGTCATACGGGAATGTTTCCGTGCTTGCGCCAGGGCCGGTCGATCTTCTTGTCCCGTGCCTGCTCGATGCCTTTGATGATCACGCGCCGAGTCTCGACAGGGTCGATTACGTCATCGATCATCGCCCACCCCGCAGCGAGGTAAGGAGTGATCTGAGCGCGGATTGTCTCGATCAGCTGGGCGCGCGTCGCCGTCGGGTCTTCGGCCGCCTCGACCTGTTTGTTGAAGATGATGTTGACCGCGCCCTCGGGTCCCATGACCGAGATCTCGGCAAACGGCCAGGCGACGATCGTGTCGGGTTGGTAGCCCTTGCCGTTCATGACGTAATAGCCCGCTCCGTACGCCTTGCGCATGATGACTGTGACCTTCGGCACTGTCGCCTCGCTGGTCGCGTACAGCATCTTGGCGCCGTGCCGGATGATGCCTTCCTTCTCGACCTGTGATCCGACCATGAATCCAGGCACGTCCATCAGGTACACCAGCGGTATGTTGAACGCGTCGCACATGCGGATGAAGCGCGCGGCTTTGTCAGCTGCATCGGAGTCGAGGGCGCCTCCCTTCTGCATCGGCTGGTTCGCTACGACGCCGACGGATTGGCCGCCGGCGCGGGCGAATCCGACGACGATGTTCTTGGCCCAGGTCGGCTTGAGCTCGAACCACGACTCCTGGTCGAAGACAGCCTTGACGACCTTGCGTACGTCGTATGCCGAGCGTGGATTGACCGGCACGATCTTGTCGAGGCCGTCGACCAGGCGGTCTGGCGGATCGCCGGTTACAACCAATGGCGGCTGCTCCGTGTTGCTCGAGGGAAGGTAGGACAAGAAGCGGCGAACCATGGCGATGCACTCCACGTCGTCCGCCACCTCGTTGTCTCCGACGCCCGATTCATAGCAGTGCACTTGCGACCCGCCCATTTCGTGGTCGGTCACGTCCTCCCCGGTCGCCGCCTTCACCAGGCGCGCTCCGCCGAGTGCCATCGACGACGTTTCCTTCACCATCGGAACGAAATCGGCGAGGCCTGGGATGTACGCGGTCCCAGCGGCGCAAGGCCCCAGCATGGCCGCGACCTGCGGGATCACGCCCGACATCACCACCTGGTCGGCGAAAAGCCAGCCGCTGCCGGCAAACGTTGAGCCGGCCGCCTCCTGGATCCGGGCGCCCGCGGAGTCGAGCAGCCAGACGATGGGCTTGCGGTAGCACAGCGCCAGCTCGCGGACGCGCGCGGCCTTGAACTGCTCGCCCACCGCTCCCATCGAGCCGGCCATCACCGTGAAGTCGTACGCAATCACCCAGACCTGCCTGCCATCGACGTCGCCGTGGCCGGTGACCACCCCATCCGCGGGCGTGCCGTCGGGATCGCTTTCGCCGCCACGAACAGGCTGCTGATGAGCGAGCAACCCCAGCTCGACGAACGTGCCCTGGTCGAACAGCAGGCCGATCCGCTCACGGACGGTCAGCTTTCCCCGCTGATGCTGCTTGTCGATCTTCTCGGCACCACCCATCGCCAGGTTCTTCTTGCGCCGGGCGTGTAGCTCACCGACCAGCTTCCCGTACTCGTTCTCCACCGGGCGAATTCTATTGGCCGACCAGAAGGTCATCGCGATCGCGCCAGCGGTCGAGGAAGCGGTACATGTTGCGTTTGGAGAGCCGTTCCCGTTCCTGCGGCTCAGTGGCTTCCCAGAGCCGGTGCTCGTGCTTCACGACCGGCAAGCCTGTCACGACCACGGCCCGTCCCCCTCGCGCGCGCAGGCGGAAGCTGAACTCGACATCCGCGATGCGGTAGAAGCGGAACCTCGAATCGAAGCCTTCGACCGCGATGGCGTCGGCGCGGCGGAAGGCCATGCAGTAGCCCTCGATGGCGTCCACATCGGGACCCGGGCTTGCCTCGAACTCTTTGAGCGTTCCCTTCCCGCGCAGGCCAAATGGGCCCGCGATCGCCACCGCAGGATCGGAGAGCGCCTCGAGTAGCGGCGAGACCGCGTCGCCCTCGAGCTCGACTCCGGGGTCGAAGAGAATCACGACCTCGCCGGCCGCAGCGTCAATGCCCGCGTTGACCGCCGACCCGAATCCCAGCGGGGGATCAAGCGCGATCGCCCGCAGGCGTTCCGCGGACCGGTTCTCGAGCCATCCCGCGATGCGCGGATCTCCGGAGTTGTCGACGACGACTGCCTCGAAGTCTGCCGTGGTGTGCGTGAAAACCGAAAGCAGCCAACGCTCAGCATCCGGCTGCCAGCCATGGACGATCGTGAGCAGCGTGACCGCCCGTCCCGCCGGCCTTGCTTCCCCGATGGGTGGGGCTTTGATCGCCTGGAGCTGGCTGCCGGTCGAGCTGTCGACGACATCCCATCCACCCGCTTTCAATTGCGCGCGAATCGCGTCGGCGGCTTCGAAATCACGGGCTCGCCGGCGCTCGACGCGCTCGGCGAGAAGTCGTTGAGCCTCTTCTTTATCCGTGCGTCTTGACTACTTGGTAACTACTTGGTCTTTTTGGCTTTGACTGCGGCCGTCAGCGCAGGCACGATCTTCATTGCGTCGCCCACGACCCCGAGGTCGGCCATCTTCATGATCGGCGCCTCGGCGTCCTTGTTGATGGCGATGATGACCTTCGAGGTCTTCATGCCGACCGTGTGCTGCATCGCGCCAGAGATGCCGACCGCGATGTACACGCCCGGCCTCACCGACTTGCCTGTCTGCCCCACCTGCATCGAGTAAGGCACCCAGCCGGCGTCCACGACCGCACGGCTCGCGCCGACAGCACCACCGAGGGCGCTTGCGAGATCCTCCAACAACGGGAAGTTCTGCGGCCCGCCCATGCCACGGCCGCCGCTGATCACGACCCGGGCTTCTTCGAGCTTGATCTTTTCCGACGCTTCGGCCACGCGCTCGGTGATGTGCGCGCGCCTGGATCCTTCCGCGACCTTGACGTCGAGCTGCTTCACCTCGGCTGTTCCGCCCTTCTCCGAAGCCTCGAATGACTTGGGTCGAACCAGCACGATCGCCGGCTTGGCGTTGGCTTTCATCGACGCCACCTTCGCGCCGCCGAAGTAAGGCACCTTCGCGACAAATCCGCCGTCCTTGGCGGTGACGTCGCCGGCGTTGGAGATGAGACCCACGCCAAGTCGCGCGGCGAGCCGTCCCGCGACTTCGCGCGAGTCGGACGTGAAGCCGAACAGGATGAGGTCTGGCTTTTCGCTTTCGACCAGCGACGCGAGCGCGTCGGTCGCCGGCTCGGCGATGTAGTCGTCGAAGACGCTGTCCTCGTTGATGTGGACCGCCTTAGCGCCGTGCTTGCCCAGCGTCGCGGCCGCGTCTTTGGCGCCCGAACCAAGCGCGACGGCGTATACGTCACCAAGCTCCCGCGCCTTGGCCATCAGCTCGAGCGAGGTCGTCGCAACCTTGCCTTCGCTGAGCTCGGCGTAGACCAGGATTGCCGCCACTACAGAACCTTTGCCGCCGCGAGCACCTGAACGATCTTCTCGACCGCGTTGCCGTCGTCCTGGATGACCTCGCCCGCCTTCCGCGACTCGGCATCGACGACGCCCTCGATCGTTTCCGCGGGCCTGCCCTTCTCGACTCCAAGATCGCCGGCGGCGACCTCCTTGATCTCCTTCGAGCGCGCGGCCATGATGCCTTTGAGCGACGCGTATCGCGGTTCCGCGATCGCGGCGGTCACGGTGATTAGCGCCGGGGTTGCGGCCTCGACGACCTGGTAGCCGTCGGCGGTCTGCCGGTGGACCTTCACGGTCGAGCCGTCGATCTCGACCTTCTTGGCAAAGGTGAGCTGCGGGAAGCCGAGGAGCTCCGCGAGCATGGGCGGCACCATGCCGGTGCTGCCGTCATATGACTCGGTCGCGCATATCACGAGGTCCGGCTCTTCTTTCTTGATCGCCGCCGCTAGCACTCGAGCCGTCAGCAGTGCGTCAGCGCCGGCGAGCGATGGGTCGGTTATCAGCACACCGCGGTCGGCCCCCATCGAGAGTCCTTTGCGTATCGCATCCTTGGCGCGCTCCGGGCCCATCGAAACGAGGATCACCTCGCCCCCGTGCGCCTCTTTCAGCTGCAGGCCTTCCTCCACGCCGCATTCGTCGCCGGGGTCCAGGACCACCTCCTTCTCGCGGGAAATGGTGTTGTCGGCCTCGAGGGTGAGGTTCGAGTTGGGATCTGGAACTTGTTTTACGGTGACGACGATTTTCAAGGCGTGTGGACCAATTATCGCTGTGCCGAAAGAGCGGCATTGAACCGCTCGAGATCGGCGGGGGTGTTGAGGCTTTCGAATTGCGCGGGGTCCAGACCCTCGAGCCACGTGACATCCATGAGCTCCACAACATCGTGGGCGGTGTAGTTGCCGGCATCGAGCGCGCCCACGATGGCGGGAAGGGAAGATTTGCGGTAGGCGCCGCACACCGGCTCGAACAGCCCGTCGTGACGAGGGATGGCCGCATCGCAGCGCCGCGCCGCGGCGACGGCAATTTCGGCCACCCGGCGCGTGACGTAGGGCATATCGCAAGCGACGGCGAACAGCACTTCGTGGCGAGCCGCCATCAGGCCGGCCTCGAGACCCGCCAGCGGTCCGGCCGCGCGCTTGCGGTCGAACACGACTCGATACGGCACGAGCTGCTCCATCTGCTCCGGCTCGCTGAAGGACACCATCACCTCCGAAAACGCGGGAGCCAGCCTTTCCACCACGTAGCGCAGCAGGACGGTATCCCCCACCTCGACCCACGGCTTGGGCCGACCCATGCGCCGGCTGTCCCCACCTGCGAGCACGAGCAGCGCCGCTTCCATGAAGATAAGTCTCGCCTTGAAGGCGATCGATTTTCACGTTCACCTGCCGACACCGGACTGGCTTGACGTCTCGATGAAGGGGTACATCGAGGCCGCCGAGTCTTACTTCAGATCGAAGGTGGCGCGCAAGACGGTGGACGAGCTGGCGGCGGAATACGACGGGCTCGACGTCATGGCGGTGCTCCTGGCGTGGGACGCGGAAACGGCGACGGGCCGGCCTCGCGTGCCCAACGACCTGGTCGCGGAGGCGGTGCGCGCATATCCGAAGACATTCGTCGGTTTCGGCAGCGTCGACCCGCTGAAGGGCGAACGGGCTGTCGCGGAGCTGGACCGGATAGCGGATCTGGGACTGAAGGGCGTGAAGCTGCATCCGTCGCTCCAGGCATTCGCGCCCAACGACGAGCAGTACTGGCCCCTGTACGAGAGGTGCCAGGACCTCGGCTTGATCACCTTGTTCCACACCGGGACGAGCGGCATCGGAGCGGGCCAGCCCGGCGGACAAGGCATTCGCATCGATTTCGCCCGACCCATATGGCTCGACCCGCCCGCCGCCGCGTTTCCCGACCTGAAGATCATCGCCGCACACTTCGGATACCCATGGCACCTCGAGCTCCTGGCCATGGCGCTGCACAAGACCAACATCTACATCGACATCTCGGGGTGGGCGCCGCGCTACATCCCGATCGAAGTCATGCGCGACATGAAAGGACGCCTGCAGGACCAGTTCGTGTTCGGCAGCGACTATCCCTTCATCCAGCCGCAGCGCTGCCTGGATGAGTTGCAAGGCCTCGACATTCCTGAGCCCGCGCTGCAAAAAGTCCTGGTCGGCAACGGCAGGCGGCTACTCGGGATTGCCTGACTATGTAAATCTGGGCTTGACACCGTAGGCCGAGGCGAGCCATCGTGCTCGCGTGTCCGCGCCCGCCGAAGCGCACCGCAGGCTTCTCCTGGCCGAATCAGATGTCCTGCTCGAGGACTTCGAGATGCTTCGCCTGCGTGACCAGGGCGAAGCGCCGCCTCGCCTGCGCGAGGCGATCCGGGCCCTGCAGATCCGGCTCGGCCGGCGAAACCCGCCTCTTCCGCCCGCGACGCTGGATGCCGCCCAAGACCTGGTTTTCGCCGTCCAGCAGAGGCTGATGGCGGCAAATCCAAAGAACCCGCGCCCGACACGCCACGCCGGTCGGCCCACCGGACAGCCGGTGATGACGCTGATTCGGGAGGACAGAAAGTGGAAGGTTCTTGCCCTGCCTCCCCCCACCGCCAGCGGCGAGGACGCCGACTGGATCGACCTCGTCGAATCGACCGTGGAGCGCGCCTGGGACCGCTGGTGTTACGCCCAGCAGCAGGCGGTGCGCGCGGCTCGATTGCGCGCCAAACCACTCGTCGCGCTGGCCGTCGCGCGAGCTGCGTGGGACAACTACTGGCTGCTGGTCCAGGACGCCGACCGCATCAAGCAACGCGTCATGGTCGCGCGCGAGCTGCTTGCTGGAGGTACCTTCGCAGCTCGTCGGCTCTGATCGGCGAGTCGGACGCGCGAACGCGCGCGGCGAAGAGTCGGAGGAAGTGGCGGAGGCCGACGTCGTCGAGCATCGTCGCCGCCTCGATGATCTCCGCCGCCGCTTCGCGGTGCCTCGGATCGAGGACCCGGCTCAGACTGTCCGCGAAGTCGTCAGGCAGCTCGCTCATGGCCTTCTGGAGACAATAGTCCGGCGATGCAGCCTGTCGTCATCGGGGATGTGATCTGGGAGCCGAGCCCCGAGGTGATCGAACGGAGCCGTCTCAAACGCTTCATGGATCGCCACGGGATCGAGACTTTCGATGAGCTGCTGAAGCGCGCCGACGACGATATCGAATGGTTCTGGGACGCGGCGATCAAGGACATCGACGTCGCGTTTTATCGCGATTACGACAAGGTGGTCGACCTGTCGCAGGGGAAGCCCTGGGCGAAGTGGTGGGTCGGCGGCCGCATGAACATCATCCAGAGCTGCCTCGACCGCCATCGCAACGGCCCTTCCCATGACAAGACCGCGATCATCTGGGAAGGCGAGCCGGGTGACGTGCGCAAGCTGAGCTATGCCGAGCTGGACCAGCAGGTATCGCGGCTCGCGGGCGCGCTTCGCCGGATGGGAATCAGGCAGGGCGACCGGGTCGGGATCTTCATGCCGATGTGCCCCGAGGTCGCGGTCTCGGTGCTCGCCACGGCGAAGATCGGCGCGGTGATCATCCCCCTGTTTTCCGGCTACGGCCCTGACGCGATAGCCACTCGCCTGCGTGACGGCGAGGCGAAGGTGCTGATCTGCGCCGACGGTTTCTACAGGCGCGGCCACGGTTTGGGAGGTGCTTCTCGAAGACCACCCCGACCGGGCCGAGACCGAGCAGCTCGACCCCGAGGACCCGCTGATGATCATCTACACCTCAGGGACGACGGGCAAGCCGAAGGGCACGCTGCACGTGCATGGCGGTTTTCCCATTAAAGCGGCGCAGGACATGGCGCACGGTTTCGACATCGGGGCGGACGATGTCGTGTTCTGGTACACGGACATCGGCTGGATGATGGGCCCGTGGCTTATCTTCGGCACCCTTGTGCTCGGCGCCACGATGGTCCTGTACGAAGGCACGCCGGACTATCCCGCGGCGGATCGGCTGTGGCGCATCGTCGACCATCACAAGGCGACCGTGCTCGGCGTGTCACCGACGCTCGTGCGCGGCCTTATGACGCATGGCGACGAGGTGCCCGCGCGCCACGACCTCTCCTCGCTTCGCATTCTCGGAGGCACCGGCGAGCCGTGGAACCCCGAGCCGTTCCACTGGTTCTTCAAGCACATCGGAGGCGGCCGAATTCCGGTCATCAACTACACCGGCGGCACCGAGGCCTCGGGCGGAATTCTGTGCGGCAACGTGATCACGCACCTGAGGCCTTGTTCGTTCGCGGGTCCGGTGCCCGGCATGGCGGCCGATGTCCTGGACGCGGAGGGTCGTTCAGTTCGCGGTGAGGTCGGTGAGCTTGTCATCCGCAACCCGTGGCCTGGTATGACCCGCGGATTCTGGGGCGACCGGCAGCGCTACCTCGACACTTACTGGAGCCGCTTCGAAAACGTGTGGCTGCACGGCGACTGGGCTTACGTCGACCCGGAGGATGGCCTCTGGTACGTGCTGGGGCGTTCGGACGACACGATCAAGATCGCCGGCAAGCGGCTCGGGCCGGCTGAGGTGGAGTCGGTGCTCGTCGGACATGGAGCGGTCGCGGAGGCGGCGGCGATCGGCGTTCCCGACGAGCTGAAGGGCGAGGCGCTTGTTTGCTTCGTCATCCTGCGGCCGAACCAGACGCCACGCGAGGAGCTGGGCGTGGAGCTGCAGGACCTGGTGGCCGCCGCGCTGGGCAAGCCATTGCGCCCCAAGGCGGTCCATTTCGTGACGGACCTACCGCGTACGCGCAACGCGAAGATCCTGCGTCGCGTCGTGAAGTCGGTCTATATCGGCAGGGACCCCGGTGACCTGTCGGCGCTCGAAAACCCAAGCGCGCTAGCTGCCATCGGCGCGACTAGAAGCTGAGGACCTTGTCTGCCTCCATCGTCAACCGGACGAGGTCCGGCGGCGTGATGTATTTCATGTTCGGTGTGAGCATCTCCACCAAGACCCCACGGGCCTCCGCACAGCCTTTTCAAACGTAGACGGGAACGTTCTGGTCGATGCATTTGTCGAGAAGCTCGCGGAGTGGTGGCACGCCCAGGCCGAGCACATTGGCGATGACGTCGGGCTTGATCAGCTCCGCTGCGTCACCGGCGAGTGCGACCCCGACCTCGGTTCCTGAGGGTCCCGCCCCGTTGACCGCGATGTGGAACGGCACGCTGGCGCGCGTCGGGTCCTCAGGACCCGTCGCGGTAACGATCAGAAGTCCGGCCATGGCGACCAGTATCGTCGATCTAGGCGCGTCGACTTGAGGTTGACGCGCGCCGATTGGGTGCGCCTCCTCCTGCTCTGGCTCGGAGGCATCGACCTGAGACTGACGATGCTCGCCGTTCCGCCGCTGATCCCGTTGATCCACCACGAGCTCAACCTCGATGAGAAGTCGGTGGGCGCGCTGGTGTCCGGGCCTGTGTTGATTCTCGCCCTCGCGTCGGTGCCAGGATCGCTGCTGATCGCCAAGCTCGGCGTCCGCGGAGCCCTGGTCATCGGCCTGGGATCGGTGGCGCTGTTCGGCGCCTTGCGAGGCTACGGTCCCAGCATTCCGGTCCTGTTTTCGGCCACGTTCCTGATGGGCGTCGGCGTGGCCCTGTCGCAGCCGGCATTTCCATCTCTCGTCCGGGAATGGTTTCCGCGCCGGATCGCGATCGCCACGGCCGTGTACGCCAACGGCATCCTGATCGGCGAGACGCTGCCGACGGTGTTCACGACGCCGGTCGGGGTGCTGCCCATCGCGCACGGCGACTGGCGCTGGGCCCTCGCCTCGTGGTCCGCGCTGGTGCTGGTGAGCGCTATCGCGATCGCTGCGGTTGCACCGTCCCGCACGCCTGGCTCAGCGCCTCGGCCGCGATGGTGGCCCGACTGGCGTCAGGGCCAGGCGATCCGCATCGGCCTGGTCATGGGCATGGCGTCAGCCGCGTACTTCGGCGCGAATGCGTTCATCCCAGACTTTCTTCAACAGACGGGTCGTCACAACCTCATCTCCCCCACGCTCGCCGTCCTCAATGGGTCGCAGCTGCTGACGGCGCCGGCCGTGGCCCTCTGGCCGCGCCTGCTGACCGGTCGTGCGGGTTTTATCGGGTCCGCCGTGATCATGGCCGCGGCACAGCTCGGCCTGGTGCTGGCGCCAGGTGTCGGTGTCGTGAGTGCAGCCTTTGTCCTGGGCTTCTCAACGGCGCTTGCGTTCGTGGTCGTTCTCAGCCTTCCTCCACGTGTGGCTCCGGCCGGTGATGTGGCGCGCATGAGCGCGGCGATCTTCACGCTGCAATACGCGATCGCATTCGTAATTCCGCTGCTCGCCGGGGCGTTATGGGACGCCACAGGGCAGGCGGCATTCGCGTTCGCCCCGGGCATATTCGCGGCGGGAGCGATGGCGTGGGGCGCGGTGTCGCTGCGGATTCCGGACCGGGTGCAGAGCTCCGGCTAGGGCAGGATTCCCGCCTTGTAGTACGTCACGCCTCGTTGGTGAATCGGTCTAAATGAGGAGCGCCTGTCTGACGACTGTTGCGGAAGGGGCGTATCGACGAGGTTTGAAACGCCCCAAATCGAAAAGTGGAGCGGGAGAGGGGACACACGGTCCCGAGTACCAAGCCCTGTGTCGAGTTCACTTATCAGCTCGGATAACGGCCTACTGACGGGCCGATGTCGAACAGGTGCCGCCGACTACCGCGCCAAGTCGCCGGGAAAGAAAACGACCCCAACGGATCGCCTCTCCGGCTTCGAAACCGGTCTTGCGACCAACTCCGACTCCGGTGAACGTGTCCCTCGGGGCCATCGCTCATAGTGCTCCAATCCCAACGGTTCTGCGCACGCATCTTTTTTCCGTAGCCTGGCTACTCAGGAACCCTGCGGGTGGGCGATCGCGACATTCGGTTGACAGTGGTCAACGAACCCGGCCGGGGCCACTCGCCGGCATTCCGCAGCCGCCTTCCACCGCCCTCGGCAAGAATTCTCATGTACTCCGCACATCGACCAATTGAGGCGTATGGTGGCGATAGCGGACCGCTCCCCAGCCCGTTGCACCTTTGAGCTGATGGCGGAAGTGCCGAGCGGCCCGCTTAACTCCAAGCTCATGATGTTTCGTCCGCGACCAGGTCACGTATCGACTGTGATCGCGCGGGCGGCGGTCCGGTTTCCTACGACTGCCGTCGTGGCTTTCTGAGGAGTCGATTGGTCGCGGCGCGCTTGCGCTCCCCGACCACGCGGACGGCCGAGGCCTGGTCAATGGCACTTACCGGTAGCTTGCGCGGCCGGCCAGGAGGGCGACGCGTGCGCCGGAAGGCTTCCAGGTCGTCCGGGAGAATGGCCCACACGATTCCGACTTTGATTCCGTACAGTCGCTGCCGCAGCAGCATCCGGCGTACGTAGGCCTCCGACGCGTTGAGCTCGGCGGCAGCCTCGGCAACGGATAGCAAGCGTGGGCGCTCGATCCGCGGAATATTAGCACGCACTCGCAACCATTTTCTGCTATGGTGGCAACTGTTCTGGACTGAGTCGGGGGCTGGTACGGTCCTCGCGGTTGCCGGCCTCGGATGGCAGTAGCCTTCTTGGCCCTCCGCCTCGCGGTACTCCTTAGGAGGAGACGCAATGACCGAATCCAAAGACACGACTGCCCGTTTCGTAGCCGCGTTCAACGCCCACGATGAGAAGGCGCTGAATGAGCTGCACTCCGACGACATCAAGTTCAACGCGCCGGGCGGCTTCAAGGCCACCAACGCCAAGGATGCCACTGCCTACGCCACAACCTGGCTGAAGGCGTTCCCGGACGGCAAGATGAAGGTCCGCAGCGAGATCACCAGCGGCCCCTGGGTCGTCCAGGAGATCTTGATGGAAGGCACGCACACCGCCCCGCTCGAGAGCCCGACTGGCACAATCGCGCCGACGTACAAGAAGGTCGTCGGCTACGGCGTCCAGCTCCTCCGGGTCGAGAACGGAAAGATTGCGGAGGCCCGCATCTACTTCGACCAGCTCGACCAGATGACCCAGCTCGGTCTCATGCCTGCGCCGACCGCGGCTTAACGACCGATGCTTTGGACCCGGCCTCCATCGGGGCCGGGTCCTTCTCTTGTTCCTAGCCGAATGTTGAATTGCCACTTACGTAATCACCTCTTCGCGGTAACGATCGCTCGAAGCCCATAAAAAGGGCAGTAACCATGCTCTTGCGCCCGGCCGACTTTGCGATTGGGGCTCGCCGAGCGACATCGGATGCGAGGCTGAGGCATTGGCGCGGTTGCTACCGCGCGCATGCGGGAGAGCCTGACAGTGTTCATCTACACGCGGCAATCAGTCAGCGACTCCGATGCCTACGGGGGGTTGTCGTCCCAAGTACCAACTCCCGAGTTGAATTCAGTTATCGGCTCGGGTACGACTGACCGACCCGTTGGGAGGTGGTACCGTCGCCACCACTTTGCCTAACGACGCGACAGACCTCGTTGTGGATTCCAACGGAGTACAGCTCGCCGTACACGACTTCGGCGGCTCGGGTGCAGGCATCATCCTTTTGCACGGCTTGGGGCGCTCGCTCCTGGATTGGCAGCTCGTCGCTCCCCTTCTCACCTGGCGATCACCATGTAGTCGCATTTGACCTGCGATGCCATGGTCGGTCAGGAGATGGACCGTGGTCATGGGCAGATGCGCTGGGCGATGTAGGCGTCGTCGGGGAGCACCTGCAACTGGTCAACCCTGCGATTGCCGGTCACTCCCTCGGCGGGATGCTCGCGGTCATGTGGGGCGGCGACCATCCGGATTCTCGGGGCGTCGTCAACCTGGACGGCCACGGCAGGAAGCGACCCGATCAGTATGTCGGGCTTGACCCAATGGACGCTAGGCAGCGCCAGGAGCAGATTGACGCTGTCGTTCAGCAATCCCTGAACTCTCTCGTCGGGCCGCTCAAGGCAGCCCAGGTGGATGCGCTGCTTGCCCAGCAGCGAGCGCTGGCGGCGCGTATTGGAGTAGCCGACGCTGTCCTGGTCGAAGCGGCTCAGCGCAGTTTTCTCACGCAAGCCGGTGACACACGCATCAGGCCGGAGGTGCGAGGGCTCGGAAAATGAGATCCTGGCGGAGGCCGATGCCTTTGACATGCTCGACCTCTATGCGCGCGTCCGATGTCCGGTCCTGATCATCAACGGCACAGCCGCCGAGCTCGGTGCAGGGCCGGATTGGATCAAGGAGCTGATGGCTGCCTACCGCAAGGGAATCCAACGCGACCTGGCGGAATTGGCGGGGCGACAAGGAAACATTCGGGTCGCCAATCTCTCAGCGAGCCATGCTCTTGTTTTTGAGCAGCCGCACGCCGTCGCAGATGAAATCCTGACGTTTCTGCGCTGAGGGAGCGGGTACCGGATCAGAGAGCCAACGAGTGTGCCAAAAGGAGGCAATCGACCTCCAGTGAATGCCTATCGGCTGCACACTCGTGGAGGGCGGAGACAAAGGTGGAGCGGGAGACGGGGATCGAACCCGCTACCTCAACCTTGGGAAGGTCGCGCTCTGCCAGATGAGCTACTCCCGCTCGGCAGACCTTCGATTTTAGGTCTCGACAACAGCCTCGGCTTGCGGGGCGGCCTCGGCCACGACGGACCGCACGAGCTGCGAGTACTCCTCGACGAGCCGGTTCGAGTGCCCGGCGTCCGTCGTCGACGCGATGATGTAGTACTCCGGCCGGTCCGGGTCGGGCGCGACCAGGACCCACCCGTCGTCGACGAACAGCTTCACGCCGTCGGTCAGGTCGACCCGGTCCTTGAGGTGCCGCTCCATCATCGTGCGCATTACGCGCCCCTTCACCTCCCATGGGCAGAACTCGACCGCCGTGCGGTGCGTGACCTGCGGAATCAATGAACGGAGCGCCGCCAACGACGTTCCCGTCTTGGCCAACAGCTCGAGCACCCGCGCCACGGTAAAGATCGAGTCGAACGAAACCGCAAAGTCCGGCCAGCAGTAGCCCCCGACGCCATCGGACGCAAGCACCGTCTCGCTGTGCTGGGCGGCCCGCAGCACCGCCCCCGGCGTGATCTTCGTCGGCACGAAGCGGCTGCCAAGCTGCTCGGCGATCATCGAGAAGGCGAGCGACGTTGACGCCGGACCGAGCACCGTGCCCTTCTTCGCGGTCAACGCCAGGTGAGTCAGCACCGCAAACGCCTGATCGTGGGTCAGCACCGTACCGCTCTCGTCGACGATGAAGCACCGCTCGCCGGGCGAATCGATGAACACGCCCAGCTTTGCCTTCACGGCCGAGGTGATCACACCGATCTCCTGGAGGTGGGCCTGGAAGGTCGAATCGTCCTGCTCCATCACGATCTCGGCCGGTGCGGCGTTCAGCGGGATCACGGAACAGTTCAGCTCTCGCAGTATCTGCGGCAAGACCATCGCAACCCCGCCATTGTTGTAGTCGATCACGACCTTGAAAGCTGCGCCCCGCACCGCTTCGAGGTCGAGCTTTGCGATCAGGTCTTCGAGGTAGCGCTCGGTCTGCTGGTCGCGCCGCGTGATCCGGCCCATCTCGTAGTGCGAGACACGTCGGATGTCTTCACGAAAGAAAAGGCCTTCGAGCTTGCGCTCGCTCCGTTTGTCGACGTCAAGCCCGTGGTCGTCGAAGATGCGGACATCCGCGGATCGCGGATCGACCGGGGAGGTCTGCACGTGGACGGCCGACACATGGTTGTGCCGTGACCAGTAGCGGGAGATCGGGGCGGGGAGAACCGAGAGGTCGATGACGTTTGTGCCCGACGAGATCATGCCGGACATCAACGCGCGCCCGATCATGCGTGCCGAACGCGTGTAGTCGCGGGAGAAGGCGATCTCCGTGCCTTTGGTTGTCAGCGCCCCGATTGCAGCGCCAAGCCGCGAAGCGAATTCGGGCGTGATCTCGATGTTGATGAGTCCGGTGAGCCCGTATGAGCTGAAGAGCCCCCGCTTCCATGAGCCCGCCCAGATGATCGACTCGTGCACCACGGCGCCCGGTTCGACCTCTTTGTTCGGCCAGATGCGCACGTTTGCATTCACGGTGGAGGCCGCGCCGATGGTGACGTCGCTGCCGATGACGGTTCCCTCTTCGAGCAGGCAGCCGTTCTTCACCGTCACCGAACGGCACACGACCGAACCACGCAGGCGAGAGTTCAGTCCGATGTAGCTGTGGTCCCAGACGATCGAGTTGGAGATCTTGACGCCCGAGTCGACCGTCGTGTAAGCGCCGATGACCGCCGGCCCGTTGACCCACGCGCCCGCGCGCACCTTTGCCCCAGCTCCGATGAGCGCCGGTCCGTCGATGCGTGCACCATCGAACACCTCCGCGTCGGGGTGGATCCATGTCGAGTCTCCAACCCGGTCCCCGGGCAGCTGGACCTTGACCTTGCCCTCGAGACAGTCGAAGTTCGCTTTCACGTAGGCCGCGTGGCTGCCGACGTCTTCCCAGTAGCCGTCGGCGATCCAGCCAAAGACGTGCTCGCCCTCTTTAAGCAGTTTCGGGAACACGTCGCCCGACCAGTCGGTGATCTCCCCTTGGCGGAAGAACTCGAACACCGCGGGATCCAGGATGTAGATGCCTGTATTTGCGAGGTCCGAGATCACCTCGCCCCAGCTCGGCTTCTCAATGAAGCGCTGCACCGCCCCGCCTTCGTCGACCACGACCACGCCGTACTCGAGCGGGTTCGGAACGGGCTTGAGCACGATGGTGGCGATCGCCTTGCGCTCGCGGTGGAATCTCGCGGCCGCGCCGAGGTCGATATCGGTCAACGAGTCACCTGAGATAACCACGAACGTCTCGGCGAGCTGGGGGCGGGCGAGCATCACCGAGCCGGCGGTGCCAAGCGGCGAGTCCTCCACCGAGTAGGTCAGGGCGACGCCCTGGTCGGAACCGTCGCCGAAGTAGTTGCGGATCGAGGCGCCCATGTACTGGACGGTGGCCACCACGTCGCGCAGCTGATGGCGCCTGAGGTGGAGAAGGATGTGCTCCATGATCGGCCGGCCCGCGACAGGGACCAGTGGCTTGGGCAGGCTGCTCGTGAGCGGCCTGAGACGCGAACCCTCTCCCCCAGCCATGACAACAGCCTTCATCCGCCGTTCCTCACTAGGATCTTAGGGTTGGCGATCGGGCTTTGGTCGAGAGAATCGGTGATCCAGGCGGCCGCAGTGCTAGGCGACTCCGAGCACGCGAGGGAGCGCATCCCGTGGATGCGTGACCGAGCGCGCGCAGGAGGCAACAACGCAATGCGGCCGCATGGGCGCCGAGGCTCCGGCCACAAGACCCGAACGACAACCCTTTAGCGTGGTAGACGAACTAAAACAATTCGCTTACGACCTGCTGTGGACCTGGCAGCCTCGCATCGAAGCTCTTTTCCGCGCCCTGGACCCCGAGCTCTGGAAGTCGACGCGCGAGAATCCGGTGCTCCTGCTGAGCCAGCTTGGCGAGGATGGCGTCAAGCGGGCGTGTGAGCGCGACGAGGTGCGTCAGGCATTCGAGGGAGCTCGCGCCGTCTACCACGACTACTACGACCGCCACCCCCGCTTCATGGACGCGCAGGCGCCGATGGCCATTGCGTACTTCTCGCTCGAGTTTGGGCTCTCCGAGTGCCTACCGATTTACTCCGGCGGGCTCGGGGTCCTGGCGGGCGACCACTTGAAGGCCACCAGCGACCTGGGCCTGCCGCTGGTCGCCGTTGGTCTTCTCTACAAGCAGGGCTTCGGCCGGCAGGACATCGACGCGGGGGGGCGGCAGTTCGAGGTGTACTCCGAGAACCGCGGCGCCGACCTGCCCGTGCGCAAAGTCGAAGGAGTGGAGGTCGAGGCGCCGATGGGCACGCGCAACGTGCGCATCGCCGTTTGGCGCGTACAGGTTGGCCGGGTTTCGCTCTTTCTGCTCGACACCGACCTCGAGGCAAACCCTCAAGACCTCCGCAACATCACCGACCGCCTCTACGTGCCGGAACCCGACCGCCGGTTGCGCCAAGAGATCGTGCTCGGCATCGGCGGGGTTCGCGCGCTGCGCGCCCTGGGCATCGACTCGGGCGTCTTCCACCTGAACGAAGGCCACAGCTTCCTCTGCGCCATCGAACGCATTCGCGAGCTGCGTGCCTCGCGCCAGATGACGCTCGAGGAAGCACGGCTTGTCGCCCGCGCGGGAATCGTGTTCACGACCCACACGCCCATCGCGGCGGGCAGCGACTACTTCGACTCCGGCCTCGTGTGGGACTTACTGGGGCCTTACCTGAGCCAGGTCGGAATCTCGTTCGACCGCTTCATGGACCTGGGCCGGCAGCGGCCTGGAGATCCGCGCGAGAGGCTGTGCACAACCTATGCCGCGCTGCGCCTGGCGGACCAGTCGGTCGGCGTCAGCCGCCTGCATGGAGCAGTTTCGCGGCGATTGTGGAAGGACGCGTGGCGCGGCCTGCCCGAAACGCAGGTTCCCATCGGCTCGGTGACCAACGGCGTACACATGCCGACGTGGGTGGCACCGGAGATCGCCGAGCTCCTGGGTCGTTTCGTTGGGCCTGACTGGTGGGATCTCGATCCCACCGACGGCCGCTGGCACGCCGTGCACGAGATTCCCGCTGCCGACCTGTGGGCAGTCCACGGCGAGTTGAAGCGCAGGCTCTTTGTACTCTCGGACGAGCGGGCCGAGACGCCGCGGGAACTTGATCTAAATGCGCTGACGATTGGTTTCGGCCGCCGTTTTGCCCCCTACAAGCGCGCCAATCTCCTGCTCCGAGACCGGGCGCGCCTGACGAAGCTTCTCCGCAATGCGAAGCGACCCGTGCAGATCCTCTTCGCCGGCAAGGCCCACCCTGCTGACCAGCCCGGTAAAGACATCGTCGCCGGCATCGTGGCCCTGGCCCGCGAAGAACCGCGAGTCGTCTTCATGAAGGACTACGACATCACGCTTGCCCGCCACCTTGTCCAGGGCGCGGACGTGTGGTTAAACAATCCACGCCGCTTCCTGGAGGCGAGCGGCACGAGTGGCATGAAGGCGGGCGCGAACGGAGGTCTCAACGTCAGCGTTCTGGACGGCTGGTGGGACGAGGCGTATCGCCCCGAGCTGGGTTGGGCGATCCCGTCCGGCGCCACGCTCGACCGTCAGGAGGTCGACGACGTGGCTGAGGCCGAGGGCCTGTTCAGACTCCTCGAGCGGGAGGTCGTGCCGCTCTTTTACGACCGAGACGAAGCGGGCATCCCGCGACGCTGGGTCGAGATGATGAAGGCGTCGATGCGGAACGTCGTCACGCAATTCGCGGCACGAAGAATGGTGATCGACTACTTCAACACCGCCTACGCCCCCGGCGCCCGCCGAGTCGAACAGCTGCGCTTGTTGCCAGATTGGGGTGGATAAGTTATGAGAGGGAACCCCGATGGTTCCCTCTCATCGGCCGGTCGCTTCGCGACGGGCCTGCTCTCCTTCCGGTATACGGTTGGGATTCTTTTAAGTAGCGACTCGAAACAACGCTGGGAGACCTGTATGCAACGTGGGACGCGGCCGGAACAAGTCCGGCCGCCAAGGCGATGTTGATGGTTGGTCGAGTTATTCCCCGACTGGGGCGGGTGAGGGCACTACCGTGGTGAGGCCGCGACGTTCGCGCCTCGAGGCGATCGCCGCCAGGTAGAGCTGCAGGTATTTCTGCGCCGAGCTCGACCACGACACGTCTTCCTTCATGGCGTGCTGGACCAGCCAGGCCCATACCGCCGGGTGCCTGAAGTTCTCGGCCGCCCGAACCACCGCCGCGAAGAACTGCCACGCGTCGTAGGCACCAAACCGAAACCCGTTTCCGCTCTGCGCAACCGGGTCGTAGTCGCGAATGGTGTCCGCCAGGCCACCAGTCGCCCGCACCACCGGGATCGTGCCGTAGCGCAGGGCGATCAGCTGCGCGAGGCCGCCCGGCTCGAATCGCGACGGCATCCAGAGCATGTCGGCGCCCGCGTAGATCCGCTGCGCAAGCGCTGAGTCGAAGCCGAGCGCGACCGCGACCTGGCGCGGAGCCTCGCCGGCCCAGCGCCGGAACATGTCCTCGTAGCGCCGGTCCCCGGTCCCAATCACGACGATCTGCAGGCCTAGCTCGACCAGCTCCGGCATGGCCTGCTCGATCAGGTCCATGCCCTTGACGTCGTAGAAGCGCGAGACGATCGCGCAAACCGGCTTGTTGACGTCCTCGAGGCCGAGCTCGGTCCGCAGCGACGCGCGGCACAGGGCTTTGTTTTGCGGCGCGTCCGCCGAGTAGTGGTGCGGGATGTTCGGGTCGCGCTGCGGGTCGAAGATCTCGTAGTCGATCCCGTTCAGGATGCCGTGCAGCTTTTGCGTGTTGCGTCGCAGCAGCTCGTCCAGCCCTTCGCCGTACTCCTGCGTCTGGATCTCCTTGGCGTAGCGCTCGCTCACGGTGTTGACGACGTCGGCGAAGTGAATGCCGCGGCCCAAGAAGTTGACGACGTTGTCCAGCCCGGGGATGCCGAGTTTGATCAGCCCCCACTCCTGCAGCCCGGCCAGACCAAGCGCCCCGAACCCGAAGACGCCCTGTGCGGACAAGTTGTGAATGGTGAGCGTCGTGGCGATGTCCTCGTACAGCTCGGCGTCGTAAACGCGGTCGAGGAGATTGGGGATCAGCGCGCCGTACCAGTCGTGGACGTGGATGATGTCCGGGAAGAAGTCCAGGGCAGGCAGCATCTCCAGCGCGGCGCGGCAGAAATAGACCGAGCGCGCGTCATCATCGCCAAAACCGAACATGCCGTCGCGGTCGTAGAGCGCAGGGCAGTCGACAAAATAGACAACCATCTCGCCGAGGCGGCCTTCGAAGATCGTCGCAGGGAGCTTGTCCGTTCCAAGCGGGACGAAGAGGTCGGTCACGACCGGCTTCAGACCGTAACGGCCGATGTCGATCTGGCGGTACCGGGGAAGAACCACGCGCACGTCGTGGCCGAGGCGGCGCAATTCCTTGGATAGAGACGCCGCCACATCCGACACGCCGCCAAGCTTCGCGAATGGCGCAAGCTCCGCCGTCGCGACCAGGACCTTGAGGTGCTGCGCATGCGGGACCTCGACCGGGGCCGCCTGGCCGGGAACGCGGAGACCGAGCGCGCCGGAGGGAGGCACGACTTCGATGTCGCGGCCTTCCCTGCTCACAACCAGCGCAATCTCGACGGCGTCGCCGGGGCGCTTGGCCAGCTCTTGAAACGGAATTCCGACTGCAAACGGATCCTCGGTGTCCCAGCTCGATTCGGCGGTCGCCCTGGTCTGAGAATCGACGACCCTTGCCACGGTCACCGTGGCGCCCTGCGCGCGCGGCGTGATGCGAATGACATAGGCCGGATCGAATCCAAGCTCTCCGAGGGCGGCGGCCGGCAGGGGCAGCTCGAGGTTGCCCTTACCGTCGATCGCGGGCGGTCCAGAGCAGTAGAGCCAGAACTCGATATTCTGCGACTCGAGTTCGGCGCCCGAGCGGGGAGAGTCGATCCGGAAATACATCTTTTCCTCGTCGTTGCCATACATGACGCGCTCGACCACGCCGGCCGGCCGGTGCAGCGCGCCGAATCCTGACCCGACGAGGTAGTAGCCGGCCTTGGTCCACACCGGGTCCTGCCGGGACTGGGGGCTGATCAAAGTCGCCGGTATTCCACGCTCCGGCGCTGGAGCGCGCTTGATGATCGGCTGGAACAACCGTGCCGGCGCACGCGCGCCCATCAGCTTGTACACGTTGCGCAGATGGAGCCGGAACTGATTGTCCCAGATGGGATCCATGCCGGAGTCGTGCTTCCGGCTGAACCACCAGAACCAGTCGCTGCCCTCCGTGATCAGGATCTCTCGCCAGGCCAGCGCGGCCTGCTGCGAGTCCTTGGGTCGCTGCTGCGACTGCCCGTCGAGCCACTCGCGGGTTTCTGCGAGCAGGTCCCACGCGATGTTGTGCTCGGGGTCGCCGATCCACGTGTCGAGGCTTGCTCCGATCCAGCTGCCCGTGTGCAGATGGTGGAGCAGCTGCTGCGGAGGATGCTCGGCAAGGAAGTCGGAAACCGTTGTTGTGACGATATCGGAGGTCGATTCGAGCTCGGTGTACAGCGAGTTGAGGAAGTCGTGGCCGTCGCGCGGGTAAAACTCCCACGCGTTCTCACCGTCGAGCGCGATCACGGCCAGGAAGTCACGGTCGCCTTGGACGTCCCTGATCCGGCGCAAGCGTCCGATCAAGTCGCGTGCCGCGTCGACCGAGGACAGGCGCTGATAGTCGAAGCCGATGACGTTCGAGAGCTGTGAATCTCGAAACACCATCGAGACCGTGCCGCCTTCCCGTGCCACGCGCTTGGGCTGATAGAGGTTGTCGTCGCGATCGAAGTGGCCTTCCAGGGAACGGGCCAGGACCTCTTCGTCGCTGATCATCCAGTCCACCTTCGCCTTTTCCGCAAGCCCGATCACGGCTTCACCTACGGCCATCTCGGAAGGCCACATGCCTTTCGGCCGCCGGCCGAGCATGCGCTCGAACAATCCCATGCCGAGCTCGATCTGGCGCTCGGCGTCCTCGCGATGCGAGAAGTGACGCTCAGGCAGCTGGATCTGCGGGTTGGCGCTTCGCGCGGAGTCCACGTGGCAGATCAGCGGCAGGATCGGGTGGTAATAAGGAGAAAAGGTGAGCTCGGCTTGCTCGCGCTCGGCGAGCTCGCGATATTTGGGGATGACGCTGCGGATCCGCTCCAGCTGCGCGGCGAACAGGATGCCCTTGTCTTCGTCGGTGAAGTCGCGATCCTTGCGCTTCAGCTCCGCCAGGTCAGGATCGTTCTCGACCCAAACCGGGTCGCACCAAGCGAGGTTGAACCAAACCTGCAGGTCGCGGATATCGGCGATGGTGAACTGCGCATCGATCGGGCGCGATGCGAGCTCTACATATCGCGGAGACTGCTGTACGCGCAGCGCACGGGGAGACTCGCGCATCCAGCGCAGAACGAAGTCGCGTTCCTCGCTTGACAGGTCGCCCGCGGCACGCTGGCTGAGGTTGAGGAAGAGGTCGACCGATTCTTCCTTCCCGTAGTCCTCGATCTGGGCGAGCAATGCGGGCACGAGGTTGAAGGTCGCGCGCACCTTCGGGTAGCCGTCCAGGAGCGCGGGCATCTTGTAGTAGTCCTTGGCCGATCGGAGGCGAACCCACGGCAGCAGGTACGTGCTGGTGAGGTCGTCCTTGTAATACGGCTGGTGCATGTGCCAGATGAAGGCGACTTGGAGAGGCTTCATGACTCAGTCCAATGATCGCAGCGTCATCAGTCGGACCACGTTCTGATCAAGTCCTGGGAATCGTCGCACCGACGACCCTGCGCGGCTTTCTAGGCGCGGGCTCCGGCGGCAGGCTGACCGCCTGACGCTCGGCGGCGAATTCGATCCGCAGCATCAGCTGATCGATCACCTTTGGCCAACGGTAATCGCGTGCCGTAACCCTGCCCCGCCTGCGGATGTGGGCGGCCAGCCGTGGCTTCTCCTTTAATGCGGCGAGTTCGGTGACGATCTCGACCGGATCGTCGGTCTCGACCACCACGGCATTTCGGTACGCCTCCGCGTAGTCCTCACCCGTGGCACCGGTGACCGCGATGCCCCCCGCCGCCATGACCTCGAGTCCGACGAGCCCAAACGGCTCGTGTCCGGAGTTGGCGAGCACCGCATCGCAGGCCGAGTAGATGAGTGGGACCAGCGACTCGTCCACGAAGCTGGTGAGATTGATGACATCGGCGCCATTTGTGGCACTCAGGAGAGTGCCCAGCTCCTCGGCGTTGGCGGGCGAGGCGCTGCTGCGGACGATCAGGCCCTGGTTGATCGCATGGCCGATCACCTCGGCGCCATGCGGCTCTCGGCCACCTCGGATCAGGAGCTTCACGGAGCGGCCGCGGCGCTTGAGCAGGGCCGCCGCCGAGACCGCCATGAGCCAACGCTTGTCGGGATCGAAGCGGCCGATCTTGAACCAGAGGTGCTCGGCTCCCGCCGCGGACCTCAAGCCCGACGAGACATGAGGATCCGCTTCGACGATCGACTCCGGCGGGATTCCGTTCGGGATCACGATCGGGTTTTGCCCCCACTCCCACATCCGGAACTTCATATACCGGCTGACCGTAGTCACGGTCGAGGCGAGGTTGAGGGCCGCCCAATCGATCCGGTCGAACCCGTACGTGTTGTTTGCGTTCCAGAGCATGACGGCGCGGTCGCGGATCCCACGGTAGTACAGGGCGTCGGAGATGAGCCTCATCGACCATGAGGTATGCCACTCCTCGCCCAGGATCACCATGTGTTGGCCAGCCTTGACGGCCGGCTCGATCACATTCTCGATCAGGCTCGACGGCAGGCTGTAGTTCCAGTCCCGGATCTTGCCTTCTTCGCCGTCATAGACTCCGCCGCGGTGCTGAGCGGAGATCCACTGGCACCACCGCCGCAGGTGCAGGCGGCCGGCCTCGACGTCCTCCTCCCCGGGAAGGTCGGGGTCGCCGCAGAAATAGAGGTATGTGGAGTACCCCAGTCGGGCGAGCGCCCGTGTGAG
>VBEF01000073.1 GCA_005881275.1 Chloroflexota bacterium
CTGGTCGGCGTCCGGCAGCGTCTGCGGCGAATGCGCGGCGGCAACCAACCGCTCGAGCAGGTCGATGTACCGCTGTGAGTCGAGGTCCGCGAGCAGCTTCTTCCGCAGCTCGTCGATCTCGCCCTGGAGGAGCTGAAGCAGCGACGCCGCCGAACGCTGGTCCGCCGCCGGCAGTGATTTCGCCCGCTCGCGCAGCCGCTCCAGCAGGACCTCGCGATCACGCACCGCGCCAAGGCCCATCGCAAGCCACCCCAGCTCCGAACGCAGGGGCTCTGTCCACTCCGGGTCCAGCAGCGGGCCAAACGTGCGCAGATTGGACCGCAGCTTGCGCGTCGCCACGCGCGCCTGATGTATCGCCTCGGGATCGCGGTCGGTCCTGACCAGCGGGTCGTGATGAAGAAGTGCGGCGACCGACTCCGCAATGGCGTTCCGGATGACGTCCTTGGCCGGCGCGTCCGGGGGCAGCGGCTGAGCTGAAACTTCGGGCGGCTCGATCGCGCGCGGGCCCAGCGCGCGGATATGCTTGGGCGTCGGGTCGGGGGCCCCCGCCCCGGCGCCGCGGAGCCGCGTCACCAGGGGAGTGAGGATTCCATCAGCCGAGTCGCTGCCCTCGGCGCCATTCGTGCTCGGCACCTCGACCTCGATCTCACGGAAGCGGGCTGCGACGCGCCGGCCATCCCTCACCGAGACCTCGTCGTCCACCACCTCTGCCACGCGTGTTCCCGTGGCGTCGACCAGCCGGACGCGGCGTCGCACCGTCGACAGCCTGGCTACTGGCACGAGCTCGGCCTTGCGGACGTAAGCACGCACGACCTCCAGCGCAGCTTCTGGCGGTTTGGCCGCCCCTCCCTGAAAGGTGAGCTCGTCGCGTTCGAGCACCGCCCCGGGCTTGCCTGGGGTCGACGGAGGCTGTGCGAGCTTGAGCGTCCACCCTTCTCCCGCCCGACGCCGCAGCGAGACGCCCCATCGCGCCAGACGCAGGTCTGCCGTGTCGTAATAAACCGTCTCCATACGCACGGTTTCAGGCGGAGCCACGGCGACACCTTCGATGACTCCGGCGAGGTCGGGGAGGTGGAACGCGGGACCGGCCCCGAGCTTCACCTCACGCTCGATCAAAGGCCGTCAAACATGCGGGACGCCGTTCGAGCCGTTGCGGTGCGCGCTCTCGATGGCCAGCTCCTTGAAGCGGTTGTGCGAGTTGAGCCCGCGCGTGGTCGGAACTCGATGCCATGAGCCATCGGGACCAAGTTCCCATGCGAGCACATCGTCGGCAAGCGACACGTCGAGGATCTGCTGCAGCCGCTGACGCAGCCTCGCATCCGTGACCGGGACGACCGCCTCGACACGGCGGTCGAGATTGCGAGGCATCAGGTCCGAAGAGCCGAGGTAGTACGCGGGCCGCCCCCCGTTGCCGAACGAGAAGACGCGCGAATGCTCGAGGAACTGGCCGACGATCGAGCGGACGCGAATGCGCTCCGAGAGACCTGGCACGCCAGGTCGCAGCGAGCACATGCTGCGGACGAGAAGATCGATCTGGGCGCCGGACTGCGAGGCCGCGTACAGCGCGTCGATGATCTCCTGGTCGATCAGGTTGTTGACCTTGATGATGATCCTGCCCCCGACCACGCCCTCTCGCTCGATCAGTTGAGTGATGCCCGCGCGCAGGTTGGTCGGTGCGACGAGCAGCTTGCGATAGCGGCTCTGCCGGCTGTATCCGGTCAGCAGGTTGAAGAGCTCGGTGACGTCGGCGCCGAGGTCTGAGTCAGCGGACAGAAGACTGATGTCCTCGTACCCACGCGCGGTGTTGGGGTTGTAGTTCCCTGTTCCGACGTGCAGGTAGTGCTGGATGTGACCTCCCTCGCGCCGGACGACAAGCGTGACCTTGGCGTGCGTCTTCAATCCGAGGAGCCCGTAGACAACGTGTACGTTGGCCTCCTCCAGAGCGCGGGCCCAGCCGATGTTGGCCTGCTCATCGCCCCGAGCCTTGATCTCGACGAGCGCGACCACCTGCTTGCCGCGCTCCGCGGCACGGATCAGCGCGCGCACGATTGGGCTGGCCGGCCCGGAAGTGCGGTACAGGGTCTGCTTGATGGCGAGGACATCAGGGTCGCCCGAAGCGTGATCGATGAAAGCTTCGACCGAGGTGGCGAACGAGTCGTAGGGGTGATGGGCCAGCACGTCGCCCGCGCGCAGGACCGCGAACAGATCCGGCACCTCAGCGGCGATTCCGCGGAGGCGAGGCTGCGTGGTTGGCGTCCACACCTCCTCCTTGAGGTCAGGCCGGTCGATCTGCGCCAGGACCGAGAGACTGCCCATGTCGAGCAATCCGTCGATCTGGTAGACATCCGCCGGCTGGAGCTCGAGCTCGCGTGTGAGCAGGTCGAGCACTTCGTCGGACATGCCAGGGTCAACCTCGAGCCGGACTACGCGTGCGTGGCGGCGGCGCCGGCGCAGCTCGGTCTGGATCGCCGCGAGCAGATCCTCGGCGTCGCTGTCGACGTCGTCCAGGTCGCCGTCGCGTGTGACGCGGAAGGGATGGTGCGTGACGATCTCCATGCCCGGAAACAGGAGCGGAAGGTGCAGCGCGATCACGTCTTCGAGCGGCACGTAACGCTCACCTTCGATCAACGGGATGAAGCGCGGCAAGACCGGCGGCACCTTGACCCTCGCGAAGCGCTGCTGGCGCCGCTGCGGGTCACGGACCATCACGGCGAGGTTCAGCGAAAGATGCGATATGTACGGAAATGGGTGGCCGGGATCGACCGCGAGCGGCGTCAGAACCGGAAAGATCTGCTCCCGGAACACGGTGTGGAGCTGGGCGAGCTCCTTCTTGCTGACCTCCTCGCCGCGCATGAGAGCGATTCCCGACTGCGCGAGCGCCGGTACGATCTCCCGGTTATAGATCGCCACCTGGCGATTGATCAGTCCTTCGACCCGCGAGCGGATCGCCTTCAGCTGCTCGAGAGGCGACATGCCGTCCGGCGACGAGACGGCGACGGCGGCCAGGACCTGCTCTTTGAGGCCGGCGACGCGGACCTGGAAGAAGTCGTCCAGGTTCTGGCTGAATATGGCCAGGAACCGCACACGTTCGAGGAGGGCGAGCTTGGGATCTTCGGCCATCGCCAGCACGCGCTCATCGAAGTCGAGCCTGGAAAGCTCGCGGTTGATGTAGCGGGAGCTGACTGGCGAAAGAACAGGCGAAAGATCTGGCTCGGGGTGGGCTCCGACGGCCACGAAACGAACTTTACAGTCTCAATCTGGGGCCTTGACACCCGCCTTGCAAACCCGGCTGAGTAGCTCTGGCGCGGATCGCCTGGCTACCTCTAATAGCCAGGCGACAGCAGGAACGGGCCAGTTTGGGAGTGGCCGGCGGCTTGGGGCCGGCGGGCGGTGGGGCCGGCGGGCCGGCCCCACCAAGAAGTGGTGAGTTTTCAGGCTCCGAGAGCGGCGACGACGTTGGAGAAGACGTTCTGGATCTGATTGCCCATGGTCAGAAGAATCACGATGACTACGATCGAAACCAAGACCAAGATCAGGGCGTACTCGACCATGCCTTGGCCGCCCTGGCGGCTGAGCCGACTTCTCATAACTAACTCACCTCCTTTTCTCTCCTTCGAGAGGGCTTGAACGGTAACTCGTCTAACGCTCGGCTTCAGCTTTCATTAAGCCATTTGGTTCAACTGTTTGTAATGCTTTCCATAAGCACGACTAATATGTCCCGGTGCGGAAGCCGGCCTACACTCTGGAGCAGCTTCGGTCGTTCGTGGCGGTCGCGGAGACCGAGCACATCTCGCGCGCGGCGGCGTCTCTTTACCTGACGCAGGGCGCCGTGACCCAGCAGGTTCGGCACTTCGAGCGCGCAGTCGGGCTGCAGCTGCTCGAGCGCGACGGGCGGAGGGTTCGTCTGACGGATGCCGGGCGGGCGCTCGCCGAGGCCTGCCGAGCCGCCTTGCGCAGTGTCGAGGTGATGGACGACACCGCCCAGGCGATGAAAGAGCTGCAGGCCGGTTCTCTGCACGTGGGCGCCAGCCCCACCTGCGCGACGTACTATCTCCCGCCTCACCTGGCCGAGTTCACACGCCGTCACCCGGGCATCAAGCTCAACGTCCTCGTCGAGCCCTCCGCCGAGCTCAATCGCCGCGTGGTGGCGGGCACGCTCGACTGCGCGATCATCGAGGGCGCGAGTTTCCCCGAGCTGACCGCGGTCGAGCTCACTCAAGACGAGCTCGTCGTCGTCGCGCACAGAAAACACCCGCTTTCGCAGCTGAGGCGTATGACCCCTGCCGACCTGGTAGGTCACCTCTATCTGGGACGAGGCTCGGAGTGGTCGGCCGAACGGACCGTGCGCGACATGCTGGGTGAGGTCTACGACACGATCGATGCGCTGAACCTGGGACATCCAGAATATGTGCGCGCGGCGGCGATCGCCGGCCTCGGGTTTGCGGCCTTGCCCAAGCGGGCTGTGGCCGCCGACCTGCAGAGCGGACAGCTGAGGCGCCTGCCGATTCCTCCTGGAGTACGTCCGATCATCGCGGTTCGCCGCAAGGGCCACGGCGGTCCTGTGCAGGAAGCGTTCTGGGCGCAGCTCACCGGCGGCGAAACGCCCGCGTCCGGCACAATCTCGACCGATGGCCGGGACAAATCCTGAAGCTGTAATCGAAACGCGCGGTCTTCGCCGCGTCTTCAAGTCACGCCGGCGGCAGGTCGATGCGGTGGCCGGCGTGGACCTGAACGTGAGCCGCGGAGAGATCTTCGGTTTCCTGGGACCAAACGGGGCCGGCAAGACCACCACCCTGCGCATGCTCGCGACATTGCTCCCGCCCAGTGGAGGCACCGCCCGCGTCGCGGGCTGCGAGCTGGCGACCCAGCAGGACAGGATCCGCGAGCGGATCGGCTACGTCGGCCAGGCGGGCGGCTCGGACCGCGAGATCACGGGCCGGACGGAGCTGGTGTTTCAGGGCCGCCTGTACGGCATGTCGACGCAAGCCGCGCACAGGCGCGCGGCCGAGCTGATCGAGATGCTCGAGCTCGAGGGTGCCGCCGACCGGAAGACGGGAACTTACTCGGGCGGTCAGAAACGGCGCCTCGACATCGGGATGGGCCTCGTCCACAGCCCCGAGCTGCTGTTCCTCGACGAGCCGACGACTGGCCTAGACCCGCAGAGCAGGGCCCGCGTTTGGGACGAGGTGCGGCGCATGCACGAGCGCGGCACGACCGTTTTTCTCACCACGCACTACCTCGATGAGGCGGACGCGCTGTGCGATCGCATCGCAATCATCGACTACGGCAAGATCGTTGCCGAAGGCAGCCCCGAGGAGCTGAAGCGGGCGATCGCCGGGGACGTTGTGAACTTCACAATCGCAGGAGACCAGCAGCGCGCGCTGGACCTGGTCAAAGACCAGGACTTCGTGCGCGAGGCTCGGCTCGAAAACGGTTCCGTCCATCTATATGTGGACCGCGGTGAGGTTGCCATGCCCGCCATCCTCCGCCTGCTGGATGCGGCTCGCCTGCAGCTGATGACCGTGGAGCTGCACCGGCCGAGCCTGGACGACGTGTTCCTGCGCCAAACGGGCCGCTCGCTGCGGGAGGCCGCCGCATGAAGGTGCTGCGCGACACATGGCTCGTGTTCGGCCGCTACTTCGGCCTTTTCATTCGCAACCCGGTGTGGGTGGCGATTGGGGTGCTTCAGCCTGTGCTCTACCTCGTGTTGTTCGCGCCCCTGCTGAATCCGATCGCCACCATGCGAGGCTTTCCGCCCGGCGGGGCCTACAACGTCTTCGTTCCGGGGCTGCTCGTCCAGCTCGGGATGTTCGGCGCGGCGGGCGTGGGATTCAGCCTGATCGCGGAGCTGCGCATGGGCGTGATCGAACGTCTCCGCGTGACTCCTGTGAGCCGCGTCGCCCTGCTGTTTGGGCGCGCGCTGCGGGACATGTTCTCGATCGTCCTTCAGTCCCTGATCCTGATCCTGATCGCCCTGCCGTTCGGGTTGAGCATCCATCCGCTTGGCGTGGTCGTCGTGCTCGCCCTCATCGGACTGATCGGTCTGCTGACGGCATCCATCGCGTACGCGGTCGCCCTGGTGGTGAAGAGCGAGGACAGCTACGCGCCGATCGTTTTCACCGCCGCACTTCCGATCCTGCTGCTCTCGGGTGTGCTGCTGCCGATGAGCATCGCCCCGAAATGGCTGCAGAACATCGCGGCGGTGAATCCTCTGCTCTACGCGGTCGACGCGGCGCGGCACATTTTCAATGACAACCTCGGCGATCCGAGCGTGGCCAAGGGAGTGTTGATCCTGGCCGTGTTGTCGGTCATCTCCGTCGTGATCGGCGCGCGGCAGTTCGGCCGAGCGGTGGCCTAGCCGAAAGCGGAAAGGCTCTCCCGCTCCGCATTCCACATCTCTTCGAACAGCCTGTCGATCTCGTCGACTGAGCAGACAGCCGCTGTGAGCGGGTCGAGCATCAGCGCGTATTTCGCTTTCTGCCGGTCGCGCTCGATCAGCGCATCGACAACTAGCTCATGCACGGCCATGTGGGCGCGGTTGAGCGCGGCGAGCTGTTCAGGCAGCGCCCCGAAGTGCTGCGCCTTGATGCCATCGCGATCGACGCGACACTCAACCTCCACGCAGCCTTCGGGAAGGTTGTCGATCGAGCCGTTGTTGAGCACATTGCCGTGGATGCTGGCGGAGCGGCCGCATTCGATCGCTTCGATGATGTCCGCGCCGTACTCGAGGCTGCGCGCCAGAGGCACCGGCTTGTCCCCACGCAGCATCGCCTCGATCGACTCGTCATTCTCCCGTCGCCAGCGCGGCCAGTTGTTGGCGTAGAAGCCGCTCTCGCCGAGGTAGCCGGCTCGCGTGTAGCGCTGGATCAGGTCAGGACGCTTGCGAAAGTAGGGCACGTATTCAGAGAAGTGACCGCTTGATTCGGTGACAAAAGCGCCCAGGTCGAGCATCACCTCGAATCGCACTGGGTCCTGCTCGTAGATCTCGGGCAGGCGTGCGCGGTCGCGCAGCCGCGGATACAGGTCCTCGCCAGCGAGCTCGAGCTTCGTGAACCAGGCGTTGTGATTGATGCCCGCGCATTCCCACGTCATGTCGGCGTAGTCAATTCCGAGGTAGTCCGCGAGCTGGCGGGAGGTCCCCTGCACGCTGTGGCAGAGTCCGACCACGGGAAGATCCACCGTGCGCAGCGCCGCCAGGGTGAGGATCGACATCGGGTTGGTGTAGTTGAGGATTGCGGCCTTGGGCGCTATGCGCTGGACGTCCGAGACGATGTCAAGCCACGCCGGCCCTGTCCGGAGCGCCTTGAAGATGCCGCCGGGGCCGATCGTGTCCCCGATGCACTGGTCGACGCCATATCGCATCGGTATGTCGTAGTCGAAGCGGACGTTCTTCAGGCCGGCGACCTCGATCGAGTTGATGACGTAGTCGGTGTTCGCGAGGACGTCAAGCCGTTCGGTCGATGCATCGACACGCCACGCCTTTCCGGACAGCTCGACCAGCCGCTCGACGATCCGCCGCGCCAGGTCCAGGCGCCCCGCGTCGATGTCGACCAGCGCGAACACGCCGGCGTCCAGTCCGTCGACGGCGAGGATGTCGGTGACCAACTGCCGGGCGAAAACGGCGCTGCCCGCGCCGATCAAGGTCACCTTAGGCATGGGATCCATAGTTGAACACGGGCGAAGCGCGGCGTATAGCTGAAGGTATGAAAGGCAAGAAGAAGCGCGAAGCGACCGGGCTGCCCGAACTTCCTGAGGCCAAGTCCCGGCCACATGAGGCGAATCCCGGCGGCACCGAAGGCGTCGACTCGGCTTGGCCGGGCGGGTCGTCCAACCTGGGCGAACTGCTCAATCCTGAGCCTGAGGGAAACACGACGTATTCGACAAAGGACCTGCCGTCGGATGCCCCGCGTGTCGAGTTCATCGACCCGTTCGTCTGCGACAAGTGCGGCCAAGCTTTCCAGACGCAGGCGCTGCTCAACGTCCATCGCAGGACTGCCCACCGCACCCGGGCTTAAGTACTGAGCGGTCCGGGAAAGGCTTCTTCGGCGGCGGCCTCCAGGTGGCTCACGTGGCGCCGGACGATGATCGCCCCGACGACGAGCGCAACCACCCCGGCGGCTACGAAAACTAGTTGCAACTCGCCGCTCACCCGTTCGATCTGTGTGCCCAGCAAGTAAGCACCGCCGCCATAAACCGTGGCCCAGACGATGCCGCCCGCCGCGTTGAAGATGAGAAACCTGCGCCACGGCATGCGCGTCGTGCCGGCGAGAAACGCCGCGTAGGTGCGAAGGATTGCCGTGAATCGGCCGAAGAAGACGACCTCAGCGCCGTAGCGAAAGAACAGATATCGGGCGAGCTTGATCCGTTTCTCTGAGAGTCGGACGTAGCGGCCGTAACGGATCAACAACCGATAGCCGCCCCAGTGACCCAACAGGTACCCGAGGTTGTCGCCGATGATCGCACCGGCGCTTGCCGCGATCACGACACCGACGATGCTCAGGTTGTGCGTCGCTCCGGTGTACAGGGCGGCCGCGATAAGCGTCGTTTCGCCTGGAAGTGGAACGCCCATTGACTCCAGGCCGACGATGGCCATGACGGCGAAGTAGCCGTAGTGGGCGATGAGGTCAGTGAGCGGCAGCGACGCCCTCGATGATTCTCATGTCTCCCATCAGCGGCCGCGAATGGTCGGGGAGGCGGGATTTGAACCCGCGACCACTTGACCCCCAGTCAAGTGCGCTACCGGGCTGCGCTACTCCCCGACGGAGCAGTAATCGTACCCACGGTTTGAACGGGGACGGTGGTCGCGGGTGTGGGGTCAGTTGCTCCGCGCGGCGGTCGGAACCCTTGATGTCAGGGCGATCAAATTCCCCTCGGAGTCTTTGAACCACGCGCCCTTTTCGCCGTCGGCCATGTCCACGACGCCGTCGCGCGTCTTGAACTCTGGGTAGTCGTACTCCTCAGGCTTGACGCCGGCGCTCTTCAGCTCGCTCACAGCGCTGGTGACGTCTTCCACCTCCAGTGCCAGCTGGGTGTGGTCGCCGGACGCTTTGCCCATGCTCGGGAACACGAGGAAGCCCGTCTCGCCGGTGCGGTAAACAACGCCACCGTCGGGCTGTACCTCCGAGGGTTTGAGCCCGAGCTTCTGCTCGTAGAACTGGCGGGCACGCTTGATGTCCTGGGCGGGAATCGCGGGAGACGCGCTCTTGATCTTCAGCATGGTCTGCCTCCTGTATATGCCCCATGTACCAACCGGGCGGCAACGACCCGATTATCCACCGGTTCAGCCGCGAGTGCCGTAGGCGACCAGGCTGCGATGGGTCGCGGAGAAACCGGCTTCCCGCAGGGCGGTCTTGAGCGGCGACTCCATCACCGCGACACCGTCCACCTTCTGGACCTCCAGCCGACCAGCGTTGGTGGCGCCCGCGATCAGCGCCTGCAGATGTGCTGGCTTAACCTCGCCGTTCGTCAACAGCGAACGGCCGCCCCGCTCGAGGTAGAGAACCAGCCGGCCATCCTCGAGCACGACGTACGCGCCCGCAGCGCGCGCCATCCGTCCGTCTGACTGAGGCCACGAAAGAACCGTGCCGTAGGCGTTGGCCGGATCGGTGGCCGCCATCGCGATGATGCCGCCGCCTGATTCACGCATGGAACGAAGCCGGTCGACCGCGCCGGGTAGGGCGAACTGCGAGCCACCGAGCCCCTCGACGAAGTAACCGCGCCGGATGCGTCCCGACTCCTCCATCGCTCGGAGCACCGGATAGAGACTGGCGAATCCCCCGGGCCAACCCTCTCCGACAACCGCCTCCCGAGTCAGCACGCCGTGACGCTGGAGGAGCACGCCGGCCTCGGAGTGCAGACGCTCCGTGGTGTTTGCCCCGGAGCCGAGCAGATCGGCCACCAATGACCACCTGCCGGTAGCCCGCGGCTGGATCAGGCGCGGCAGGCGTGGCTTTCGAGCCGGCCTCCTCGCCGCCGGACCCAGCAGGCGAAGCGGAGCGAACGTGTCGTTCGTGGCCTCGCCTGACCAGACGAGGTCCCACAGCGCGTCGAGCATCACGTCCTCATCGCCACCGCCGCACGCGTTGTAGATGTCGCGGAAGAAGCTTGCCCCGCGCGCCCCGAGGTGGGCGCGAAGCCTGTCGTGCAGCTCCGACTGCGGCGCTTCAACAGGGGGTGGGACCAGGCGCGGTGCATCACCGCGCATGTACAGCGCGACGCGGCCGTCGCTCGCACCGAGCGAGCCTCGGCCGACCCACACGACCTCGCCCATCGATACCAGCTCGTCGAGCAGGCGCGGTACGTAGTTGCCGACCCGAGACGCGATCACGTCGCGTTCGATCACCGTCGCGGGCAAAGCGAGGCCCTGCAGCTGAAAGACGACCTCCAGCAGCCGGTCAACACCCCCCGCCCGGACACCGATGCCGTGCCACGCGGGAAGGAAGCGGGCAAGCGCGACTGGTGGCACGGACTCGATCTCGCGGCGCAACGCAGCGAGGGAGCGGCGCCGCAGGACCCGGAGGACTTCGGGATGGCAGTACTCGCGGCCTTCCGCCACCTTGCGAAACTCGCCGGCGACGATGTGGCCTTTTGCGGCCAGACGTGTCAGGCCGGCTTCGATCGCAGCTGCCGGCAGCCCCCACCGCTTCGCAGGGTCCGATGTGACGAACGGAACGTGCGTGCGCGCATAGCGGCGCAGAAGCGACTCGAGGGGGTCGGGGCCGGGTTCGAGAAAGACCTCGGGCAGGCCGATCGGAAGACTGGCTCCCATGGCCTCGCGATACCGGCCGGCGTCCTCCGCCGCGATCCAACGGGTGTCGCCTGCGATCCTTATGGCCGCAACGCGCCTCTCCTTCTCGAGCGATCGCAGCCACTCATCGGTCACCCCGCGCGCGACCGCTTCGTCCTCGTTGAGATCGCCGAGGCGCGCCAGCAGGTCGTGCGCTTCGTCCGTATCGCGCGGGAACCGCTCCCGCAGCAATCCCTGCAGCTCGAGCTCGACGGCGACGATCGCGTCGGGGTCGAGCAGCTCACGCAGGTCCTCACTGCCGAGCAGCTCGGCGAGCAAGTCACGATCGAGCGTCAGCGCCTGCGCCCGCCGCTCGGCAAGCGGTTGGTCTCCTTCATACATGAACTCCGCGACATACGAGAAGAGAAGAGACGACGCAAACGGTGAGGCGCGCTCGGTGTCGACAGCCACGACGCGAATCTCGCGCGACCTGATTGCACGAAGCAAACCAATCAGGGCCGGCATGTCGAAGTGATCGCTCATCACCTCGCGCCAGGTCTCGGCCAGGATCGGAAAGTCGGGATACTGTCCGGCGACCTGCAGCAGTCCCGCGCTGCGCATGCGCTGCTGCCACAACGGCGTGCGCTGGCCAGGCTTGCGTTTGGGCAGCAGCAGGGAGCGCGCGGCGTTCTCGCGAAAGCGCGCGGCAAAGAGCGCCGACGCCGGCAGCTGCGCCGACACGAGCGCCTGTACCTCTTCCGGATCCAGGATGAGCTCGTCCAGCGCCGGTGGCGATTCGACCTCCGGCAGATGAAGGGCGATGCCATCATCGGTCCACAGTGCGCGGGCGTCGACGCCGAGCCTCTCCTGCAGCCGTGCCTCCAACGCCAGCGCAAGCGGAGCGTGGACCCGTCCGCCGAACGGAGTGTGCAGGCAGACGCGCCAGTCCCCCACCTCGTCGCGGAATCGCTCCACGACCAGGTTGCGGTCGTCGGGCACCGTTCCGGTTGCGCCCGCCTGGTCGTCGAGGTAGGCAAGCAGGTTCTTGATTGCGAGGTCGTCGAATCCGGCTCGGTCGCGTAGACGCTTCGCGGCGGCCGCGGGATCCAGCGCCCGCAGCTCGCGCACCATCTTGCCGAGGGCCGCGCCCAGCTCGACCGGGCGGCTCGGCGCGTCGGCCTTCCAGAACGCGATCTTGCCCGGCTCGCCTGGAGCCGGCGTGACGATCACCTGCGACGGGGTGATGTCGACGATCCGCCACGTTGACGCGCCGAGGACGAATGTCTCTCCGACGCGGGTCTCGTAAACCATCTCTTCGTCGAGCTCGCCGACGCGCCTGCCGTCCTCGGCCAGGTTGACGGAGTAAAGACCTCTGTCCGGAATCGTCCCCGGGTTCGTGACGGCCAGCCTCTGCGCCCCGGCGCGTCCGCGCACCTTGCCCGCGACGCGGTCCCACACGAGACGAGGCCGCAGCTCGACGAACTGGTCGGACGGGTAGCGGCCGCTGAGCATGTCGAGCACGGATTCGAACGCACGCGGACCGAGATCGCTGTACGGATAGGAGCGACGGACAACGCGTCCAAGCTTTTCGACCTCCCACTCGTCGAGCGCGCACATCGCGACGATCTGCTGGGCGAGCACGTCGAGCGGCTTACGTGGCACGACAGTCGATTCGATCCGGCCGTCGAGCATGCCTTCGACGACGGCGGCGGATTCGAGCAGGTCGCCGCGAAACTTCGGGATCACCACGCCGCGCGAGACCTCACCCACCGAGTGGCCCGCCCGGCCGACGCGCTGGATGCCGGCCGCGACGCTGGGCGGCGCCTCTATCTGGAGCACCAGATCGACCGCTCCCATGTCGATGCCCAGCTCGAGCGTCGAGGTTGCGACCAGGCCGCGCAGGCGCCCCGCCTTCAGCTCGTCCTCGATCAGCATGCGCTGCTCGCGCGCGATCGATCCGTGGTGAGCGCGCACCAGGTCTTCCTCGGCCAGGTCGTTGACCCGAGCGGCGATGCGCTCGGCGAGCCGGCGCGAGTTGACGAAGACGATGGTCGAGCGATGCTCCCGGATGAGCTGCAGCAGGCGCGGGTAGATGGCCGGCCATATGCTGTTCTGGCCCTTGGCGCTGTCCTCGTCCTCGGCCGTCAGCCGGGTCATGTCTTCGACCGGGACCTCGACCTTGACCTCCATCGTCTTCAGCCGCCCGGCGTCGACGATCGACACCTGCCGGTCCGCGCCGCCAAGAAAGCGCCCGACCTCCTCCAGCGGACGCTGGGTGGCCGAGAGCCCGATCCGCTGGGGCTCGACCCTCGTCAATTCGCACAGCCGCTCGAGGCTCAGCGCAAGGTGACTGCCCCGTTTTGTCGACGCGACGGAATGGATCTCGTCGACGATCAGCCAGCGGACCGGCGACAGGATTTTGCGAGCCGCGCTCGTGAGGAGGAGGAACAGGGACTCCGGCGTCGTGATGAGGATGTCGGGCGGGTGCCTCTCCATGGAGCGCCGGAGGTCGACCGGCGTGTCGCCGGTGCGGATCGCGACAGAGATTTCGGGTGGGACCAGGCCCTGCGACTCCATCTGGCGGCGGATGCCGACAAGCGGGGAGCGAAGGTTGCGGTCGACGTCGTGGGCGAGCGCCTTCAAAGGCGAGACATAAAGGACGCGACACCGCTCCGCCTCGGCCGGGACCGGCTCCGTGGTGAGGCGGTCGAGGCACCACAGGAAGGCGGCCAGAGTCTTGCCGCTGCCGGTGGGAGCGGCCATGAGGGCGTGGCGGCCGGCAGCCACCTCCCGCCAGCCTCGCTCCTGCACGGAGGTCGGCTCGGCGAAGGAGGCTCGAAACCAGTCGCGCACGGGCGCCGAGAAAAGGTCCAGCGAGTTCCCCACAGAAGACAGTTTGACCATTGTAGGGACTCCAAACAAGTGTTCTTAACGCCCCCGCACTACGATCCGCTCGTGTTCGACGCGTGGCGTTTTCGCGAGGTCATGGCCAGCTTTGCAAGCGGAGTCGTGGTCCTGACGGCATTCGGCGAAGACGGCGGGCCAAGAGGCCTGACCGTGAGCGCTTTCTGCGCCGCCTCGCTCGAGCCGCCGCTGGCGCTGGTGTGCATCGACAAGACCTCCAACACGCTCCCCGCCGTGGAGCACACGGGTGGCTTTACGGCCAACATCCTCGCCTCCGGCCGCGAGCAGCTCGCCCGCCGTATGGCGACGAAGCTGAGCGACAAGTTCGAGCGAATCGCGTGGGAGCGCCCGGCGACAAGGGTCGGCGGTCCGATCCTGCGCGACGACACCGCCGCCTACGCCGTCTGCGCGCTCCGCGACACCATCGAGGCGGGGGACCACTGGGTTTTGATCGGGCTCGTGACCGAGGGCGACCATCGCGAGGGCGTCGCGCCGATGGTCTTCAGCCGGCGGATTTACACGTAGTGGGTGCGGATCACCAGGGTCTCACAGCGAGGGCGACGGCCACCAGGGCACGAGCTGGGTGAGCCCCGCGGACAGGATCGTCAAGTTGTTCGTCAGCAAGAGAATCCCCATCACCACGAGCACGGCCGCCGAGGCGAGGTCGATGGCGCGGCGGTGGCTGTTCACGAACCTCACCAGGGGTCGCGCCCCTTCGAGCGCAAAGGCAAGCGCGATGAACGGCACGCCGAGACCCAGGCAGTACGCGAGCATCAGGCTCAGCCCCTGCGGGGTGGCGCCGATCGTCACCGCCGAGCTGAGCACCGCGCCAAGCGTGATCCCGATGCAGGGCGTCCAGCCGCTGGCAAACCCCATCCCGAGCAGGAAGCCTCCCGCGACGCCACCCGACTGCGGCGCGGTCTTCATCACCCGGTACTCCGTCGCCAGAAACGGGAGCCGAATCACGCCCGCCACGTGGAGCGCCATGACGATCACGAGGAGTCCAGCCACAACGGGAACGTAGGAGCGCACCGGCTGCACCGCGAGCGAGAACGCATAGAAGAAAAGGATGAAGACGACCGACAACCCCGCGACGAAACCCGCGCCTGCGACGGCGACCGGCTGTCCTACACGGGCTCCGAGGTACGCGAGGTAGGCAGGCACGAGGGGAAGGACGCACGGAGAGGCAAAGGAGGCCAGACCGGCCAGAAACGCGATCGCGGGGTTGAGCCCGTTCAGCACGCGGGGGCGGCCTCGCCGGCCAGCGAGGCGATCGCGTCCGCGACTTGCGACCAGACGCGTCGCGGCAGATCGTGCCCCATGCCTTCGATCTCCATGAGCCGCGCACCCGGGACCGCCGCCGCGACGCGGCGGCCGTTCTCAACGGGCACGAGGATGTCGGCGTCGCCGTGGATGACGAGGGTCGGCACGCTAACCGACCCCAGTCGCTCCAGCCGGCCCCTCGCGACGAGGACCGCTCCGAGCTGGCGGCCAAATCCCGCCGGGTGATAGGCGCGATCGACAGCTCGTGTGACGCGCGCTCGCTCATGCGGCTCGTCGAACAGGTCGGCCGGACCGAGCAGCGCCTGCCTGGCCCACACGCCGATCGCGATGCGTTCCTCGCGCGTGTCGGGCGCCGGCGCCATCAGCACGCCACTCCCCTCTGTTGTCGGCTGGACCTGGTCGTCGCCGTTAGGCCCGGACATGATCGACGTGAGGGTCAGGACCCGGTCGGGGTGGTTCAGCGCCACCAGCTGGGCGATGAACCCGCCCATCGACGCCCCGACGACGTGAGCCGCCGGGATGCCGAGCGCATCGAGCAGGCCGGCGGCGTCGGCGGCCATATCGTCCAGGGTGTACGCGTCATCGACCCAGGTCGACAGGCCCGAGTCGCGATTGTCGAACCGGATAACGTGAAAACCGTGGCCGGCGAGAAGCGCGCAGAAGTCTTCATCCCAGCTGAGGAGCTGGCTGCCCAGCCCGCCGATCAACAGCATCGGCTGCGCTTTTGGGTCGCCGAACGTCTCGTACTCGATCTCGATTCCGTTGGCGCTGACTCGGGGCATCGGGATCATGCTACTAATCGGCGGTGACCAAGTCGCTCGCCGCTCGATCCGAGGTCGATCGGCGCTTCACCTGGGACAGCGAGAGCGTCTTTCCGGATGGGACGGGTTGGGAGCGCGGGGTCGAGGAGATCCTGTCCAGGCTGCCCGATCTCGAGGAGTTCAAGGGGCATCTTGGCGAGTCCCCGGACGCGCTCGCCGACTGGTTCGACGCCAACGAACGCGCGCACCGGCTGATGGCGAAGTTGATGGTCTACAGCACGATGTCGTATTCGGTCGACGTCGGCGACCAGGCCGCCGCCGCCCGCGCTGACCGGGCCCGTTCGGTCGCTGCGCAGCTCGGCGCCGCCTCGTCGTTCGCCGTGCCCGAGATGCTCGCGATCGGCATCGCGAAGCTGCGCGAGTGGCTTGCCGTCTCGCCCCGGCTGGCGCACCTCGGCCATTACTTCGACCGCCTCGAGAAGCTGCAAAAGCGCATCCGCAGCGCCGAGGTCGAAGAGCTGCTGACGCAGGTGTCAGATCCCTTGGCCACGGCGCTGTCAGTGCACAGCGTGCTGGCCAATACCGACTTGAAATTCGCGCCGGCCGTCGGTGCCGACGGCGAGCTTCACGAGGTCGCGCAGGGCACCATTGCCACCCTCATGACGAGTCCCGACCGCGACGTCCGCCGGACCGCGTTCGAGAGCTACGCCGACGAGCACCTGAGGATGCAGCACGCGATGGCGGCGAGCCTGGCCGGCGGGGTCAAACGGGACGTGTTCTTCGCGCGGGCGCGCGGTTACGCGTCTTCACTGGAGGCGGCGTTGGAGCCGAGCCACATCCCGCTCGCGGTATTTCACAACGTAGTCCAGGCGTTTCGCGACAACGTCGCCACGTGGCACCGCTACTGGCGGATCCGCCGCCAGGCCCTGGGTCTCGAGGTGTTGAAGCCTTACGACACACGGGCGCAGCTGGGCCATAGCCCTCTCGAGGTGACCTACGAAGAGGCGGTGGACTGGATCGCTCAGGGCGTCGCCCCGCTGGGTCAGGACTATGTCGATGTGATGCGCAGAGGCGCGCTCGAAGACCGCTGGGTCGACGTCTATCCCAACAAGGGCAAACGGATGGGCGCGTTTTCCACCGGCGCGATGGACACGCGACCCTTCATCTTCATGAGCTACAACGACGACATCTATTCGATGAGCACCCTCGCCCACGAGCTCGGGCATTCGATGCACTCATATCACGCGCGGCGAACGCAGCCGTACGTCTACTCCAACTACGGCCTGTTCCAGGCTGAGGTCGCATCCAACATGCATCAGGCCCTGACGCGCCGTCACCTGCTAGCGACGAAGGCCGAGCCCGCCTTTCAAATCGCGGTGATCGAAGAAGCGATGTCGAACTTCTACAGGTATTTCTTCGTCATGCCGTCGCTCGCGCGACTGGAGCTCGAGATCCACGAGCGTGTCGAACGCGGAGGCGCCCTGACCGCCGACTACCTGAACAAGCTGATG
>VBEF01000074.1 GCA_005881275.1 Chloroflexota bacterium
TTGCCTGGCGATTCGATTTTTTTTACCGTTGACCTGCCCATAGGCTCCTGTTAACTTTCGCGACGCCCCAAGCGGCTGAGTACGGTAAACCTGAGGATACCGAACGTCGAGTAGGTGGAAGGTCCGGAGCAATCCGGGATGGAAACCGAAAAACGCATAGGGGACTTCAGGGTAAACAGGAAGGTCTCTTGGGGCATTACTTTTCCCCAAAGGCTCCACATGCGGCTTTCAATTCAAAAAGCCCTTCTTTGAGGCTTCGGCGCAGGCTTTGTCCACAGCACCGGAGTCAAACTTCCCTCCTCTCTTACGCAGCCGCTTGACGCCGTCCGCCAGGCGCGCCACCGGGTCGGGGTTCTCGTAGCGAAGCCACTGATAAGCGATCGGCCGCGACCACCTTCTGCCTTCGGCCGCATACAGCGCACGGTGTCCTTCGACCACGATCGCTTCCACATCTCTTAACAGAGAACCGCCGGCGAGCTCGGCGAATTCGCGACCTTCCATCCAGGCCAGCAGGCGCGACAGAGTCGCGCCGGCGCGATCCCTCAGACCGGCGGCTCCGCAGGACTTGGGATGTCGTAAACGCTCGCCCGCAGGCTGCAGATGAAGGGCAGGTTGCGGTGCAGCTCGCGGTAATCGAGGCCGTAGCCGACGACATAGTCGTTGGGGATCTGGAAACCGACGTAGCGCAGCGGCACATTGACCAGGCGGCGCAGCGGACGGTCCAGCAGCGTCACGACCTCGAGCGAAGCAGGCCGGCGGCGCCGCAGCTCGGACAGGGCGTAGTCGGTCGTGAATCCGGTGTTGATGATGTCCTCGACCAGGAGCACGTGGCGGCCCTCGATCGGATAGTCGGTATCTCGTACGATGCGCACCCGATCCCGGGGCTGCGCGCCCGCGAAACGATGCAGGTCCAGGTAGTCGATGACGAACGGCACCTTGATCTGGCGCGCGAGATCGGCGAGAAAGAACGTGATGCCCTTGAGCACGCCGACCACGACGAGCGACTGCCCGCGGTAGTCCCGCGATATCTTCCGCCCGAGGGCGCGCAGCCGCGTCTCCAGCTCGACCGGTGAGATCAGGATCTCGCCGACATCTTCCTTTCTGAGGTGCTCCACCTCCAACGCGCCGTAGCCGGCCTTGGCGAGCAGCTGCTGGTAGTCCTTGCGGTAGAGCAACCGGACGTTCAGCTCGGGATAGAGCTCACGCACCATGCGCAGCTTCCGGTTCTTGGGTGTGACGAGCGACTGCTTCATGGTCGTCAGCTCGATGTAGAGGTCGTGCTCGGGCAGGTAGAAGTCGGGCGTGAACATCTCCGCGACGCGCGTCCCCTCCCACGCGATCGGAAATGACACCGGCTCGTACATCCACCGGATCCGGTAGTAGTCGAGGAAGCGCGCGAACTCCTGCTCGGACGGGTGCGCGAACTCCACGCGCGAGTGAGCAGGGCCCGTACGTCTGACCAGGCGTGAGCGTTGCCTGACCGGGCGGCGCCATTTTTGCGGGATCGAGGACTGGACGGACGACGCCAATGAGACGTCCCTGATTGTACTCTCGGCATTGAGAGCCGCCTATGAGCACACCGGCGCAGAGGATGGTCGCGGAGCAGCTTCGTCCGCATGGCGTGACCGATGAGCGAGTGCTGGGGGCGATGGTTTCGGTTCCGCGAGAGGAGTTCCTCGCGCCTCGAATGCGGCGGCACGCATATGAAGACCGCGCGCTGGCGATCGAGTGTGGTCAGACCATCTCCCAACCACTCGTCGTCGCGTTGATGATCCAGGCTGCATCGCCGCAGCCTGAGGATGTCGCGCTCGAGGTCGGCACCGGCTCCGGCTACGCCGCGGCGGTGCTGAGCAGGCTCTGCCGGAAGGTCGTCTCCGTCGAGCGCGAACCCGCGCTGGCCGAGCAGGCGTCGGAAACGCTTCGCCGGCTCGGCTTCGACAACGTCGAGGTTGCGGTGGGCGACGGGAGCTTTGGGTGGCCCTCGGACGCGCCCTACAACGTGATCCTCGTCGCCGCGGCGGCGAGCGGCGTGCCCCCGGCGCTCATCGACCAGCTCGCCGACGGCGGCAGGATGGTCATACCCGTGGCGGTCTCAGCGCAGGAGCCCCAGGACCTTCGCGTCTATGTGCGTCGTGGTCCGGATGTCATGTACCGCTCGCTCTTCCCGGTTCTCTTCGTGCCGCTCCGAAGCGGTTAGGGGCTCGCAGACGGGCGAGGCGAGGCGGACGGGCTTGGCGACCCGGTTGGCGTCGAGGTAGTGCCGGTCAGCGCCTGAAGCTTCTGCAGGATGTCGCCCACGGCCGCCATCTCGTTGGCGTACGTCGCGAAGTCGCCCCGCTTGAGCGCGTCATAGGCCGCCTTGTAGTGCTGGTTCGCCTGGGTCACCAGGTCGGTGATCTGGGTGAGAACCGCCGGCGTGACTATGGGCGGGGGTTGGTTGGTCGGCGGCGGGGCGGTCGAGGTGCCGACCAGCTGCTGGATCGCCTCCTGCAGCGTGTTGGCATACACGACGTTCGTCTGGTCGGCGAGGATCACCTTCTTCAGCTCCGGGATTCCCGTTGCCGTCGTCGCCCGAAGGTAGACGGGCTCGAAATATAGGAACGAGTTTCCGATCGGGACCACAAGCAGGTTGCCTTGCTGCACCTGCGACCCGGTGCTGTGCAGCAGCGTGAAGTCGCGCGAGATGGTCGGGTCCTGGTTGATGCGGCTTGCGACCTGCTGCGGACCGAAGATGACGCGGTCCTTGGGCAGGACGTAAGAGACGTACTGGCCGTAATTCGAGCCATCGCTGCGCGCGGCAAGCCACGACACGAGGTTCGTCTTGCCGTGAGGGGTGAACGGCATGATGAGAAGGAACTCTGGGCTCGGCTCGCCTGGCAAGCGAAACAGCACGTAGTAAGGCTGGACCGGCAGTGGCTGGCTCCCCGGCGATGTCTGAGCGGTCGGCACATCCCAAACGTCCTCGCGTGAGAAGAAGACCTTGGGGTCGGTCATGTGGTAGGTGGCGTAGATCTGGACCTGGACGTCGAACAGGTCGAGGGGGACCCGAATGTGGTCTCGGATTCCCTGCGGCATGGCGTCCATCGATTGGAACATCGAAGGAAACGTCGCGCGATAAGCCTTGATCAGCGGGTCTTTCGGGTCGACCACGTAAAAGATCGGGTTGCCTTCGTAAGCGTCGATCACCACCTTGACCGAGTTCCGCATGTAGTTGATGTCGTTGCTCTGAAAGACCTGCGCCTGCGAGTACGGATACGTCGATGCGGTCGTGTATGCGTCGACGATCCAGTACTGGCGCCCGCCGACGATGACGATGTACGGGTCGCTGTCGATGCTCAGAAATGGAGCGAGCTCTTGGACCCGGTCGCGGATGTTTCGCCCGTAGAGCATCAGCGTTTTGTCGGTGACCTGGCCGGAGACCAACAGGCTGAAGTCGCTGAGCTTCAGCGACCAGAGCGCGCGATTCACCCCGTTCATCGGCACCCCGTGCTTGCCGGTGTAGCTGGTGAACACATCCTGGCTGCCCTGCGCGTAGTCGAACTCGCGTGAGCTGGACGGCGCGAGGACGTAATCGAGGCCAGACGGCGACAGCTCGCCGAAATAGATCGCCGGCTGCGTGACGGGAATCGAACCGGCCGGGGGAAGATCGTGGACCACATAATCCGGCAGGCCTTCGCCGACCACAGCGTTGACCGGGCTGGCCGCGACGCCGTACCCGTGGGTGTAGTTCAGGCGCTCGTTGACCCAGTTCTGAGCCGATGCCGGGAGGCGGCTGAAGTCGAACTCGCGTGCGCTGATCTCGAGCTGCTGGTACTGCCCGTTGACCGTGTAGCGGTCGAGGTCGATGTCGTTGAACGTGTAGTACGTCCGGATGGCTTGCTGCTGTTGATAGGTGTCTTTGAGTGGACCGTAGTCCCACAGGCGCAGGTTGTTCACCGTGACCTGGTCGTTTTGAACGTCCTGCGGTGTCAGCGGCTGGTCACCGGTGAAGCTCGTGTTGCCCTTGACGTCGGAAAGGCCGTAGGCGCGGCGCGTGTAGTCGATCTCGCGCGCGATGTACGGCAGCTCGTAGGTGCCGGCGTTCGGCGTGGCGGATACCCCCTGGACCGCCGCCGGGTAGGCCTGGCCGACGATCGAGATTCCAATCCACACGCCGGCGGCGGCGACGGGTATCCACAAGCGCCGCAGCCACGCGTTGGTCAAGAGCGCGGCGGCGAGCACGATGCCGACCCCCGCCTGGAACGTGTAGAGGGGCAGCCTTGCGTTGACGTCGGTGTAAGCGGCGCCCCAGACGACGCTGCTGTTGTGGGCAAACAGGAGGTCATAGCGGCCGAGCCACGCGGAGACCGACAACGTCACGGCGAAGACGGCGATCAGGACAGAGACATGGGCCAGCGAGCTTGGCGTGGGACGGAAGTCGAAGCTGTCTCCTCGCCACGAGTACACGGCCCCGATCAGGAGGATCGACATGAAGTCCAGGCCCAGCGACCAGTTGGTCGCCGCGCGCAGGAACGGCAGGGTCAACAGATAAAAGGAGATGTCCTGGCCAAGGACGGGATCAGTCGTGCCGGTCGGCGTCGAGTGCAGGAACAGGGCGAGCGACTGCCACTGCGACGACGCTCCGGCGGCCAGGAGGATCGCGATCACGGCGGCTGCCCCCAGGCTGATCCAGCCAGTGGTGCTCCGAAGCACCGAACGCCGGATGCCGACCGCTCGCAATCCTGGACCGGCGCGGATCCGCAAAGCGATCCCGACGTTGACCGCGAGGTAGGCGAACGCAACGAGCAGGCTGCCCAGCCCGATCGACCACTGCAGCAACAAGCGGGTCGTGTAGACGTCGCGTAGGCCTAGCGCGTCGTACCACTGGAGCTCCGTGATGAAGGCCACGATCGGGCTCGCCAGGACGAACACCAAGACGGCGAGGGCGAAGAGCGCAACGCCGCCCCAGAACCGCCGCGGCACCTGGGGCATCCTGAAGTCCCTCCGAGCGTCGAACGGACCGGGGCCGCGGTCGAAGGGATCGAAAGGACGGTACCGCCGAGACATCCGATCGAAGCTTAGACGCTAGCCAGCGCCCGATCGTCCTCGGAGAAATCCATGTTGATTTCAGCAGGCGGGTTGTCGAGGTGCCACCGCACCGTCGTGCGCAGGGTTTCCAGGGGATCGGACGTGATCCAACCGAGCTGCGCTCGCGCTTTGCGTCCGGTGGCGGCGATGTGCTGGCTCATCGTGCCGGTTTCCTTCATGTCCTCCGGCAGCATGTCGTCTGGTACGCGCACCAGCTCCGCGCGCGAGCCGGCGGCGGCGAGAATCATCTCGCTCCACTTGCGCATCGAGTAGGTGCGGTCTTCGCAGATGTTCATCACGCCCCCTGCCGCCGGATCTTGCAGCACAAGGCTCACCGCGCGAGCGACGTCCCGCACGTAAACGCGGCCGGCGAGCCACATCCCAGCCCCAAACGGGACGCGGGTCCGACCGGCGCGCACGCGACGCAGAAGGAACTCCTCCCTTTGTTGGTAGTCGTGTTCGCCGTACACCATGGGCAGTCGCAGCACCGCCGCGCCTCGGGGCAGATACGCATCCTCGACGTCGAGCTTGTCGTAGTCGTCCATGCCCTGGATCCTTCCGCGGTACGGGTATCGTTCCGGCCGCACGGGTGAGTCCTCGTCCAGCGGCACCGGGTCGGTCTCGCGCTCTTCGTTGAGCGCCCCGAACGCCCGGTACACGTCGATGCTCGAGATGACGATCCAGCGCGCGACCGAGGGAAGCGCTGCCAGGGATACATCGGCGTCGCGCCGCGTGAGCGCTCGGCAGTCAATCGCGGCGTCGGGCGCGAACGCGTCGAGCTCCCCTCGGTGCCGGACCAGGTCTGCTCGCTCGCAGTGCAGGTGTTGGACAGGCGGAAGATCGTGGGGCTCCAGATGGCCGCGGTGGACGACAAGAACGTCGTGGCCGGCGGCGTGCAGCTGCTCGACCGCGGCCCGGCCGATGAACCTTGTGCCGCCGAGCACGGCGATCCTCACACCGCGGCTACGTGCGGGTTCTTCTCCACGATCAGGTCGATCAAACCCCAGTCCTTCGCCTGCTCCGGTGTCATGAAGAAGTCGCGTTCCATGGCTCGCTCGACCTCCTCGAGTGGCCGCTTGCAGTGCTTCGAGTAGAGACGTGCCAGCTGCTCGCGCTGGCGAATGATCTCCTGCGCGTGAATCTGGATGTCCGACGCCTGGCCCTGGATGCCCTGCGTGAAGGGTTGGTGGATGAGGATCTGCGCGTGCGGCAGCGACATGCGCATCCCCGGATCACCGCCGGCGAGCAGGATCGACGCGCCGCTTGCGGCCAGGCCTGTGCACAAGGTCGCGACCTTGGGGCTGACGTACTGCATCGCGTCATAGATCGACAGCGAGGCGGTCAGCGAGCCGCCGGGGCTGTTGATGTAGAGCTGGATATCGTTCTCCGGCGCCTCGCTCTCCAGGAACAGCAGCTGCGCCGTAACAGTGCTGGCCATATCGTCGTCGATTGGGCCGCGAACGAAGATGACTCCATCTTTCAGCAGCCGCGAGTAGATGTCGTAGGCGCGTTCGCCGCGCCCGTCGCTTGTGATCACGGTTGGAATCAGATGCACCTCTACCTCCTGGGCATGAACCCGATCCGGTCTTTCGGCTTGGGCGGCGGATTCGACATCGCGAGGTAGGCGCTGAAGTCCGCCACGCTGCGCAGCGCTTCGAGTGGGAGGGAGGCGGTCGCCAGCCGCAGCTTGACCGGCGGATCCTCCGGCCATGCCCGATCGCCGGGCGTGGCGCCGAGCAGCCGGGCGAGCTCGGAGAAGATCTCCGCGGGCGGAATCGCGAGCGCGTGTGCGACCGCGACCAGACGCTCGGTGGATATCTCCTTCCGGCCCCGCTCGACCTCGGACAGGTGCGCCGGGGAGAGACCGGCTTCGGCGGCGATCTCGGTGAGCGTGCGGCGGGCCGCCTCGCGACGCGTGCGCAGGATCGAGCCCAGGGCAAGCCGGATCACCTGGGCGGTTTCGCTGTAGGCGAAGGCCATATGTCGTGAGCAAACGATACGCCGATTGCTAACTAGGGAGCCATCAGGAGTCTTTGAGGTTGGCTGGGTCGAGGAGCTCCTGTTTCGGCCGTTCGATCTTCTGGCGCGACCGCATGATCTCGATCAGCTTCTTTCGTCCTTTCGGCGGGCCGATCATGATCGCGCCGACCAATCGATCGTCTTTGAAGAAGAGCTTGCGATAGAACCTCTCATCGAAGCTGAACGTACGCACCGACTCGAGGCCGGGCTGCACGTCCGGCGTCACGCCCATCACGGCGAGCGTCGACCCGAACATCGTCGTCGTGTAGGTGGGTACGTCGAAGAAGTCTTCGTCCGCTCCTGCCATGTTGCGGGCCGCGACCTTGCCGTGCGCCTCCGCGTTGTCCCACGTGCCCATCTGGTTATGGCGCTCGCAGCTCCACCTCTTTGCGTACGGGTTCGGTGTAGTAGTCGAGCCCGACGCCGTACGTCAAGAGGTCGAACTCGACCTTATGGCCGTTCACCGTTTCCGCGACATGGCGGCCGTTGTTGCGGCTGAACTTCTGCACCTCGTCAGAGGTGATGAACTCAACTCCCTGCGCCTCACCAAGCTGGTGGCAAAGCTTGCCGCCCTCCTCATCGAGCACGTACCGAAGAAACCAAGGCCCGCGCATGATCCATGTCACCTTGGCCTTCTGGCGAAAGCTGACACCCTCGGCGAGCTCGTAGCCGATGAAGCTGCCGCCCATCACGAGCACACGCTCCACTGAGTCGGCCTTCTCGATGATCGCGTCGGTGTCGTCGAGCGTCTGGAAGCCGAGGCAGGAGGAGACGTCGCCGGAGCCTGGCCACGGCGGAGGCTTCGGGCGGCCGCCCGTGGCGATAAGGATCGCGTCGTACTTGAACTCCTGACCGCGATTGGTGAGGACGACCTTGTCGTGGAGGTCGACATCGGTCGCCCACGTCTCGAAGTGGATCTCGATGTTGTGCTTGGCGTAGTCCTCGACGGTGCGCATGAAAACCTTCTCGCGCCGGACCTGGCCGCGCAGATAGCGCGGCAGCGCGACACGGTTGTACAGGGGGTGGCGCTCGGCCGCGATGATCACGATCGAGGCATCCGGGTCGGCCTTGCGGAGATCCTCCGCACAGGTCTGGCCGGCGATGCCGTTGCCGAGAACCACGTAGCGCCGGGTCAATCGAGTTTCAGGGCATACACGAAGGCGCTATGTTCGGCATCCGCGAAATCGTATCCGCTGGCCCGGAGATCCTCCTCGGCCGGGTGCCCGGGGGGCAGGTTGACGGTCACGTGATTCAAGCCGTCGGCATCGGCTTCGAAGCGAAGCGCCATCAGCAGCTCGCGCAGCGCGCCGCCGCGCCCCGCCAGCAGAGACACCGCGACGTTCTGGCCCCACGGCTCGCGCAGCAGCGCGATCGCGCGCCCACCTGGCCCCACCCTGATCAGGCCGCCGGCGGCCAGGCGCTCCAGCTCTTCGGCGCTGAGGTCGCGCGCGCCGTTCATATCCGGGACGATCCCGGCATAGAGCTCGACGCCGGGGCTCGACTGGAGCGCCGGCCAGAGCTTTCGCGCCTCGCCCGGCTCCGGGATCCGCGCCGGCTCGCCGCCCTCTACACGCAGCCCGCGCCACCATTTCATCTCGACCACCGCCTTGAAGCCCGCGGACTCGAAGAGGCGAATCGCAGGAACGTCTCGGGTCGCGAGCCGCATCTCGTGGAAGCCCTGCTCGTGGGCTTCGGCGATCGCCGCCTGGAGCATGGCGCGGGCGATCCCTCGGCGGCGACTTTCGCCTGCGACGCGAAGCCCCTCGTACCAGATGAGACCCGGCGCGTATGGACGCAGCCTCTGCAGGCCTACGACCACGCCTTCGATCTCGGCGGCCTGGAACTCCGCGCCCGCGTCCGAAACCCAGCGATCGAAGACCCGGGGAACGTAGTCGCGCCCCTCCCACACGTCCTTCGTTATCTCCAGTGTGCGCTCGCGGTCGGCCGGCCTGACCGGCCGAAGGGTCAGCTCTGTGGTGTCCAATGGGCCACCCCCGAAAGCGCTATGCCTCCGTCGAACACGAGCTCATCGCCATCGCGCTGCAGGATCTGTTCCAGCACGGCGCGGCCCGCGTCCCCATCCCACCCTTCGCCAAACAACGCCCTGCAGTCGGTGAGCGCCTCGTGCATATCTGCGTATCGAGTCGTGATCGGATAGCGCAGAAAGGCGACGTCAGGTGCGATGCCCATCTGGACGAGCAGCATGAACAGTTCGCTGAACCGCGGCAGTCGAGGTCCCGTGCTGCCGAGGATCCTTCTTCGAAGCTCGGCCGCCGGGTGAGGCAGGTCGCTCTCGCGGAGCATCACGAAGACGCGATCCCGGGCCGCCTTCTGAAGCTTGTCGAGGAACGGTTCAGGATCCGCGACGCCGTAGAGCACATGACTGCAGATGACGAGGTCGGCGGGCGCGACCTCTGCATCCTCCCAGGTGCTCGCAATGACGGTCATGTTGTTGCGCGGGGGGATGTGCGAGCGCATGCCTTCGGACGGCTCGACAGCAGTGACCCATTCGAGGCGTGCAGCGAGCGGCACCGCGTGCCGGCCGGTGCCAGCGCCTACGTCGATCAGCGTCTTGCGCAGCGAGAGATACGGTTCGAGCACCTGCAGGAACTCGTCGACACGAGTCTGCGTCGAGCGGGCATAGCTCGAGGCTCGGCGGTCCCAATAACCGTGGTCAGCGTGCCCCGCCGCAAGAGTCGCCCGGTCCTCGACGACGCGCTTCCATCCCTGAGCCCAATCGATCTCTTCCATCCGAATCTCGAGAGTACCCGCCGTTTGGCATCGGCGTTTCGCAGTCAGTTTTTAACAGACCTGGGGAGAACCGGGGGACAACTTTGGCAGTCGCCGCCCATAGGCTGTGGATACCGCCCCGCTCGACACAAAATATAGGACTCCATGCCCTCGGCATGAGGGGAGAGACGAGAATAAAGCCGTGAGCACAAGCGAGTTCAGTCCCGCGGAGGCGGGTCTCCTCGAGCGCTACTTCACGAACCTGGACCGGCCCGTGTTTGCGCTGCGCAACCTACCCGAGGTCGTCAAAGGCGCTCTGTTCTCGCGCTACTCGAGGACTGAGAAGAGTCTCCGCCGCGTTCTCCTCGACGAGTTCATCAACGAGCCCGACTCAGGCTTCGAGCGTCTGGCAGGGACACCTCCCGCCGATGGCGACATGGTCGCTGTGCGCCGGGCCGAGGAGTTTTACGAGCGGGTCCTGGTCGGGTACGGAGACGATTCCGTCGCGGAGCTCGCCGGGGCGCACGTCGCGGTCGAGCAGACGTCCACGCTCGCCGCCAAAGCGCTCGAGGACAGCCGCATCGGTCTCTCGCCGTTGGAGAAGTCCACGCGCTACGTCCGCTTTGACCGCCGCGCCGCCGACGGCGCCTACCTCTTCTATCGTGGCCCCGAGCTTGCGGGCGCCGACTACTTGCCGGCGGCCGAGGCCCTCTTCGAGACCTACGGCAGGCTGGTCGATCCGGTCACGCAGGCCATCCGCGAGCGCTTCCCCCAGGAGGATGGCGAGACCGACCGGGCCTGGAAGTCGGCCACGCGGGCCAAGGCCCTGGACCTTCTGCGGGGGCTGCTGCCCGCCGGGACTCTGACCAACCTCGGCCTTTTCGGCAACGGGCGCGCGTTCGAGTACCTCATCACGAAGATGGCGGCGCACGAGCTGCCGGAGTGCCAGGCCCTTGCGACAAGCTTGCACCGCGAGCTTTCGCTCGTCATCCCGGCCTTCGTGCGGCGCGCCCTCGACGACAGGTACGGAACGCCGGCCGCCGTGCGCATGGCCGCGACGCGGTCGGCGGCCTCGCGGTTGGCGCAGCGCGGCGATGCGGCGCCCACCGCACCTTCGGTCCGGCTTGTGGAATTTGATCCGGACGCGCAGCGGAAGGTCGTCGCAGCCGCGCTCTTTCCGCATTCGAACCTGCCCCTCGAGGAGCAGCTGGGTGATGTCGAGGCGGTTCTCGACGCCATGCTCGGCGATCGGTCGAATCGCCGCCAGAGGGCGCCCCGGGCCCTCGAGCACGCCACCTACACGTTCGAGATCGTTGCCAACTTTGCCGCCTACCGCGACCTCCACCGGCATCGGATGCTGACCCAGGACCGCCAGCTCCTCGGCACCGCGCTGGGGTACGACGTGGCGCCGGGAATGCGCGAGCTGGGCATGGACGGCGTCTTCGCGAAAGCGGTTGAGGAAGCCGCTGAGGTCCACCACCGGCTCGAGCGCGACCTGGGTCCGGCCCTGGCACAGTACATCGTGCCGCTCGCCTTTCACGTCCGGTGGTATTTCCGCGCCAACCTGCGCGAGGTCTATCACCTCTGTGAGCTGCGGACGACGCCACAGGGCCACCCCGACTACCGCTGGGTCGCCCAGGAGATGTTCCGCCGCGTCGCGGACGTCCACCCGCGGCTGGCGGCCTACGCCCGCTTCGTCGACCTCGGTCCCGGGGACGAGCTGGAGAGGCGCAAGTCGGAGCGCAAAATCGACGAGAAACTGAGCGCACTCGACCAGCGCGTGCGCTAGCATCGTTCGTCTTAGAAGAGGGTGGACGCAACACCGCGCGGACCTGAGCGCCGAGCAGGCTCGGACAGGCGATCTGGCCTGGACCGCCGCTTTGGCGAGCGCCGCGCGCTGGAGCGCGCGGAGGCTGGCCGGCGCATGTTGAGCCCCTTCGACCGCCGCATCGCTGAGCGGCGCTTCCTCGAACGACGGTCCAACTGGCCCGACTCTCAGGCGGCCGAGGCTTACTAGCCACTAGTTGGCCCGTCCGGCGCTGATCGTCCACGGTGGCGCCGGCCCCGTCCCCGAAGCGGAACGCTCCCTGCGCCAGGCCGCAGTCGACCGCGCGCGCGACGTCGGGTGGTCGGCCATCGGCCAGGGCGCTCTTGCCGCCGCGGTCTTGGCGGTGCGTCACATGGAAGACGAGCCGCTGCTCAACGCCGGCATCGGCGCGTGCCTCAACAGTGATGGCGTCGTCGAGCTGGACGCGGGGGTGATGGAGGGGGCTGACCTGCGCGCGGGCGGCGCCGCGTGCCTGCGAGACGTCCGCCACCCGATCGACCTGGCGGTCGCAGTGATGGAAGACGGTCGTCACGTGCTGCTCGCAGGTGAGGGCGCCTCGCGGTTCGCGCGAGAGCGCGGCGTCGAGATGGCGGATCCATCGATCTTCATCACCGATCGCAAGCGCCAGGAGCTGATCGAGGGCGCCGACACTGTCGGGGCCGTGGCGCGAGACGCTGAGGGACGCATCGCGGTCGCCGTGTCTACAGGCGGCAGGGTCGGCAAGCTGCCCGGACGCGTGGGCGACTCACCGCTTCCCGGCGCGGGCTTCTACGTCGACGATCGTTTCGGTGGTGTGTGTGGAACGGGGCTCGGCGAGGCTTTCATCAGGCTCGGCCTCGCGCGTGTGATGGTGATCGAGCTGCAGCACGGCGTGGATGCAGCGTCGGTTGCGAAGGGAGCGATCGACTACCTGGGCCAAGCACTGGGAGCGCCTGGCGGAGTGATCCTTGTACCTCGTGACGGCCCGCCGCAGGCCGTGTTCAACACTCCGGCCATGCCGTGGGCCATGGCCCAATGACGTTGGACTCTGGCAACGCCGGCGAGCTGGTTGCTCTCGCCCTGAAGCGAGCCGGGGTCAGTCACCTCTTCACCCTGAACGGAGGCCACATCTGGCCGATCCTCACCGGCGCCACCGAGCACGGCATCCGCGTCGTCGACGTGCGTCACGAGCAATCGGCGGCGTTTGCCGCCGAAGGCTGGGCCAAGGTCACGCGCGAGTGCGGCGTGGCCGCCGTCACCGCGGGACCGGGTGTCACAAACTCTGTGTCGGCCCTGGCCCAGGCGCAGGGTAACGACAGCCCGGTTTTTGTCGTCGGCGGACGTGCTCCGAACGCGCGCTGGGGCATGGGCTCCCTGCAGGAGATGGACCACGTCGAGGTCGTGCGCAGCCTGACCAAGAAGGCGCTGACACTGAATTCGGCCGACGACGCGTACCGCACGGCGGCCGAATGCATGCGCAGCGCGCTCAGCCGGCGCACGGGCCCGGTGTTCATGGACATCCCGATCGACGTGTTCTTCGGTGCGGCGGATCTGCCCGAGGCGACCGAACACCTGACTCCCGACCCCGGGCCTCCTCCCGACCCCGAGCTGATTGCACAGGCGGCGCGCGCGATCCGCGCGGCCGAGCGTCCGGTGGTCATCGCGGGCGGAGGCGTCTGGTGGGCGCACGCCGAGGACGAGCTTCGCGAGCTCGTCGAAGTTGCCAACGTGCCGCTCACCGTGAACGGCATGGCGCGCGGCGTGCTGCCGCCCTCACACCCGTTGTTCTTCTCCCGCGCCCGCGGCCACGCCCTGCGCGAAGCCGATCTCATCGTCCTGGTCGGAGCATTGCTGGATTTTCGGTTGAACTTCGGCCAGCCGCCGGTTTTTACAGAGGATGTCCGGCTGATCTACGTCGACGTCGATGACCACCGCAAGCACCGGCCGGCGGAGGTCGCGATCTTCGGCCACGTGAAGGCAGCGTTGCTGCAGCTTGCAGCCGCCGTCGCCGGCGCGCCGCGCAGCGATGAGTGGGTGGCCCGGCTTCGCGAGACTGAGGCCGTCGGGCGCAAGCGCGATGAGTCGATGACGCAGTCCGATTCCTCACCGGTCCATCCCGCGCGGCTCATCGCCGAGGTCGACCGTTTCGCCGACCCCGACGCGATCATCGTGGGTGACGGGGGCGACTTCATCTCGTTTGCCGGGCGGTTGATCGAACGTTCACAGCCAGGCCTCTGGATCGACCCAGGTCCCTTCGGCTGCCTTGGCTCGGGACCGGGTTACGCGATGGCGGCCAAGCTCGCGCGGCCCGATCGCCAGGTCGTCTTGCTGTCGGGAGACGGCGCGTTCGGTTTCTCGGCGATGGAGTTCGACACGATGGTACGGCACAGGATCCCGGTCGTCTGCGTCGTCGGCAACAACGGCATCTGGGCGCTGGAAAAGCACCCCATGCAGAACATGCTTGGCGCGAGTGTTGCGGCGGACCTGGGGTCGAGAACGCGGTACGACAAGGTTGTTGAGGCGCTGGGCGGCTACGGCGAGCTGGTCGACAGGCCGGACGAAATCCGGCCGGCGATGGAGCGCGCGTTCAGGTCCGGCGTGCCTGCGTGCGTCAACGTGATCTGCGATCCCGACGCGGAATATCCGCGATCATCAGTGCTGATGTGAAAACCCCAAAAAATCTCCGATTTTTCGGGGACCCCCGGTGAGCGCGACCGATCTGAAACCAGCCGTCGAAGCCGATGAGTGGCGCACGGCGCAGTCGCAGTTCGACGAGGCGGCCGAGCTCATCCGGCTCGAGCCATGGCTCCGTGAGGTTCTGCGCGAGGTGCAGCGCGAGTTCACCTGTCATTTCCCGGTCAAGCTGGACAGCGGGCATACCCGGATCTTCACCGGCTACCGGGTGCAGCACAACATCAATCGCGGGCCGGCGAAGGGAGGCATCCGGTATCACCCGGACGTTTCCCTCAACGAGGTCAAGGCGCTGGCGATGTGGATGACCTGGAAGTGCGCCGTCGTCAACATCCCGTTCGGAGGCGCCAAGGGCGGCATCATCGTCAACCCGCGCGAGCTGTCGCTCAACGAGCTCGAGCACATGACGCGGCGATTCGCGACGGAGATCTCGATCCTGATCGGCAGCGACCGCGACATTCCTGCGCCCGATGTGAACACGGACGGTCAGACGATGGCGTGGATCATGGACACGCTTTCGATGCACCTCGGCTACTCGGTGCCGGCGTCGGTCACCGGGAAGCCGCTCGAAGTGGGTGGTTCGGCCGGACGGATCGAGGCCACCGGCCGCGGCGTCACGATTTGCGCGGTCGCGGCTCTCGAGCATCTCGGTCGCGCGCCGCACCGGACGAAAGTCGCCGTGCAGGGGTTCGGCAACGTGGGAAGCGTCAGCGCCAAGCTGCTTGAAGAGGCTGGGTGCACCGTGGTCGCGGTCTCGCTCCTGACCGTCGACTGCGACCTGCTCGTGCCTGCAGCGATCGGCAATCAGCTGACGTCGCGCAACGCGCGCGAGGTGAAGGCGACGCTGATCGTCGAGGGCGCGAACGGCCCGACGACGCCGGAGGCGGATGCGATCTTTCGCGAGCGCGGGATCCTTCTCGTGCCGGACATCCTGGCCAACGCGGGCGGCGTCACCGTTTCGTACTTCGAGTGGGTGCAGGACCTGCAGTCGTTCTTCTGGTCCGAGCACGAGGTCAATCAGAAACTGAAGGCGATCCTGTCGCGCGCGTTCAACGAGGTGCTGAAGACTCGCGAGGAGCGGAAGGTCGACATGCGGATGGCGGCGTATGTGCAAGCCGTCTCGCGGGTGGCTGGGGCGACCCGGGAGAGAGGGCTGTACCCCTAGGGCCGCAGCGCGCCAATCGCGAATACAATGCGCGCCACACCGCGCGCCAAATTTCGCGCCAGATCGTGTAGGGAGGGGTTTCACATGGTCCGCAACTTCCGCATGTTTTACGTGGCCTGGTTCGGGATCATCGTGGCGGCCACAGTCCTGCAGTTCTACCTGGCGGGGTACGGGGTGTTCGGGTTCCACGGCCTGAATGATTTCGGGCCCCACTTCGTGGTCGGGGATCTCATCGGGATCGCAATCCTGCTCGGCATCGGGCTTGCCTTCGCGGCGCGGATGCCGTGGCGGGTCACGATCATCAACATCGTTCTCTTCGTCCTCATGTTCATCCAGGCGACGCTTGCGCACACGGGGGTCCAAGGAGTTGGGGCACTGCACGTGGTGAACGGAGTTTTGATTTTCCTCGGCACCATCTACCTCACCCGGGAGGCGACGAAGGTTGTTTGGCCTGGGAGCTGGTTCGCTCGGCCGATGTAACTCTCGTCGATGTCGTTTCCAGAGAGATCTAGATCTCGCGGGTGCCGAAGCTCCAGACGCTCAGCGTCAACACGGCGGCAAACCAGAACACCACCCAGACCAGGAACTCGGTCGGTGGCGGCTCGATGGCCGCAAAGGGGTTGGCCCGTCCGGCCGTCCCCAGCGCGCGCATGGCTGCGATCAGCGTGTCCGGCTCCATGGCGTAGATCGCGCCACGCCACAGTCCGTCCGCCGGAAGGAGCAGGTGACTGACAACGCCGACGTTCTCCAGCGCCTGGTTCTGCAGTCCTGTACCGATATCGCCGACGACGCCGGCAATCCAGGCCATCAGCCAGGCGACCAGCGCGATCACGCCCGCGGTGATGCCCGACAGTCGCGTCGAGAGAAGCATGCCGAGCGAAAGCAGCACGAGGCCGTCGGCAGCGACGAAGGCGAGGAGCTCGACCGGATGCGGCGGCAGGTACCCCGTCGCCCAGTCCACGGCCGCCAGCTCGAGACCGCCGGCGCCCGCCGCATAGAGCGTGACCAGCGCGGCCAGGCCCAGCCACTTGCCGATGACAACCTCGCTGCGGCGCACTGGTCGGGCCAGCATCGCGAGCAGCAATCCGCTCTCGACCTCGCCCGAGATGAGCGGTCCCGCCACCACGGCGGCGCTCAACGCGAGCACGCCGCTGAACATGAAGGTCACCACGATCAAGAGCTGCGACGTGATCAGGGAGATCTGCTCCGGCGGCAGCGGCGTTCCGTCGCTGCGCGTGACGGTGGTGATCTTGTTGAAGCCCCATGCCGAAACCCCGACGACGATCAATGTGAGGATCAGCAGCGCCAGCAGCAACCGGCGTCGTGACGATTCCTGCACTGTCAGCCGGGCCATGACGAGCACTGGTGGCATTACGCTTTTTCCTCGTCTTCGAGCAGCTGTAGGAAGCGATCTTCCAGTGTTTGATGTCGTGGTGCGACTTCGTAAACGCGGCCACCCATCGAAACGATCGTCGCGACGAGCTCCGGCACGCGCTCCGCGTCGAGGTTCGCGAACGTTATTTGATCGCCCTCGTCGTCGATGCGTCCGTACTGCGACAGGCGGTTCTTGTCGGCCTGTGTGAGCCCGCTCACCCGCACGCGCACCGCTGTGCCGCCGAGGAGCTCGTCCATCGTTCCCGACGCGATGACGCGCCCATGGTCGACCACCGCCACGCGGTCGCAGACCTGCTCGACCTCGCTCAACAGGTGCGAGTTGAGGAACACCGCCGAGCCGCGCGACGCAAGGCCGCGGATGATCTCCCGAACATCGTGCCGCCCGACCGGGTCGAGGGCCGATGTCGGCTCATCCAGGAAGACAAGCTCCGGCTCGCCAAGCAGCGCGGCACCCAGGCCGAGGCGCTGCTGCATGCCCTTGGAGAACGTGCCGACGCGGTCGTTGACCCGATCGGTCAGTCCAACCGTCTCCAGGGCTGTCTTTATCTCGTCCTTCCAACTCGAGCGCGGCAGCGGCGCGAGCTCGCAGTGCAGGGCGAGCACCTCAGCTGCGGACAGCCAGGCCTGGTAGCGAAAGAGCTCTGGCAGGTAGCCGATCCGGCGCCGCGTGCGAAGGTCTCCGATAGGCCTGCCGAGCAGGGAGCCCTGCCCCGACGTCGGCTTGAGGAGGCCGAGCAGGAGCTTCACCGCCGTCGTCTTGCCCGCACCGTTGGGGCCGAGAAACCCGAACACCTCACCCCGCGGCACGGTCATGGAGAGGCCGGCAAGCGCGACGGTATGGCCGAAGCGTTTGGTCAGCTCGACTGTCTTGACGGCAGGCGTGCCGGCGGCCTCCCCCGGGGGAGAGGCCGCCTCGGTCTTCTCTGCTAGCTCCGCCACTGGAGTGTCAGGCTAAACGCCCGGCCGCTAGTTCAGGTTATTCGCGATCGCGACGGCGTCGTCTCGTTTGATCGACCCGGCGACGACGTAGACGTAACCGTCCTTCACCCACACGACGCCCGAACCAACGCCCGTGTTGTCGCCCAGAGCAACTCCATCGACGCCCTGGACCGTGACCTGGGTTGACGTGGCGTACTCGATCGGAACGGGGATCAACAGCGTGGTGCTCGGGTCTCCGATCGCCTGGATCGCTGCCTTGAGCTCCTTCGAGATGCCAGGCTGGGCCAGGATGTAGTTCTCGAGGTCGGTCACGCTGACCTGGGTCGACTTCGCTGTCGGTGCGGCCGACTTGGCGACGATGAGCTGCGGCAGGTTGATCGAGCTGGTGTCGCTGCTTGGTTTCTGCAGATCGCCGTAGATCTCGCCGACCGCCGGTCCGACGCTGATGGTGAGTGTCGCCCCGTCCATGCCGGCCGGCATCTTCGGCAGCGTCGTGCCATGCGCGGCCGCCGCGGCGGCCGCCTTGTCAGCGCTGAAAGTAAATGTGGCTTCCGCGTTCGACATTGCGCCATAGGTCACCGTTTTCGAGAGGCCGCTGGGCAGCGTGGCGTCCGCCACCTTCGGGACTGTGAGGCCGCCCCCTGCCTGCGAAGCGTCGGCCGCGTTGGTGGTCGCCTGGAGCTGGGGCTCCTTGGTCCAAGTGATCGTGCCGTAGTCGCCCAGCTGGGACAGCGCTTGGATATCGGCCACTGTCACGGGAACCGCCTTGACCGTGGTCGGCTTGAAGAACAGTCCGGCGGCCGCAAACGCAACCAGGAGCACGGCGACGGCTGCGATCGTGGCGACGAACCCCAACGTGAGAGGACGCGTCGAGGGGCCCAGGATTGGGAAGCGGACCAGCGCGGGCTGCGATTTCCGGTTGCTCATGACGCGCTCGAAAGCCCGTCCGATGTCGACCCGAGCCTCCGGGACCGCAAGCAGGCTCGCGATCGAGCGCGCATCGTCCGCGAAAGTCTTGAAACGGTCCGCGCATTCGGGGCAGCTCCCGAGATGAGCCGCATCCGCGCCCGCGCGGGCGTCGGGATCGTCGACCATCCGGCGCAGTGTTCCCTCAGTTAGATGTGCCACGGGTGACCTCCTTGCGCAGCGTTGCTTCCGCGCGCCTCAACAAAGTTCCAACTTGTCCAGTTCCGACGCCTAGCGCCTGGGCAACCTCGGTGTAGCTCAGGCCGCTCGCTCGCATGGCGAGCGCGGCGGCTGGTTTGGGCGCCATCCGGGCCAGCGCCTCGCGCACGTGGCGGCGATCCTCGCTGACCTCGAGCTGCTTTTGCGGATCGAGGATCCTCTCGCCCTCCTCGAGCGCCTGGGCAACCTCGCGCTTCTGTCTGCGCCGGGCCCCACGCAGGCGGTTGAGCGAGGCATGCGCCGCAGCGCGATGAAGCCACGCCGGTGCGTACTGTGCCGTCGCCGAGTGGAGCCGGTGGAAGTCGACGAAAACGTCCTGCGCCACGTCCTCCGCCTCGTGCGGATCGGCCAGGACGCGATTCGCGATGCCTACTACACGAGCGTATTCGGCTTTGAACAGGCTCTCGAAGGCCGCCTCGTCAGATCTGGCCGTGCTCATTCGGCGCGCATCGAGATTCGTGCCCACTGCTCATGAAGCACCGCCGGACGCCGGTTTGTGGCGCTTGAGCTGCGCCACTAGCCGGCGAGCGCTTTGCGTCGCCGCGAGCTGCGCGAGATCTCATCCTCGATGATCGCGAAGTCCGTCCGCGGCAGGGCGTGGATGTGGCCCTGGAAGGCCAGCGTCCAGTGTTCGGGCGGCCATTTGCGCACGTAGTCCAGGCGGTAGGCGATCTCCTTTGCCGGGACCCAGTCAAATTCCTCCAGCATCAGGTCCAACCGGATGTGGACACGCCATGGGTAATCCTCGTCGCGTCGCGATGAGCGCCAGATCGGGGTGTGGTCTTCGTACATCGGCGAAGCCACCGTGACGGTGGCGGCAAACCCCATCCGACCCGTCACGTAGTACAGAAGGCGGTCGCCGACCCGCATCGTCTCGACGCGTCGACGGTGCCGGCTCTTGAGGCCCTGGATGGAGAAGCCGTGTTCGCGTGTCTTGCGGAAGTTGTCCGGCGAGCTGACGATCATCCAGTACTGCGCCGCCCGGCCGCCGCTGGACTTGCGCTTGCGCCGAGAGCGGCCTGTTTTGGCGGGCCTCCCTGGTTCGGTCGGAGTTGTCTCTGCGCTGTCTGACACGGACCGAAGGTTACTTGCCGTTGACGCCGGCCGGACGGATCGGGCCCAGGTCTTCCGGCTCCGGAAGGAGAGCGCTCAGGTTTCGAATTTGAGCCACGTGAGCCATCTCGTGCTTGGCGACCAGCCTGCAGGCGTCGAGCAGCGTCATCTCGCCGGTGTGGGGATCGGAGATCGTGCGGTCCCACTCGGCTTTGCCCCAGCCGTGGAGCAGGTCGACGGTGCGCCGCCTCACGCGCGCGAAGTCCTCGAGCGCCTCCTGCAGGGGCCGGGTCAGCTCTTGGTCGTGGCCGGGATCGATCGCGGTCCGCACATCGGCGGTCGTCTGGCCGTCCAGGTGCGCGTGGCGGAGCAGCGCATCCACCTTCGGCGCCGCATCGACCAGATGGGCGATCAGGCCGCCGAGGGTCGGAAAAGCAGGCCCGTGGCGGTAGCGCAGGCGCGCCTCATCGAGCCAGTAGACGAGATCACTTGTCCGCTCCGGCACGGAGCCGAGCAGCAAAACCACGTCGCTGGTGGACATCTCCTCTTCCAGTTCCACAAGGACAGATTAGCGGGGGCCCAAAACCGTCAATTCACCGTCGCCGGCGTCTGTCAAAGCTGACGCATACTCAATTGCGTGGAGCAGGTCCAGGGCGCGTGCGACAACTGCGGCGCGGCGATCGTCGCGAATGCGGCTTATTGCGACAAATGCGGAGCGCGGACGCGTCGGGCGAGGCGGCTGGTCCGGCTGGCGATTCGCGTTGAGCTGCTCTTCTTTCTGCTCGTCGTCGGGATCGTGATCGGGTTTACCTGGATCTACTCGGCGCAGCGCTAACGCCGGTAGATCGCGCGGCCCTCGACCTCGTCTTTGTTCAGCCGCTTGTTGAGGTGCAGGCCTTCGAGCACGAACTCGATCACGGAGGCCCGAACCTCGGGCCGATCCGGCAGCCCGAGCCTCTTCAGTGCGGTCGCCACCTCCGGGACATCGCCGATCGCCCGCGCGTAGGCTCGGGCCGGGATGCTCTCGCCGACCTCGAGCATGCTGCCCTCCTCAAACCGCGCGACGACGCCTTCGAACTGTGACGCGGAGAAGTGGCGGCTGAAAACCGAGCTGATCGCACCGCGTTCGAGCCGCGCCAGCACCTGCTCCTCCTTGCCCTCATCGAGGGCCTCGATCTCAACACGCCCCGCTGTAGATGAAGCGATGAAAGGGAGGTCGGTGATGCGGGGCACCGCGAGCGATTCACCCAGTCGGGCGGCTCGCCGCACGGCGTTGCTTGCAAGGTTCTCGACGTTGGCGATGGACATTCGCACCGACACCCCCGACGCCTGCGAGATGTGGGGGCTTCGCCGAGCGAGGTGAGTCAGTTCCGCAACGATCTCCTTCATAAAGGACGGAAAGACCAGCTCGAAGTCTTCCGGGACCGAGTGCCTCTCCGCCTCCATGATCTGCATCTCTTCGCTGATGCTCAGCGGGTAATGCGTGCGCACCTGCGAGCCGAAGCGGTCCTTCAGGGGCGTGATGATGCGTCCTCGTGACGTGTAGTCCTCAGGGTTCGCGCTCGCGATGACGAAAAGATCGAGCGGCAGGCGGACTCGATAGCCGCGGATCTGCACGTCCTTTTCTTCCATGATGTTCAACAGTCCGACCTGTATTCGCTCGGCGAGGTCAGGCAGCTCATTGATGCCGAAGATTCCGCGGTTCGTGCGCGGAAGCAACCCGTAGTGAATGGTCAGCTCGTCCGCAAGGTAGCGGCCCTCGGCGACTTTGATCGGATCAACCTCTCCGATCAGGTCGGCGATCGATATGTCCGGGGTCGCCAGCTTCTCGCCGTAGCGCCGGTCGCGGCCGATCCAATCGACAGCGACGTTGTCGCCGTCTTTGGCGATGAGGTCGAGGCACCGGCGGCAGATCGGGTCGTAGGGATGATCGTTTACCTCGCAGCCCGCGATCACCGGCACGAACTCATCCAGCAGGCTGACCAGCGACCGCATGATCCGGCTCTTGGCCTGGCCGCGCTCGCCCAACATGATGACGTCGTGTCCCGAGATGACGGCGTTCGCCAGCTGCGGCAGCACCGTTTCGTCGTAGCCGACGATTCCCGCGAGCAGCGGCTCGCCCGACTTGAGGCGCGTGAGAAGATTGCGCCGCATCTCCTGCTTGACCGTCTCGCGCTTGTATCCGGCGGCACGAAGCTCCGCGATGGTCTGGGGTCTGGCAGCGGTCACCTTTGCCACTATAGCCAAGGCCCATGAAGGTGGGACCGCCAAAGGCGCGGTCGCTCATCGGTTTCTCTTTCAGACCTGGTTAGACTGACCGAGCGTCTTGACTCAATCGATCCGCGCGCGATATGAGGCTGCACACGATGAGGGCCGGCCGCTGCTTGGGGGGCACCGGGGCAACCCGGCGGAAAATCCTGAGAACACGATGCGGTCGTTTCGGTCCGCCATCGCTATCGGCTGCGACCTGATCGAGTGCGACGTGCACCTGTCCGCGGACGGGCGGCTCGTCGTGATCCACGACCACACCCTCGACCGCACGACCAATGGGTCCGGACTGGTCCGCGACCACAGCGCCGCCGAGCTGCGCAAGCTCGACGCCGGCGACGGCGAGAAGATTCCGCTCCTCCAGGAGGTGGTCGAGCTCGCGTTGGGCAAGGTCGGGCTCGTGATCGAGATCAAACAGGTGCCACCTCTCTACCCTGGGCTGGAGGAAAAGCTGGTGAACATGCTCCGCCAGCTGGGTGCGGTGGCCGAGTGCGCGGTCGTTTCCTTCAACCACATGGCGATCCACGAGCTGCGCAAGATGGAGCCTTCGCTTCAGCTCGGCATTCTCGAGGGCGCGCGACCAATGCACCCGGGGAAGATGCTGCGCGAAGCCGGCGCAGACGTGTACTCCCCCCACTGGGGGGCAACGGATCCAGAGGTGGTGAAGGAGGTGCACTCGGCGGGCGGAGCTGTCGGGGTCTGGCCCGTCGACGACGACACGGCGGTGCAGTGGTGCAAGTACTGCAAGCCCGACTCGGTCTTCAGCAACCGCCCCAAAGAGGTCGGCGCCGCCCTTCGCCGGTAGCCGCGTTACAGCATCGGCCGGCCGGGCGTTCGCTAAACCAAGGGTGCGTGCAAATACCATGAACCGGCCGTGCCCGCCGACCGGCCGCCGTTCGAAGACATCTACCGGGACTACCTCGGTCGGATCTACGCCTACGTGAGGGCGCAGGTCGGCACGTCCGCCGACGCCGAGGACATCACGGCGCAGGTCTTCATGAACGCCTACCAGGCCTACGCCCGATTCGAGGCCCGCAACACGACGCCCTCGGCGTGGTTGTTTCGGATCGCTCGCAATGCGACGCTGGATCACTTCCGAGCGCACGGTAGGCGGGAGCGCTTGCGGCGCACCATCGAGCATCAGCCGATGCCGGAAGAAGACCCCGCCGGCCAGGCGGAGGATCACATCCAGTACCGCGCGCTGCTCCTCCAGGTGGCGCAGCTTCCGGAGCGCCAGCGTGACGCCATCTCGCTGCGGCATTCTGGTTTGAGCTTTGACGAAGTTGGCAGGCTGATGGGCTGCAGCGAAGATGCAGCGAAGATGCTCTATCACCGCGCGTTGAGGGCTTTGCGCGAACTGGTCCAGAAGGAAAGGGCGTGAGCGAGCAGGAAGAGGAGCTCGAGGTTCAGGCCCTGCAGCGTCAGCTGGACGACGCGTTCGAGACGACGCGGCCCCGTCCCGGTTTCGACGACGAATTGTGGCTGCGAATGCAAAGCAGCCGCCCCGCAAAGAGCCGGCTGGGCGACGCGTTCGCGGGATTCTGGGAGGGGATCCGCGAAGTCCCCGCCGTGCCGGCGGCGGCTGTCGCCGCGGTGCTCGTCGTGGCGGTCGGAATAGGGATCTTCGCCTACAGCGGACTGGGCCGCGGCGGCGGCGGCGCGGCGACTTCCTCCGCGCTCAGCGAGGGCGCGTCGCGGAATTACGCGACCGGCACGTTCGGCCGCCTGCCGACCCCGGTGTTCAACGGGGGCGCAAAATCCGCGCCCACGTCGCAGGGGCTGGCCGACACGGCCTCTCCCGAATACCTCGGCCCTGTCCAGCTCACCTGGACAGGCAAGCTCGACCTCACGATCACAACCGCACCCGTATTCCGCTACCACGAGCCCTCGACGAACACAGCCGACCAGTTCGCGACGGCCCTCGGCGCTGTGCTGCGCGAGCGCCCGGCAGGATTTCTAGGGTCATACTCCGCTTCCACCTACACGCTCAAGGTTCGCGGCACCGTGCAGTCGCCGCAATCCAGCCCCGCGTTCTTCATCTTCTCGTCGCTCTCGATGCCGCCGATCGATGCGGCAGGCGCTGGCCCCAGCGACCTCGCGGATATCTTTCTGGCTCAGCACAGCCTCTCCCCGCAGTGGAGCTACGCCGTGGCGGTCGACGGCAGCGGCGACCCGGTCAAGGTGGTCTACCAGCGGCAGTTCGACGCGCCGGGGTACGGGCCTGCATTTCTGATCGACGGCAGCGCCCGCCGCACCGGGATCGAGGTCGACCTGAGCAACAACCGGCCCGTGTTGGTGTCGGGGCTGCTGCCGGTGAGCCTGGACGTGGCCAGCTACAAAGTCGTCTCCGCGGCGGACGCGATCCAGTCGGCGGTCGCCTCGAGCGGTCAGGGGGTATCGGCTACCCCGGCACCCACCGTGAAGCTGACCCAGGCCGAGCTCGTGTACGTCCTTGTCCCCGCGGGCGACCACAGTTTCTATGAGCCGGCCTTCCTTTTCTCAGGAAGTTTCCAGCTCGACGGCAAATCGTTTCTCAAGCAAGTCCTCGTTCCGGCGGTCGACCCGTCGCAAAGGAGTCCCTAACGTTCCTTACGATCGGGCACTCCACCAGATCGCTCGAGGAGTTCATCGACCTTCTGCGACACCATCGGGTCAGGCTGCTGGTGGATGTACGCACGGTGCCGGCTTCGCGGCGGATGCCGCACTTCTCCAAAGCGGCGTTGGAGCGATCCCTGGCGGCGGATGGGATCTCCTACCGTCACATGCCGGAGCTGGGTGGCCTGCGCAAACCGCGGCCGGATTCGATCAACCTGGGCTGGCGCAACATTAGCTTTCGCGGCTATGCGGACTACATGCAAACGGACCAGTTCTGGGAGGGCATTGGTCGGCTGCTGGAGCTCGACTCCCCGGTCATCATGTGCGCCGAGGCCGTTCCGTGGCGCTGCCACCGCTCCCTCATCGCGGACGCGCTTACGCTTCGGGGTATTGAGGTGAGGCACATCACGGGCATATCGGAGCCCTCGGCCCACGCGATGACACCGTTCGCTCGAGCTCACGAAGGTCGCATCTCTTATCCCGCCCCGGATACACTCGGCCTCTGAGGCGATGGGCAAGAAACAAGTCCGGCAGGTCCGGCAGCAGATGCGTAAGGTCCAGCCGAAACCGGCTGCATCGAACTCCGTCGGGGCGACGCGCAAGCAGCGCGAACGCTACGTCCAGTCCGGGGGGATGCTGCAGGGCTACGCCCCCGACTACGTGATCCGCATCGGTTACATCTCGGTCGCGATCGCGGTTGCTTGCGTCCTGATCATTGCGTCCTGTCTGTTCTTTCTGCCTCCGAGCTACGGCTGGCCTGACGCGATCGCGGCGGCGACCGCCTGGGTGCTGCCGATCGCGCTGCTGGCTAGCTTCGTCGGTCCCGGATTCAGGCTTGCGCTCAAAGACCGCAAGAGCGAGCCGCGGCTTGTGCAGGGTCAGCTCGTTGGCGCGAGCTCGGTCAGCACGTCAATGGGTCTCGGCATGCTGATGGTCCAGACCCGGGGCGGCGTAGAGCAGTATCTGGTGCCGCCCGCGCGTCTTAAGCAGGTCCCTGGCAACCAGGTGAACATCGTGCTCACGGTCACGCCTCACTTGAAACACGTCAAGTCCGTCGGCGTGATGGGACAGCGAATGGTGGGTCGGGTCGAGCCACCTGTTCCCCCGGTGATGAGGCGTCTCCAGCTTTTGCCTCTCCTCACGCCTCTCGCACTGGCCGCCGCGGCGGTGATCGGCGACGACGCGGTCGCACTCGCACCGATTCAGCCATCCGCGGTGCACGCGCTCATCGCCGTGCTCACGGGAGCGGTGCTCGCCGGCGCGGTCTACGGCGTCTCGTTCCTGCTCCAGCGCCGAATGATGGAAGAAGTCCAGGCGCTCGTGCCCCGAACCTAAGAAGCCTTTTCGGGCTCCTCGGGCTCCGCGTCGACGGGCGCAGGCTTCTTCTCTGGCGGCATAGCCGGCTCACGCTGCGAGGTCGGGTCCGAGATCAGCTTCCTGCGCTCGGGATAGGCCGCGATCAGCAGCAGGGTGAAAGCCAGGCCGAAGATCACGGGGCCGAGGTGGAAGCTCTTGCCGTGCAGTGTTGATACGACCTCGAACACGACCACCACGAGGCCGTAAAGGATGCCGGCGCGAACCCAGGCGATCGGTGCGGAGGGGCTCAGCGAGGCGACGATCAGTCCGGCGCCCAGGACGAAGGCTGCAGCCGACCCGTTGGTCCCGACCTGCTGGTCGAGCCCCGCCAGGGCCGTGCCGATTTGGGTTGCCACCGCCCCGCCGACCAGCCCGATGCCCATCAGAAGCATCCCGATCCGCAGGATCAGCCGTCTCACCGGCACGAATGTATACGGACGGTACCGGCTTAGTCTCGGATTAGACTCGATCAATGGCCAACGAAGTTCACATCACGCCCGAAGGGCTGGAGGCCGTCCAGAAGGAGCTCGACGAGCTCACCGGCAACCGCCGGCCGTCGATCGTCGCCAAGATCAAGGCGGCCCGGGAGCTCGGCGACCTATCCGAAAACTTCGAATACCACGCCGCCAAGAACGAGCAGGGAATGATGGAGGCGCGGATCAAAGAGCTCGAGTCGATCATCAAGAACCACGTGCTGATCGAAGCTCGTCTCGAGAAAGGTGTGGTTGGCATGGGTAACACCGTGAGATTTGCGGAAAACGGCGAGGATGAGGAGACATACCGGATCGTCGGACCTGCGGAGGCGGATCCCAAGGCGGGCCGCGTCAGCTACGAGTCCGCCCTCGGCAAGGCTCTGATCGGCCATCGCGTCGGCGATGAGGTCGAGATCAAGACGCCGACCGCCGCGTATCGGGTCCGCATCACCGCCATTGAGTAGGTCGGTGGTGGCCAGGGCCCCGCTGGACGAGGTTCGGCGCTGGATCGCGGGGCGACGCCTGGGCGCCGCTTACATCACGCGGCCGGTGTCGATCGGGTACCTCACGGGTTTTCACGCCGAACCGCATGAGCGCCTGATGGCCCTGGTCGTGCGCCAGAACGACGCCACTTTGATCGTGCCTGCGCTGGAGCGGCAGAAGGCGGTCGAGCGTGCGTCGCATGCAGGCGTGGTCGCATGGCGCGACGGCGACGATCCCTACGACCTGGTCCGGCTCGAGCTCGATGGAATGACCGAGGTCGGCGTCGAGATGGACCACCTCAGCCTCCACGCGGCGGAGGTGATCACGTCGCGCACGGGCGTGAGCGAGCTGCTCGACGTAGGTCCCGAGATCCTGCGTCTTCGCGTGACGAAGCAGGAGAACGAAGTCGAGAAGCTGGTTCGTGCCGCGGCCATTACCGACGCGGCATGTGATGAGGTCTTCTCGCGCATGCGCGCCGGCCAGACGGAGATCGAGATCGCGCTGATGCTCGGCGCAGCGATCGGCGAGCTTGGCGGAACTCTTGCGTTCGAATCGCTCGTCCAGTCAGGTCCCAACTCCGCGCTTCCGCACCTCGGACCTTCGAACCGGAAGCTGGCCTCCGGCGATCTCGTGCTGCTCGACTTCGGCGCCGCATTCGAGGGTTACAAGGCCGACACGACGCGGATGGGCGTGGTCGGCAAGCCCGGCGACCGGCAGCGCGAGATCCACGACGTCGTCCTGAAGGCTCACGACGCCGCCATCGCTGCGGTGTCGGCGGGGGTCACGACCGGTGAGGTCGATGCAGCCGCGCGCCGCGTCATCGACGCGGCCGGCTACGGAGAGCGCTTCTTCCATCGCGTCGGGCACGGCCTCGGCCTCGAGGCGCACGAGGCGCCCAGCCTCGACCCAGGGTCGCTGATGGCGCTCGAGCCCGGCATGGTGTTCACCGTCGAGCCCGGCGTCTACATCCCTGGCTTTGGCGGCGTGCGAATCGAAGACGACGTACTTGTCGAAGAAGGTGGATGTCGCGTGCTCACAAGAGCGGATCGATCGCTCCGCGTCATCACCAACATCTGATGCTCGCGCCAGGGATGCGGCGGACGGCGCAGAGGGAGATGGTCTACAACACGATCGTGCACCTTGGCGGACACTGCACCGCCGAGCAGATCACCGTCGAGCTGCACAAGACAAGGTCGGCATTCCCGCGCAGCACGGTCTATCGGGCACTCGAGGCGCTGACCGCGTCGGGCTCCGTTTACGCGGCGCACCTGGGTGAGGGCCCGACACACTACGAGCTGGCGAGCGGCGATCACCATCACGCGGTGTGCCAGGTCTGCGGTGGGGTGATGCACATCCAGGAGGAGCTGGTGCACGAGCTCGAGTCGCATCTCGAGCAAGGTCATCGGTTCAAGCCGGTCCGCACCGAGGTGCTCGTGGTCGGGGTCTGCGACGGTTGCTCGCGCAACCCTGCGCCGCATGCATCGCGCCGCCGGATGATCGACCCTCACCACCGCCACTAAGGAGGGCTTGATGGAATCGAAGATCGTCGGCACCGTGATGCCCGTTCTCGAGCTGAACATGCAGCCCAACGAGAAGGTTTTCGCCGAGTCGGGGGAGCTGTCGTGGATGTCGATGGCGATCCAGATGCAGACCGGAACGTCGGTCGGCGGCCAGCAAGGCGGCTTTCTCGGTGCTCTCGGCAGGGCTGTGGCCGGCGGCACGCTGTTCATGACCGAATACACGGCGGTGGGAGGACCCGGACTCCTGGCCTTTGCGGCCAAGCTGCCGGGCGAGATCCTGCCGCTTCAGGTCGCCCCCGGTCAGGGCTACATGGTCCATCGCCATGGCTTCCTCTGCGCCGAGATCGGCGTCCAGTTCTCCATCGGCTTTCAGCAGCGCCTCGGCGCGGGCGTCTTCGGCGGCACCGGATTTCGGCTGCAGAAGCTGACGGGGCAGGGGCAGGCGTGGGTTGCCCTCAACGGTGAGGTCGTCGTCTACGACCTGCAGCCTGGCAACACCCTGCGCGTGCATCCGAGCCAGGTCGGTATGTTTCAGGAGTCGGTGCAGTTCAACGTCGTGACCGTGCCCGGCATCCAGAACATGTTCTTCGGCGGTTCGGGCTTGTTCCTGGCCGCGCTGACCGGTCCGGGAAGAGTGTGGCTTCAGTCGATGAGCATGCACCACCTGGCGCATGCGATCCAGGAGTATCTGCCCAAGGCGGGCTAGGTAGAGGAGAGAAGTCATGGCGAGATTTCTGTTTCAGGCGTCGTACTCCCCTGAAGGCATCAAGGGCGTCCTGAAGGACGGCGGCACGGGGCGACGCACCGCTGTGGAGGCGGCAGTCAAGTCGTTGGGAGGGAAGCTCGAAGGCTTCTACTACGCGTTCGGTAAGACGGATGTCTATGTGATCGTTGACGGGCTCGACAACGCCACGGCGGCAGCCTTTTCGATGGGAGTGGGCTCGACGGGATCGCTGAGCAGGCTCAAGACGACCGTATTGATGACCCCGGAGGAAATCGACCAGGCCACCAAGAAAACGATGTCGTATCGGGCGCCCGGCCGGTAACCGCGGCAATGGCCGATCGATGGCTGACGTTCGACTGCTTTGGCACGCTGATCGATTGGCGCCACGGCATCCGCACGACCGGAGAGCTGCTTTTTCCCGGACACGGCGACGAGTTCATAGCGGCCTACATCACGGCCGAAACGGAGGTGGAGAGCGAGGCGCCGTTCAGACGCTACCGCGCGGTGCTGACCGAGGCCACGCGCCGCGCGGCCAAACACATGGCGCTGGACCTGAAGCCCGACGACGCGACGGCGCTCGTCTCGACGATTCCTTACTGGCCGCCGTTTGCGGACGTAGGACCCGCGCTCGGTGAGCTTCGCCGCGAAGGCTGGAAGCTTGCGCTGCTCACAAACTGCGACCGCGACATCATCGCCCTCACGCAGCGGCGCCTTCCCGCCTCGTTTGACGCGGTGGTCACCGCCGAGGACGTATCCGCGTACAAGCCCAACCCGGGGCACTTTCGCTTGTTCCAGTCGACGTTCGGTTCATCGGCCGGCGCCTGGATTCACGTCGCACAGAGCTATTTCCACGACATCAGGCCGACGCACGAGCTTGGCATCACGCGGATCTGGGTCAACCGCCAGGGCGAGAAGGACGACCCTTCGCTGGCCGACGGGGTGATCGATGCGCTCGCTCAGCTGCCTGAGGCTGTGTCCAGGCTAAGCAAAGTCGGCTAGGTCGACGGTCGCGCGGTAGACACGGCGGGCGGGGCCCGACTGGATCAGGTTCCCGCTGGCCTCGCGGCGCAGGGCAAGATCTCCGCCCGCCATGGTCACCGTGACCCGATTATCGACCAGGCCGCGGCGCATGCACGCGGCCGCGACCGCGCTGGCGCTGGTCCCCGACGCCAGCGTGTAGCCAGCGCCTCGCTCCCAGATCTCCGCGCGCACGCGCGCGCGATCCACTACCTCGCAAAGCTGGACGTTGGTCCTTTCCGGAAAGGCGGGATGGTGCTCCAGATGCG
>VBEF01000022.1 GCA_005881275.1 Chloroflexota bacterium
TCAACCGTCGAGATCGTGACGGAGTATCACGTCGCCGGTCGCATCGCTCAGTTTGGGCGCGGCGTGATGGAGGACGTTTCCAAACGGCTGGTTCAGGAAATGGCCAACTGCATCCAGGTCAACCTCGAGGCGGCGGAACCTGATGCAGTCGAAGAGGAGCCGGGAGACGGACCAGGAGCAGCGGTGCCCTTCCCGCGACCGGAAACAGCGCCACCGCAGAAAGCGGTGGCTCGAGAGATCAACGCTTTCGAGCTGCTGGCGTCGGTCCTGTGGGCTCGCCTTTTCGGTCGTCGAGAGCTGGCTGCTGACGTTGTGATGGAACCGCTCGACGCCGGCACGGCAGGGATCGGTGTGCTCCTCGCGCTGTCGTCGGCGGCCGGACTGGCTCTTGGGGCGGCGGTGACGCTGGTCGGCGTCAACGCCATCCTCAACTCAGCCTAGGTACACCGCCAGCATCAGGTCGCGGTTGACCCAGATGTTGGGCTGCGTCCAGCTCTTGCCGGAAACACCGATGACCGTCACGGTCGCGTCGAGGATCGGAAAGAAACGAGCCTTCATCAAGATCTCGGTGTGCATGGCTTGCTCGGTGGCCTTCGGAAACTCTGCCGCGCCCGTGACCATGAAGTTCGCTGCCTGGAACATGACGTAGCGGCGCATCAGGTCCACGATCTGGTCGGCCGGCGGCGGCTCCGGCTCGATGGTTCGGATGCCGCCGATGAAATTCTTGTTGAACAGTCCCTCAGGAACACCGCTCAGAGGAACAGCGCCGGGAAGCACGGGCTCGGAGCTCACGTTGCGCAGATGAAAAAGAGGCTCGGGGTCGTTGATCGTCTCGCGAAGGCGGCCGCCGCGGACCTGGATCTCGGCGGTCATGCGCTGATAGGCGGTCAGCACGTCGACTTTGACCCACGAGAGGTTCGCCGCGCTGAAGCCTCCTGACGGGCTCGACATCAGCGGGTCAGGATAACTCCACGGCCCTTGGTCTTGACCCCACACAATGGCGGAATGGATCTCGATCTCGCCCGGGCCAGGATCCGCGAGCGGTCCGAGCTCAACGCCTTCATCTCGGTCTCCGACCAGGGGGGAAGCGGCGACGCCGTAGCGGTCAAAGACCTGGTCGACGTGAAGGGGATGGTCACCACGGCGGGTGCCGTGATCTTGCCCGACACCCCTGCCACCGATGACGCGCCGGTGATCCGGCGGCTGAGGGAGGCCGGCTGCCTGATCGTCGGGAAGGCCAACCTCCATGAGTTCGCGTACGGCGTGACCAGCATCAACCCCCACTACGGCACCGTCCGTAACCCGCACGACCCCGAGCGTGTCGCGGGCGGATCCTCAGGCGGGTCGGCGGTGGCCGTCGCAGCGGGGATGTGTGACTGGGCGATCGGCAGCGACACGGGTGGTTCGATCCGCATCCCCGCGTCGCTGTGCGGCGTGGCCGGGTTCAAACCCGCCTTCGGGAGCGTCGACATCGGAGGCGTGATCCCGCTCAGCCCATCGCTGGACACCTTGGGTCCGATGGCCGTAGACATCGCCACCACCGCCCGCGCTTACTCGATCATGTCCGGCGAGGCGATCTCCCTCGATGGTTTGACCAGGCCGCGCCTTGCCGCGCCGGCTCGCTGGGTGACGGGACTCGACGAGCCGACCGCGGCCGCGTGGGACTCGGCCTCGTCGGGAGTGACGGAGATCGAGTTCGGCAGCCGGGACACGTACTTCCAGGTCGGTTTGACGATCCTGCTTTTCGAAGCCGCGGCCTATCACCGCCGCTGGGCCACCGAGTGCCCGGAGAAGTACGGCGAGGACGTGCTGCGCTTGATCCGGCGTGGGTTTGAGGTGTCGCCTGCGAGCTACGAGGAGGCGCTGCGGGAGCGGACGCGGCTCCAGGCCGAGGCCGACCGCGCAATGGAACACGTCGACGCGCTGATCCTCCCGGCAACCGCAATCGTCGCCCCGCCCATCGCCAGCGCCCATGAGGTCCGTGAGCCGCTGTCCCGCTTTACGCGGCCTTTCAACACGACGCTCCAGCCGGTCGCCGTCGTGCCGGTGCCGGTCGGGGGGCTCCCGGTCGGCATCCAGGTGGCCGGCCGCACCAATTCCGAAACCCTCCGCTCGGCGGCCTGGTTGGAGAGGGAGTGGAGAGGGTGAAGTCGAAAGACCTGTTCCCCGCGATGTTCAGCCGGAACGCCGCCGCGTACAAGCAGCGGCTGGACAGCATCATGGCGCGCAAGGAAGCGCTTGGCCGGCAGCGAGTGATCGAGCTGTTGGAGCTGAAGCCGGGCATGCGCGTCCTGGACCTCGCGTGCGGTCCGGGCACGTTGAGCAAGCCCCTTGCCGCCCTGGTCGGGCCCAACGGCTCGCTCGTCGGTGTGGACCTCGCGGAAGGAATGATCGCGTTGGCGCGCGGGGCCGGGATCCCAAACGCAACCTTCGAGGTGATGGACCTCGAGCAGCTCACGTTTCCACACGCGTCGTTTGACGCCGCGGCCTGTGGGCATGGACTGCAGTTCGTACCCGATCTGTCACGCGCTCTCGCGGAGGCCCGTCGGATGCTGCGCCCGCTGTCCAGGTTTGCGGCCAGCGTGCCGCTGAACAACGATCACCACCGACCATGGCAGGTGATCGACGAGGTGGTCGATCGATGGCTGCCGCCGGCTCCGGCAGCGACCGACCAGCAGCCGACGCGTTCCGCCGTTGCCGATCCGGACGCATTTCGCGAGGCGGCGATGCGCGCCGGATTCGTCGAGGCGCGGGTCGAGCTGATCGAAGAAAGAGTCCACTGGGCGTCGGCTGAACAGCTCGTCGGGTTGTGCATGAGCTGGTGGGATCTTGCGGCGCGCGTGGAACGCCTGGACGTCAATCGACGGCAGGCATTCAAAGACGACGCGATCGCTTCTCTTCGGCGCGACCATCCGGGAGTCATCGAAACGGTCGGGCGCAACCACGTGCTGTTCGCGATCGCGTGATGCTGCGCTCAGTCGGGTCTTTGTTGAGCGGCGTTTTCCTGCTGGCGACATCACCCTCGCCCTCGCCCGCGCCGCCGGCGCTGGCGCCGGCCCAGTATCGAGCAATCTGGGTGGACGCATTCCACGACGGCATCAAGTCCCCGGAGCAGGTCGAGCGGCTTGTCTCGGACGCGCGGCGCGCGAACCTGAACGCACTTCTCGTCCAGGTCCGCAAGACAGGCGACGCGTACTTCAACCACGCGGACGAGCCGCGGGCCAAAGACATCGAAGGCCCTCGCGATTTCGATCCCCTTGCGTATGTGATCCGGCTGGCCCATGCGTCTGTGCCGCGAATCGAAGTCCATGCCTGGGTCAACACATTTTTCAGCGGCCAGTCGAGCCGCGTGTACGTACAGCACGGCAACGTCTGGGGCAACCGCACTGTCGACGGAGCGGCAAGCGGTTACGTTGACCCGGGCGTGCCCGAGGTGCAGATCTACATGCACCGGGTGTTCATGAACATTGCCCGCAACTACCAGGTCGATGGCATCCACCTCGACTTCGTGCGCTACCCCGGGGCAACCTGGGGGTACAGCCAGAGTGCGCTGGACAGCTACGCTGCCGAGACAGGCGCCACCGCAACACCTGACCCCTCGGACCCGCAATGGCAGGCATGGCGGCGGGCTCGGGTCACCGGGTTCGTACGAGACCTCCATCACGACCTGCAGGAGGAAAGGCCGTCGATCAAGTTGAGCGGCGCGCTCATCTGCTTCGGCGCCGGGCCATTGAGCGCCGCAGACTGGTCCCGCACTTCGGCATTTACGTCCGTCTTCCAGGACTGGCGGGACTGGATCGTCCGCGGCTACCTCGATTTCGCCGTGCCCATGAACTACGACAGCGATTGGAGCGCCCGAGAGAAAGGATGGTTTGGACGCTGGCTGGCTTTTGAGAAGGACTCAGGCTTCGCGAATCGCGTCGTGATCGGCGTCGGAGCGTTTCTCAACTATCCAGAGGACACGCTGGCGCAGATCCGCCGCGTGCTCTCTCCATCCACCGGGGGACATCGGGTGCTCGGCGTCGCGATCTATTCCTATGCGTCCAGCTCGGTCTATGGGACCGATGACTTCTACACCGCCCCGGACCTTGCCGCCGGACTGCCGCGACAGCCGTACGCCGGCGGATTGACGACCGAGGCCGACCTGGCAAGTCGGGCACGGACTTTCAACGAATCGTTCATCACCGAGCTGTCACAGCCCGACCATTACGAGGACGTGCAGATGGGCAGCGTCGCGACTCAACCGGTGTTCTTGCAACCCGCTCCAGTGCCATACGTGCCACTGGCCGAGGCGCCGTGAGGATTTGAACGTGCCGCATCCGAGCGCGATCCTCCGGCTCGTCGGATTTGCGGTCGCGGCGGGCCTCGCGATGGCGGGTATTCAGCCTCTGGTCGCCGCCACCACCGGTGCGATCGACGTCCACTGGGCGGTCGGGCTGACCGGCCCGGCGCTGATCACGGCCGGCCTCGTGTTCGCCGCGGCGAGGATCTCCGATCGCGGCGACCTCGTGCAGCCTCCCTGGTATTCGGCCTGGCTCCTCTTCCCCGGCGCCTTCTTGCTGGCGGGCGCCGCCGCCATGTGCATCTTCGGCGCGCTCGTCGAGTTTTCGCTGATCCCGGCGACCCTCTGGGTGCTCCTGATCAGCGGCGGCCTGCTGTGGATGGCCGCCATCGTGATGGTGCGAAGCCACTCGCACTGACGGCGCGGGGCTCAAACGAGCGGTTTGGCGCCTCGGGTGGCGGCGCGGGTAAGGCGATCGCGGATGGCGCGGCGTCCGCGCTCGATTGCGCGCGGGCCGTCGTCGCCCTTGAAGCCGCTGTTGGTGCCGCCGAGCAGGCTGTCCAGCTCCCACGCCAGCTGCTCAGGGTCCATGCCTGGGTCTATGTCGCCTGCCTCCTGCGCTTCCCGGACGGCTCGCTGCAGGGTGTACGACCAGTAGCTCTTCTTCTCGAGCACCGAATCCCGCACGGGCCCAGGCCTCCGGCTGTCGAACTCTTCGGCGACGGCCCAGAAAAAGCAGCCGCCCGGAAAAACACCCCGCTCGAGGTAGGAGAGCCAGGAGTTGCACAGGGCCCAGACACGCCCAACTCCACGCGGGGTGGCGAGGGCTGGGCGGATCACCTCGTCCGTGAAGATCCGCGCCGCGGCGTCGATCGTGGCCATGTGCAGCTCTTCTTTGGAACCGAAGTGGGCGAACAGCCCGCTCTTGCTCATGCCGAGGTCGGTGGCGAGGCGCTGCAGGGAGACCGCTTCCAGGCCTTCGGCCGAGCCCACGCGCGCGGCGTGGGCGAGGATCGCCTGTCTGGTCCGCATGCCGCGAAGACGTCGCCGGTCGGTCGATTCCTGAACGGCCATCCTGTTTCGGGAAATATTAGCACGAACGGTCGTTTACCCTTGACTTTGTACGACCGATCGTGCTATTTCTTTGGGCGGGGCAATGATCGAGATCGAATCCGGGAGCGGCGGGCGTCCCGGGCTGGCACGCCTGGAACCGACTGACGGCGATCTGGTGGTGCGGCTCTTCCACCGGCTGTCGCCCGAGTCGGTCTACCGGCGCTTCTTCAGCCCCACCTCAAAACCCGACCTGCTCGTCGCCTCCGTCCTCCGGGTCGACCACCACGATCGTGAGGCTGTGGCGGCCGTCGAGGGCGGAGAGGTGATCGGCGTGGCGCAGTACGCGAGGCTCGCGGGGGCGGACGAGGCGGACCTTGCGATCGCGGTGGCCGATGGGTGGCAGCGCCAGGGAATCGGCACCAGGCTGGTGGCCGCCCTCGCGGAGCGGGCCCGCGCGGAAGGGATCGCGGCGTTCGCCGTCGACGTGCAGGGCGACAACTTCGGCGCGCTGAAACTCTTGAGGCGCGTCGCGCCCGACATCCGGCTCGTGTTCGCGAGCGGCGTGGGCGAAGGACGGATCCCTCTCGCCAAGGACGAGACGCGATGAATGATCGCGAGCGTTTGCGTGTGCTGCGCGCGACACCGCACTTTGCCGACGTGAACGACGCTCGGCTGCGGAGCCTGCTGCCGTTCATCGACGAGCTGTGCGTTCACGCAGGCTCGACGCTGGCGCAAGAAGGTCGCCTTTGCCATGAGTTCGTGATCGTTGCTTCTGGATTTCTCGAGACATGCCGGCGCGGGACACACGGGACGCTTGGGCCGGGCGACAGCTTTGGTTGGGACGCCATGCGAGCGCGGGGACCCAATGACGCGACGGTGTCGGCGACTGCAACCGCGCACCTCTTCGTGATGGGTCACGAACAGTTTCGCGCCGCCGATGCGCTCGGCGCACCGAGCTCGTCGGGCTAGCTAGCCCGCGGCCCGAGAGTGCATCATGCCCGAGCCACCTGAAAGGGTCCGGCGCAGGCACACGGCAACCCACGTCCTGTACGGTCGCCTGAGCTCCGCGATCTCCTCGAGCTTCTTCAGGTCCGGCTCACGCGACAGGCCGTACTCCGCTCGCACTGCGCTCAGCAGGCGCGGCTCTGCCGTCGGCAGCTCATCCACGGCGCTGAGCGCCCGAAGCCTCACCAGCTGAGAGCCAAACTCGCCGATTCCCTTGAGGCGCCGAAGGCTCGTCAGCGACTCCTCGCGCGGCATCGATCGCAGCTTCTCTGTGTCCACCGCGCCCGCAAGCGCCGCGCGGCCCAGCTCGTTCAGATACTCGACCTTGCGCCCGAACAAGCCTTTGAACGACGACAGCTGGATGAGCGCTGGCGGATCCGGAAAGCAGTACAGACGGTGCCCGTGAATGTCGACGGACGCGCCCAGCTCGCGACACATCCTCTCCTTGACGACCTGGCTCTGGCGCATCGTGATCCGCGATGAGATCAGGCACCACGCGGCGGCTTCGAAAGCGTTGGACCAGTTGACCGGGCGGAATCCCGGGAACATCGTCTGCAGTCGCGCCACCACGGGATCTCGCCGCGCGACCTCAGGCCACGAGCGTCCGTCGACGTCGAGGCTCAGAATTCGCGCAGTCTGACGTCGGACTTCGTCCATCGGTGCATCGCCGAACACGCTGCCCTGGACGACCGCCGGCGCGCTTTGCGTCAAGCACACACCGACGGGCGCCCAGTCACCATCGGTGAGAAACGCGAGATGCAGGTGACCCTCGGTGCCGTCGCCGTCGGCCGGTGCTTCATGCCACGCGCCGATGAAGGCCGCGCTCTCGCGCAGGGAGTATTCGCCAAGCGGCTCGAGCTCGAAGATTCGCGGCGCGGCGATTGCCGTCACGAGAGCAGCATGCCATCGCCGGCGAAGGAAAAGGCCGTTCGCGAGGAGCGTTCGGCCTGGAAGAAAGCTCTATCTAGGCGAGCTTGATCCGGTTCGCCCGCGGACCCTTCTGGCTTGCCTCGATTTCAAAGCTGACGTGCTCGCCACCGGCGAGCGAGTCGAAGTTCACGCTCGGGTCAAGACCGGTTCGGTGGAAGAAATACTCTTTTCCGTCCTCAGCCGCGATGAATCCGAACCCGCGGTCCTGGACCAGCTTTTTGATAGTCCCTGTCGGCATCGAAAATCCCCCCTTCTCGAAAGCTGGTCGCGAACGCACGGGTCCTTTCGAGAAGATCCGACCGCGGCGAACATCGCCCGACTACCGGGGACAGGACAACCTTACCACTGGGTTACAGAGCTAGCAGAGCAACTCCCATCAGCGTCGCAAGGGCCCCCGACAGCTTCATCGCCGTGCGGCTGCGCTCGCGCAAACGCCATACACCCCACACCGCCACGGCGACAACCGCGGTCTCGCGGACGGGTGCCACGACGGCAAGCGGGGCGAGGCTCAGCGCCCACAGCACCAGGAAGTAGCCCGCCCACATGAACACCCCGATCAGGGTCGCCTCGCCCCACCGCGGTGACTGGACCGCGTCCGAGATCCGATACAGGCGCAAGGCGGACGCGATCCAGATCGATAGCGGCAGCTCGAGCGCCATCAGCGTGAAGAGCAGCCAGCCGTAGACCCACGGCGTCGCCAGGCGCACGCCAACCCGATCCACCGATGTGTACGCGGCGATCGCGACCCCCGTCAACAGCGCCGGCAGCGTTGCCCGACCGCTGGCCTGGGAGACGGTGACCGCGAGGATGCCGACGAGCAGCAACCCGACGCCGACGAGCTGCGGGGACGTGAGCCGCTCGCCCAAGATCGTCAAGCCGACGAGAACGCTGAGCAGGGGCGCTGACCCCCGCGCGATCGGGTAGACGGCCGACAGCTCTCCGCGTCGGTACGCGGTGGAAAGGAGCCATAGGTAAGCCGTCTCGAGGATCGACGATAGGAAGCAGAGACCCGCCGCCGCTGGATCCAGGGCCGGCCGGCCCAGCAGCCACCAGGCGGGCAGCAGGGCGATGGTCGCTGTCGCTGCCGTCGTCAGCGTGACGCGCCGGAAGGTGTGGATCGGATCGCCGCTGACCTTGACCAGCACGTTCCAGGTCCCGTGAAAGGCTGCGGCCGCGAGCGCCATGACAACGGCCGCTGTGATCACCCGTTTCTAGGGTGACCTGCGCGGCCGCGCGAGCAGCCTGCCCACAACCCGATAAACCTCAGGGTTCACGACCAGGCCGTTGTGGGAGCCCCAGACCGGAATGGCGGGGACGTCGGGGCGAAGGCAGGATCGAAAGTTCACCACCTCGTCGGACTTGGTGTAGATCGAAGTCGTCGGCACGAGCGGTGTGAGCTTGAGGTCGTAGGTGAATCGTCCTTCGGCGTCGAGCCGCCGACCATAAGCAAGCTCATTTGCGGTGCGCACCACGCCCACGGCGCGGTGGGTCAAGGCGGCCAGGTCCGTCCAGTCGGCGATCGGCGAGCCAAGCGTGATCACCTGCTCGATGAGCTGTGGCTTGCGCTGAGAGAGCACCTTCGCCAGCAAACCTCCACGGCTGTGGCCGACCAGGCTCACCCGGGCGTTGTTCTCCTTCTCGATCTCGACCACCTTTCGGCGGAGCCCGGAGAGCATCCGCTCCGAGTGGTGGACGTTGAGCAAGATCCCCGACAGATAGACGTGGTAGCCGATTCGCTTGAGCCAACCGTCCATGACTCGGAGGGCCCAATCGCCTGAAAGGAAGCCCGGGATGAGGAGGACCGGGCGGCCATCGCCGGGCGGGACGCCACGGCCGCGAAAGACCGGATCGCGAAGCAGCGCCGAGAACTCGCGCAGCGCGAGCGGGTCCGAGAGCTTCACAGCGTGCGATGGTAGGTTGTCGACCCGCCGCCCAACCGGGCACCGGCTCTCGGGCGCCCCGTAATTTCCATTAACAGACAGTATGTTAATTTGATTGCGTGGAGAGGCGCGCGTATCGCCTGGGCCGCCGCCAGGCGTCGGTCGACCAGACGGCGAGCTCGATCCTGGCCGCGGCGAGCGAGCTCGTGGCCGGAGGTGCCTCGCAGCTGAACGTCGGCGCGGTCGCCCGGAAGGCCGGGGTCTCGCGCCTGACCATCTACAACCGCTTTGGTTCCCGGGCGGGCTTGCTCGAGGCCCTGGCCCCCCACCGCAGGCTGTCGCCGCCTCCGCCCGGGGACGCGCGCGACGCCCTCCGCCAACACCTCCAGCAAGCCTGCAGCGCCTGGGCGGCCAACCCCGCCCTGTACCGAAACCTTCCAGCCGCCGACAGGGAAGACAACGAAGCGTGCCGCGCCCTGGCCGAGCGGCTGGCCGCCGCCGACGCGCTGCGTCCTGGCTGCTCGCTGAAGGAGGCCGAAGACGTCCTCACCGCGTTGACCACGTTCGCGGTGTTCGACCGGCTTCACAAAGACGGTCGCCGATCGGCGGCGGCGGTGGGCGAGATCCTCATGCGCCTGGCCTCTGAATTCCTGGCGTAGGATTCATGACGCATTGCGGCATAAGGTCGCAGACGTCAATGGGCCTGTTCACTACATAGACTTCGGCGGTTCTGGCCCAACCCTGCTCATGGTTCACGGCCTGGCCGGCAACGCCCTGAACTGGATGGCCGTCGCACCACAAATCGCGCGGACGCACCACGCGCTCGCCATCGATCTCGCCGGTTTCGGACAGACCCCGCTGTTCGGACGCACGGCCACGGTCGGCGCCAACGCGGCTCTCGTCCATGACTTCATCGAGAAGGTCGTCGCGCGCCCTGTGAGCCTCATGGGCAACTCGATGGGGGGACACATCGCGATCCTCGAAGCCTCGGCCCACCCTGACTGGGTCAACTCGCTTGTGCTTGTCGATCCAGCGATTCCAGGCGTCCACGTCCGGCGGCCCGAGCCGATGATGCTTGGCGCGATGGCGGCACTGTCTGTGCCGGGCCTTGCGCAGACGCTGCTCGACAGGCAGCTGCGCGGGCTTGGACCCGAAGCGCTCGTGCAGCGCGCGCTGGAGCTTGTTTGCGCCGAGCCATCGCGTGTCGACCAAGCGGTGGTTGACGCCCACGTGAACATCACGCGCGAACGCGAGCACCTGGGACCGCAGAACGCACGCGCCTTCATCCAGGCCACTCGCTCGATCGGGTTGCGGATGGCCGATCCCCGGTTCTGGGCTCGCGCCGCATCCGTGAAGGCACCCACCCTGGTCATTCATGGTGGCCTCGACCGGCTAATCCCCCCGGCCGCCGCGCGCGATCTCGTCCGCCGGCGGCCCGGCTGGCAGCTCGAGATCATCGAGGGCGCCGGCCACGTGCCCATGCTCGAGACACCCGACCTCTTCATGAGCGTGCTGGAAGGCTGGGGCCCATATAGAATCCCGTCGCAGCCCGCTGCAGCCTCGTAACCGGAGTCGTAATAAGCAGCAGATCTTGGCCACGGTTTCGGAACCACCACATAGCAAGCGCCCGGGGCGACTGAAGGTCTCCGCCTCGGTCGTGCCCCACCTGCGCCACCTGGGCCGGTGGGACCCGATCCCTCCGATCTGGCTCGAGGGGCGCATCTATCTGGAATTCCTTCGCCTGATCCGCGATCCGGTGTTTCGCGGCGAGGACGTACCTCCCGGACTGCGCAAACCGGTGCTGCTGATCCCTGGCTTTCTGGCCGGTGACTGGACCCTTCGCACGCAGTTCGACTGGTTGCGTCGCGTGGGCTACCGGCCGCGACTGGCCGGCGTGTCGTTCAACGTCATGTACTCCGAGGTCATGCTGAAGCCGCTCCTCGACGCGCTGCTCGCCATGCATCGCAAGTCGGGTGCTCGCGTTTCCGTGGTCGGGCACAGCCGCGGCGGCGTCCTGGCCAAGGTGCTGTCGCATCGCAAACCGGATCTCGTCGAGCAGGTGATCACGCTGGGCTCGCCGCTGAACGATCCGTTTGACGTCCATCCGTTGACCATGGCCGGCGTCCACGCCGCGCACCTGTTCAACGCGGTGCGCTACCGTCACCCGGCCTCGGTCGAGATGCGCTTCTTGCGCGACCTTGGCGCGGCCCCTCGCGTACCGACGACATCGGTCTATTCGCGCTCGGACGGGGTCGTGAACTGGAAGGCGTGTCTGCGTTCGGACCTCAACTCGATAGAGGTTCACGGCAGTCACGTCGGGCTGGCGCTCAACCCCGAGGTTTACCGGATCCTGGCCCACCTCCTCCCTGCGCCGTGGCGTGATGACTAGCCGGTAAGATCGACTCCGGGCGGGAGCTCGCTCGACCGAGCGGGCTGAGAGGGCGCCGGTGCGCCGACCGCATGAACCTGAACTGGGTAATGCCAGCGGAGGGAGAGCGATGAGTGATTTCGCCGCTCGACAGGCCGAGGGCGATGTCTTCGGCAAGGTTGAGACGCACGGCATCGACGCGATCCCATCCGGCGATCGTCATGGCAGGCCGCGCGAGCTGGCGTTTCTTTGGGGCGGCGCGTTCGTCAACTACGCCAGCCTTTTCACCGCCAGCCTCCTCACCACGTACTACGGCCTTGGCGTCTGGGACGGCCTCGCCGCCACGGCCATCGGGACCGTGGCGGCGGCCGTCATCCTCGGGCTGCTCAGCAACACCGGTCCACAATCTGGTCTGCCGCAGATCGTTTTCACGCGCCGGATCTTTGGTCTCCGCGGCTCCTACCTCGGAGCGGGGCTCACGCTGTTCCTCGCCGTCGGCTGGTTCGCGGTCGACTGCGTCATCGCGGCCCAGGCCGCGGCGCAGCTGTTCGGAGGGGTCAATCGCTGGCTGACGTTCGGCCTCGTTCTCGTCGTCGCTGCGATCAGCGTGGTGGTCGCCGTCTATGGGCACCAGACGATCAAAGTCCTGGAGACCTTCGGAGCCGTGACGTTCGCGGTCCTGTCGGCCGCGCTCTTTATTCTTCTCGCGCCGAGCTTCCGCTGGACCACCGGGCCGGCTGTTGGCGGATCCGACTACGCCGGCGCTTTCGTGCTCGGGCTCATGACGTGCTTCGCGCTCGTCGCGTCCTGGTATCCATTCGCGAGCGACTACTCGAGATACCTTCCGCGGTCGAGCTCGACCCGGGCGGTGACCTTCTGGCCGGTGGTGGGTGTCGTGGTTCCGATGATCCTTCTTGGGCTCTTCGGGCTCTTGCTGCCGACAATCGATGCGGGGCTGGCGTCGAGCCAGGGCATCCTGGCCGTCATCAACGCGCACGCGCCCTGGTGGGTTGCGATTCCGTTCTTCATCTTCATCGTCGTCGGTGAGATCTGGGCCAACTACCTCGACGTCTACACGGCGGGACTCGTCACGCTCGCGATGGGGATCAACCTCAAGCGCTGGCAGACCGCGCTGGGTTGCGGGATCCTCGGCGCCACGCTCGCCTCGTTGGCGGTGCTTATCAGCGACTTCCACGTCGCGTATGAAGACTTCTTGATCCTCACCTACCTGTGGGCCCCCGCGTGGGCAGCCGTCGTCTTGCTGAGCTTCTTCGTGTTCGAGGGCAAGGGCCGGCCCAGCGTCGCGCTCGGAGCCTGGATCGCGGGCACCGCGGCGAGTCTTCTCTTCGTGAACTACGCGAATCTTTTCGGCAACCTCGTGGCCAAGCCCAGCTTCTTCAATGACGGCTTGATCGCGGGCCTGCATGGCGCTGACCTTGCCGGCCTCATCAGCGCCGGCGTGGCTGCTTTCGTCTACTGGTTCGGCAGGCGCCTGGTCACGACGTGAAGATGCCTGTTGCGCTGACGATGGCCGGCTCTGACTCCGGTGGAGGCGCGGGAATCCAGGCCGATCTCAAGACGTTCGCGGTGCTGGGCGTCCATGGAACATCGGCGATCACCGCGATCACCGCGCAGAACACCACCGGAGTGACGGAAATCCTCGAGCTGCCGACATCGTTGATCCGGGAACAGATCGCGGTCGTGGTCGATGACATAGGGGTCCACGCCGCGAAGACAGGGATGCTCTCCAGCGCGGCGATCATCGCCACTGTCGCCGACGCGGTCGAGCGTTACGGACTCGGCAACCTGGTCGTCGACCCTGTGATGGTCGCCAAGGGCGGCGCCAAGCTGCTGCGCGATGACGCCGTCACGGCGATGCGCGACCTCTTGATGCCGCTGGCCGCGGTCGTCACGCCCAACCTGCCGGAGGCCCAGGTGCTGCTGGGCCGCGAGATCACAACGCTCGACGAGCGGAGGCGGGCGGCGCGCGACCTCGTCGCCATGGGGGCTCGATCGGCCGTGGTCAAGGGCGGCCACGCCGAAGGAGATGTCGTCGATGTTTTCTTCGATGGAAGGCAGCTGATCGAGCTCAGCGCCGAGCGCATCGAAACGCCGAACACGCACGGCAGCGGCTGTGTTTTCTCCGCTGCGATCACGGCCGGTATCGCCCTCGGAATGGAGCCTCTCGAGGCGGTCCGCCGGGCCAAGACGTTCATCACCCGGGCGATCGCGAGCTCGATCGAGATCGGGCACGGTCACGGGCCGGTCAACCCATGGTTCGCCCAGAGGGTTGGCCGTTAAGCTGTTCGTCCCATGAGCAAGCGAAAACGCGCAAGCCTCGGCAAGATTCCCGCCACGCCGCCCTCGGGACCGGAAGCAGACGAGTCGACAGACGACGCAGCCGTCAAGGAGAACATGGTGCACGTCACTCCTGACCTGCTGGCCGGGAGCCCGGACATCTTCGCGAGCAAGAAGTCCGCAAGCGGTGCGGAGCCTGAAGCCGTCACCGAACCGATTGAGGAGCCGGCGCAGGCGGAGGCCGAACCAACCGAAGCGAGCACCACGCTGACGCCGACCGAAGAGGCGCCCCCGTTTTCAACCGAATCGCACAGCGCGCCGCAGCCTACGTTCGTAGCGGCGACCCCGTATCCGGCCCAGCCGCGCCGCGGCGGATCGAGCACCGCCCTCGGGATCGTGCTTGTCGTGATCGGACTCTTCGCGCTCGCGGTGGTCCTGTCGGGCGTGGACCTGACCCAGAACGGATGGCCGCTCTTCATCATCATCCCGGGCCTGACCCTGATCGTGGTCGGATTCCTCGGGGTTGGGTCCGTGGCGACGATTCCCGGCGGCGTGGTCACGATGACCGGGGTCGTCCTCGCCTACTGCAACAGCACCGGGGACTGGCCCTTCTGGGCCTATGGCTGGTCCCTCGTCGCGCCGGGCGGAGTCGGCCTGGGCATGTACCTGCAGGCGCTGCGGGATCACGACCAGAACGCCTTGCGGACCGGGCGGACGCTGCTCTTCGTCAGCCTGATGATCTTCCTGATCGGCTTCGTCGTGTTCGAGTCGATCCTGGGCATCAGCGGCCGCGACTACTTCGGGCCCGCGTGATCTGGTAGGCCGTGCCGGTTCGGTGCTGCTTGAACCCGAGCGCGCGATTGATCTTGAGCATCGGCGCGTTCGACCCGGCGTTGCCGGTGCCGATCCATTCGGTGGCAGGGTACAGGTCGCGAATGTGGAGGAGCATCGCGGCCTTGATCCACTTACCGAGGCCGCGGCCGCGAGCGTCGGGCCGGACCCCGGTGAACTGCTGCTCGATGAACGCCGGCCGATAAGGTGCCCAATTGACCTCTGTAATGCCTGAGATCGTCCCGTCCGCCTCGCGCGTCAGCACCGTGTGCGGCACCTCATGACTCAGGTCGAAGCGCTCGTAATGGTCGCGCATCGTGTCCGGCGTCACGACTATGTCGCCGTGGTCGAGGGCCTCCATGGGGACGGTGTTGAGCATGACCGACATCTGGGCGCTGAACGCCTCGCGCTCCTCTTCCGGGACCGGCCCATCGATGATCTCGAGCCTTGTCTGGGGCGATCGCCGGGCCCCTTGCTCGACCCAACGTTCGAGCTCCGGCCAATCGATCTCCGAGAAGATCAGGCGGCTCTCGATCTCGTTCAGCTTCACTTCGGCGCCGACCCATTTCAGGAAACCGTGTCCCGCATCCTCTTCGACCCAGAAGCTGACCGTGGTGCTGTTGCGACGCTCCATGAGGTCGATAAGAACAGGAAGAAACGAAGAGCCGATTCCTCGCCGCCGGTTGGCGCCGCGGACGAAGAGGTCGGCGTCGTAGAGGTGCTTGTTCGATTCGTACTCGGGCGATTCGGGTTTTGTGTAGTAGGCGTGAAGCAGGCCAAGCATCTCGCCGTCGCGAGAGACCTCGTAGCGGTCGTCGCCCTGGAACGGACTGATCCGCTTCATTCGCGCCTCTTCGTCGGCGTCGTCCCTCACCGGCTCGTCGGGTCGTGTTTCCTTCTGCCGGACGCGGCGAAATTCGTGATAGCGCCGCCAGAACTCCCCGCCCGCGTCGACCGGGTCGACGGGCGATGGGACGAACTCCCCCACCATGGACTGTCGATAATCTCACAGCGATGTCTCCCGACCGGCCGTTCAAAGTTGGCGTCACGATCCACCCGCAGCAGTGCACCATCCAGGAGCTTCGCGACGCGTGGCGTCGCGTCGACGAGCTCGGCGTCGACAGCATCTGGTTCTGGGACCACTTTTTTCCGCTCTACGGCAATCCGAACGGCAATCACTTCGAGTGCTGGTCGCTGCTTGCCGCCGCGGCGATCGACACCCGAGCGCCGCAGATCGGACCCATGGTCACCTGCGTCGGTTACCGCAACCCCGACCTCCTGGCGGCGATGGCCGCGACCGTCGACCAGCTTTCAGGCGGGCGGCTTGTGTTCGGTCTCGGAGCCGGTTGGTTCGAGCGCGACTACACGGAGTACGGCTACGAGTTCGGCGAGACGCAAGATCGGGTGCGGCTGCTCAAAGAGGTGTTGCCGAGAATCACGAGCCGGATCCAGAAGCTGAAGCCGGGCCCAGCCGGGCCGATGCCGATCCTCATCGCCGGCCGCGGCGAAAAGGTGATGCTTCGTTTGGTCGCCGAGCACGCCCAGATGTGGAACGCGATCGGCTCGGCGGACGAGTACGCGCACTTGTCCACGGTGCTCGATGAGTGGTGTCGCCGCATTGGCCGGGATCCAGGCGAGATCGAGCGTACGGCCAACGTCGGAGGCCTGAGCCCCAAGGCGATTGACGAATGGCTGAAGGCAGGGCTCCAGCATTTCGTGCTCCGGATCGCCCATCCGTTCGACACCAAGGAGCTGGCCGGCTTTCTCAAGGCCCGAGACTCGTAAGTCCTACAACGATGCCGGAGCTTATTTGTGGCCCGCTCACTAACAATTTGTAATTTCCGGGCATAGCATTCCCATCACCACACCCTCTTCGCGGCGCGAGCCTCCCAGCGGTACAGCGGGGAGGCTCGTCACTTTTCAGGCCTAACCATCTGTGCCCGAATGGCTGTTAACGAGAAGCTACGCGGCCTTGACGGCACTCACCAGCTTGGTCAGGGAGTCCTTGGCGTCTCCGAAGAACATCACCGTCTTGGGCCCGAACATGAGCTCGTTGTCGATGCCGGCGAACCCCGGACGCATCGAGCGCTTCATGAAGATGATGTTTTTGGCCTGATCCGCGTTGAGGATCGGCATCCCGTAGATCGGGCTGCCCGGCGTCGACCGGGCGGCAGGATTGACCACATCGTTCGCGCCGACGATCAGCGCCACGTCGGCGTTCTTGAAATCGTCGTTGACCTGGTCCATCTCTTTGAGCTGCTCGTAAGGCACGTTCGCCTCGGCGAGCAGCACGTTCATGTGGCCCGGCATGCGCCCGGCGACGGGATGGATCGCGTACTCGACTTCCACCCCGCGCTTCTCGAGCACGTCGGCCAGCTCTCGTGCGGCGTGCTGCGCCTGGGCGACGGCAAGTCCGTAGCCGGGCACGATGATCACGCGCTGCGAGTAGGCGAGCAGCGTGCCGAGGTCTTCCGCCGACGCGGACCGAACGTTCCGAGCTTGCCCGCCGCCGGCGACCGCGGCAATCCCCGCCCGCGCCTGGCCGAACGCGCCGAAGAGGACGTTGGCCAGCGAGCGGCCCATCGCATCGCTCATCAGCTTGGTCAGGAGCGAACCTGACGCGCCGACCAACGTGCCGGCGACGATCAAGGCAAAGTTGTTGAGCGTGAAGCCGCTCGCCGCCACCGCCAGTCCGGTTGCCGCGTTGAGGAGGGAGATCACGACCGGCATGTCCGCGCCGCCGATGGGAAGTACGAACGCCACGCCGAGGATGAGCGCCAGCACCATCAAGGAGAGGAAGGAGAACGGGACGGATGCGATGGCCAGAACAGCCACCGCAAAGCCGACGATGGCGGCCGCCAGCAAAAGGTTGACGATCTGCTGCCCGGGATAGGTGATCGGCGTCCCGGTCATCAGCTCCTGGAGCTTGGAGAAGGCGACCATGCTGCCCGCGAACGAGATCGAGCCGATGACGATGCTGAAGACGCTCGGGAACACTTCCGCGAAAGGCGGATGGACCCCCAGCCTCATGAGCTCCGCCACAGCCACGAGCGCCGCCGCACCGCCGCCCACGCCGTTGAACAGGGCGACCATCTGCGGGATCGCGGTCATGTGGACCAACCGCGCACCCACGGTGCCGACGACCGTGCCGATGACCAGGCCGATCGCGATGATCACGATGCCGGCGCTCGTGAAATGCAGCAGCGGGATCGTCGCGCCGAGGGCGATCACCATGCCGGCCGCGGCGGTGAAGTTGCCGTTGCGCGCGCCCTTGGGCGAGCTGAGCTGCTTCAGGCCGAGGATGAACAGCACCGCCGCCAGCAGATAGGCGAGCGCGAGCAGCGTGTTCATTTCTTGGGCGCTTGCCTGCCTTTGAACATCTCGAGCATGCGGTCAGTGACCACGAAACCGCCGACCACGTTGGTCGTCGCAAGGGTGACCGCGACGAGGCCGAGCACGATGGTCACCGGAGAGTTGGCGCCCGCGGCGATGAGCAGCGCGCCGACCAGGATGATGCCGTGGATCGCGTTCGTCCCTGACATCAACGGCGTGTGCAGGATCGTCGGCACCTTCGAGATGACCTCGAAACCGACGAAGATCGCGAGCACGAAGAAGGTGAGCTCGTTCAGCAGCTCGTTGGTCATGCGGCGCCGACCATCTGCTTGGCGCGCTCGTTGACGATCTCGCCGCCATGCGTTACGCACGCGCCCTTGGTGATCTCGTCCTGGAAATCGAGCGAGATCGCGCCGTTCTTGACCAGGTGCAGAAGTAGGTTGGCCACGTTTCTGGCGAACAGCTGACTTGTCGTGAGCGGCATCGTCGAGGGCACGTTGCGCGTGCCAATGATCGTGACGCCGCCGACGTCGAGTTCCTTGCCGGGCTGGGTGAGCTCCACGTTGCCGCCCGTGTCGGCAGCAAGGTCGACGATCACCGAGCCGGGTCGCATTCCCTTGACCATGTCGCCGGTGACCAACAGCGGGGCCTTGCGGCCAGGGACCGCCGCGGTGGTGATGACGACATCGGACTTTGCGATGTGCTCGCCGATGAGCTCCCGCTGCTTGCGCAAGAACTCTTCGGACTGCTCACGCGCGTAACCTCCCTCGCCTACCTGGGCTTCGAGCGGGAGCTCGATGAACGTTGCGCCGAGCGACTGGACCTCTTCCTTGACCGCGGGACGGACGTCATACGACGAGACGACCGCGCCAAGGCGCCGCGCGGTGGCGATCGCCTGGAGGCCGGCAACGCCTGCGCCCATGACGAGCACGCGGGTCGGCGCGACCGTGCCGGCGGCCGTCATCATCATCGGAAAGAGCTTGCCGATTCGGTCGGCGGCCATCAGGACCGCCTTGTAGCCGGCCGCTGAGGCCTGGGAGGAAAGCGCGTCCATCGATTGGGCCCGCGAGATGCGCGGGAGCAGCTCCAGGCTGAACGCGGTGATCCCATGCTGAGCCAGGGACTTGACGATGTCGCCCTGGGTGGCCGGCTGGAGGAAGCTGATCAGCACGGCGCCCTTCCTCAGGACCGCGATCTCGCTCTCGCGTGGCGCCTGCACCTTCAGCACGGCGTCAGCGTCGCGCAGCATCGTCCCTCCCCGGCTTGCCACGTTGGCGCCCGCCTGCTGGTACAGGTCGTCCGGGATGAACGCACCCCCTCCGGCGCCAGCCTCGACGCTGACCTCCAGGCCTGCGGCGACCAGCATTTTCGCCGTGTCGGGGACAAGGGCGACGCGGCGCTCTCCCTGCTCGATCTCCCTGGGAACGGCGACTCTCACGTTCCCGAGGACTGTAAGCAATCGAGGGCGCCCGCTGCAGGCGCGTAGAATCCGTAATCCGCCATCCGAAACAACGAAGTGACCGAGCCAATCGTCAACGACCTCACCATCCAGGCCGCCACCGTCAACGGTTCAGGCAGCCAGACCGCAAACCTGGTTCTCACCAGAGCGATCTTCCACATGGGGATCCCGGTAGCGCCGAAAAACGTCTTTCCCTCCAACATCGAAGGCCTGCCGACCTGGTACCAGCTGCGCATCACGCCCGAAGGGCACATGGCCCGGTCGGACAAGGTCGACATCCTGGTCGCGTTCAACGTCGCGACCTGGCGAGAGGACCTGAAGACGGTGCGCCCGGGAGGCGCGGTGATCCACGAGGAGGCCTTCTCCACGGCGGAGGCGCGCACCGACGTCACCTATTACGCGGTGCCGTTCGCCAAGCTCGCGAAGTCGAAGATCCAGAACGACACGCTGCGCAAGCAGCTCGCCAACATGATCTATGTAGGCGTCGTCGCCGGCCTGCTTGGCATCCCTTGGGAGGCGGTGGAGCATGGCGTGAGGCGCCAGTTCCTCACCAAGCCGAAGGCGGTGCCTGTAAACCTCGACGCGATCAAGGTCGGCTACGACTACTGGCAGGACAACTTCTCCAAGCAGGACCCTTACAGGCTCGAGCCGATGCAGGGCGCCGTGGAAGGCAAGGTCCTGGTCGAGGGCAACCAGGCCGCTGCGCTGGGCGCGCTCATGGGCGGTGTCACGGTCGTGGCGTGGTACCCGATCACGCCCTCCTCCTCTCTCTGTGAGTACCTCGTCGCCTACGCCGACCGCTTTCGCGTCGACACCGCCACCGGCGAGAAGCTGATCTCGGTCGTGCAGGCCGAGGACGAGCTGGCCGCCGTCGGCATGGCGATCGGCGCCGGCTGGGCGGGCGCTCGCGCCATGACTTCCACCTCCGGGCCTGGCATCTCGCTCATGGCCGAGTTTTCAGGACTCGCGTATTACGCGGAGGTGCCGGTCGTCATCTTCGACATCCAGCGCATCGGGCCGTCGACCGGCCTTCCGACGCGCACGTCGCAGGCCGACCTGGGCTTCGTCTACACCCTGTCGCATGGCGATACGAAGCATGTGGTGCTGCTGCCCGGAACCGTGGAGGAGTGCTACGAGCTTGCGCGCGACGCGTTCGACTACGCGGACCGCTTCCAGACGCCCGTCTTCGTCCTCTCCGATCTCGACCTCGGCATGAACCTCTGGATGACCCCCGAGTTCAAGTACCCGGACAAGCCCCTCGACCGCGGCAAGGTTCTCTCCAAAGACGACCTCGAGCGCCTGGCCGGCGAGTGGGCGCGCTACCGCGACGTGGACGGCGACGGTGTCACGTATCGCACGCTGCCGGGGACCGACCATCCGGCGGCCGGCTACTTTACCCGCGGCTCGGGCCACGATGAGATGGCCCGTTACACGGAAGGCGCCGATGCGTACGCTCGGAACATGGACCGGCTCTCGCGCAAGCTGGAAACCGCCAGGCATGTCCTGCCCGCCCCGCTGGCGGACGAGGCTGGCGCGCCGATTGCACTGATCGCGTTCGGCTCAACCCACGCGGCCGTCGTCGAGGCGCGGGAGACGCTTGCCGCCTCGGGCAAGCCGGTCGACTACCTGCGCATCCGGGCGCTGCCCCTGTCGGACGACGTCGCCGAGTTCGTTCGCCGCCACGACCACGTCTACGTTGTCGAGCAGAACCGCGACGGCCAGCTCTTCGACCTGATCCGCCTGGCGCTCCCTGCGGAGCTGGTCGGGCGCCTGCGCTCGATCCGCCACTACAACGGCCAGCCCATACCCGCCGTCGCAATCACAGAACCGCTGATGCAGCTGGAGGCCGTACCCGCATGAGCACAGCCCTGAACCGCGCCGGACTCGCACGAGACGCCTACAAGGGTGCCGCCACGACGCTGTGCGCGGGCTGCGGTCACAACTCGATCACGAACCACATGGTCAAGGCGCTCTACGAGCTGGGGGTCGAACCCCATCTGCTCGCCAAGATGTCGGGCATAGGGTGCTCGTCGAAGACCCCGGCCTACTTCGTCGAGACAGCACACGGTTTTAACGGCGTCCACGGCCGGATGCCGTCTCTGACCACGGGCGCGCACCTCGCCAACCGCCAGCTGATCATGCTCGGCGTCTCAGGCGACGGCGACACCGCGTCGATCGGGCTGGGTCAGTTCTTGCACATGATCCGGCGCAACGTCGACTGCACCTACATCATCGAGGACAACGGCACGTACGGCCTGACCAAGGGCCAGTTCTCGGCCACCGCCGACCTGGGCTCGGTGCAGAAGAAGGGGGCGGTCAACACGTTCCAGCCGATCGACCCATGCGCTGTGGCCCTGGCCCTCGGCTGCTCCTTCGTCGCACGCTCGTTCAGCGGGGACGGCAAGCAGGTCGTTCCCTTGATCAAGGCGGCGATCGCGCACAGGGGTACGGCAATCCTCGACATCATCTCGCCGTGCGTCACCTTCAATGACCACGACGGTTCGACGAAGAGCTACAGCTGGGTCAAAGACCACGAGGAGTCGATCGCCGACGTTTCGTTCATCCCCTTCTTCGAAGAGGTCCACGTCGATTACGAGCCCGGCACTGTGCGCGACGTTCAGCTTCACGACGGATCGCACATCGTTCTGAAGAAGCTCGGTGAGGACCACGACCCCACCGACAGGCAAGCGGCGATCAAGGTCATCGAGGAGGGCCGCGCCGAGGGCCATCTGGTCACCGGCCTGCTCTACGTCGACACGAAGATGGACGACTTCGCGACCACCGAACACATTCCGCAGCGGCCGCTCAAGGACCTGAGCCAGGACGAGCTGCGGCTGAGCCGCGACCAGTTCTCTCAGTTCATGTCTGAGTTCGCCTGAAGACCAAGGCGCCAGTAGCGCTTCACGCGACTCCCCAGGAAATCGCCAAGGGGACAAGGCTCGTTGCTCGACGTGATCCCGCGATGGCCGAGCTCATCAAGCGCGCTGGTCCCATGCAGCTGCGCAACCCGCTCGACGACAGCTTCGCCGCCCTGATCCGCTCGATCATGTACCAGCAGCTCGCCGGTGCGGCCGCGACCGCGATTCACGGCCGTTTTCTGAAGCTCTTTGCAGAAGCCCTCTCCCCCACGGCGGTGCTCGCCCTCCCCGTCGGCGCAATGCGGACCGCCGGGGTGAGCGGACCCAAGGAGGCCGCCATCACAGACCTGGCGCGAAAGGTGGCCGACGGCACAGTCCCGCTGGGCGACGTCGACTCGCTGTCGGACGACGAGCTCGTCGCCCGCCTCGTCCAGGTCCGTGGGATCGGCCGGTGGACGGCGGAGATGTTCTTGATGTTTCAGCTGCGGCGGCTCGATGTGTGGCCGGTCGACGACTACGGCGTGCGCAAGGGCTGGACGCTCACGCATGGCAAGCGCGAGATGATCGCGCCTCGCGCCCTGCAGGCAGAAGGCGAGAAGTTCCGGCCCTACCGGTCGGTCGCCGCCTGGTACTGCTGGCGCGCGGTCGAGAATATCGTGCTTCCCACTTGAACGTAGGGGGAACCCTGCCGGGTTCCCCCTACGCCGGGCCGCTCAACGGCGCCTCACGGTGGTTGACTCGTCGCGACACCCTCCGCGCCGGATTCGCGGCCCTAACCCCCTCCGGCAAGGAAAACTTCGCTAACTCGCGACTTCGATTGGGCGCCGGAAATTAGGCGTGGGTTGCGGCCGGAGCAAGTCCGGCCGCCAGAGTGACGACTTAACGGGCGTACCTCCGCCGCAGCTTCTCGATCGCCTGGTCTGTCATCGGCGGCCAGCCGTACACCTCGAGAAACGCTCTAGCGAAGCCCTTGCCGAAGTTGTACTGCAGCGTCCAGACCCCCGCAGCGAGGTCGACTTCCGGATCGCCGAGACCTGACTGACCGACGTCGACCAGGCCGCTGAGCTTTCCGTCCTGGACCAACACGTTGGGCAGGCAGTAATCGCCGTGGACGAGGACGTTGCCCCGCTTCCCGACACCGAACGGGCAGCCCGCCGCCTCCGTCGTATGAAGACCGCGAAGGATCTCGCCGAGCGTCTTCGCCACCCGGTCTGGATCCCAACCGAGCGACGTGTGGTGCATTGGCACGCCGGGGACCTCGTACGTCACAAGCCAGTCATCGCCGAACTCATGGAAGAATCCGGCGACTTTCGGCACCGGCCAACGGCCCGCGAGCCACGCCAGACGCTCCCGCTCGCCGGCGAGCTCGGCGGCGCGTTTGACGAACATCGTGCCGCCTGCTTGCCCCGTCAGCCGCCATACGGTGCCCGCCCAGCTCATCCACGCGAACTCTTCCTGAATCGCGCTTCCGCCGAGCACGCTCTCGACCGCGGCACGAACTTGCGGAGGCAGCGGCAGCGGTGAAGACCTCATCCAACGAGCCTCTGTAGCATGTTGCGGCGGGTGTGGTGACAGTTCTACCTGGGTCTGCGGACGCGTTCCAGAACGCGAGCTGGAGCGACATCCTCCCCTATTACGCAGAGCTCGCGGCGCGGCCGCTGGATCGGGCCGACGTCGAGTCCTGGCTGCAGGACTGGTCGATGCTGGAGTCCCTGGTGGCGGAAGCCACCGCGCTGGCGGGCTTCGCCTATGCAAGCGATACCGCCGACCCCCAGCGCGAGGAAGCGCAGCTGAGGTTCAGCAGCGAGATCGCGCCCCAGGCCGAGGAGCAGCGGACGAAGCTGCAGCAGCGCCTGGTCAACCTCGATTACGTCCGGCCGGGGCTGGAGACCACCGTGCAGCGATTTCGCAACCAGATGGAGCTCTTCTCCCCGGCGAACGTGCCGCTCCACACCGATCTCGCGAAGCTGTCGACGGAGTGGGCGAAGGTGATCGGCGCCATGACCGTGGACTGGGACGGCGAGGAGAAGACGCCAGCGCAGATGGCGCCGTTTCTGGAGGACAACGACCGCCAGGTTCGCGAGCGAGCGTTCCGCAAGATGTTCAAGCCGTACATCGACCAGCGCGATGCGCTGGCGGATCTCTTCGACCGCATGTACGACCTGCGCCAGAACGTCGCCCGCAATGCGGGTTTTGAGAACTTCCGCGACTACACCCATCGCGAGAAGAACCGGTTTGACTACACGTCGGACGATTGCTTCCGCTTCCACGATGCAGTCGAGCAGGCTGTCGCGCCGGCAGTCAAGCGCCTGCAGGAACGCCGCCGGGCCCATCTGGGAGTCGCTCGGCTCAGGCCCTGGGACCAATTGGTCGATCCGAAAGGGCGTGCTCCGCTGCGGCCGTACAGCGATGTCGATGACTTCATTCAGCGCGCCGGCCGCGTGTTCGCCCACGTGCAGCCTGACTTCAAGCGCGACTTTGAAACGATGGCGGACGCCCGCCTGCTCGATCTGGACAACCGCAAGGGAAAGGCGCCCGGCGGTTTTTGCGACTCGCTTCCGGTGCGCAAGCTGCCTCTCATCTTCATGAACACCGTCAACGTCGATGACGACGTGCGCACGCTGCTGCACGAGGCTGGTCACTCGTTTCATGTGTTCGAGACGGCAAACCTTCCGCTGTTGTTCCAGCGGCATCCCGGCGCGGAGATGGCAGAAGTCGCGTCTATGTCGATGGAGCTGCTCGCTGCGCCCTACATCGACCAGGAGCATGGCGGGTTTTACTCCGAAGCAGATGCGGTGCGTTCCAGGCGCTGGCTCCTGGAACGCGCCGTGATCTTTTTCACTCACTGCGCATCGGTGGACGCATTCCAGCAATGGATCTACACGGCGCCCGAAGGCCGCGACGCGGAGGCACGCGACCGCAAGTGGCTTGAGTTGAGGCGGCGCTTCGAGGGCGACATGGTGGACTGGACCGGGCTGGACTCCGAGCGCGTCGCCCGCTGGTACTACCAGCTTCACTTCTTCGAGTTCCCCTTCTACTACATACCGCTGCCGGACCTCTACAAGGCCGCGGGCGCGCGCCTCATCTTTGACAGCGACGGCATGCGAGAGCTGATCGAGATGGTCGAGGAAGAGCTCGCGACGTTGGACGCCTGACACCATCTTTGACGCCCCTCACCCAACATCCCTCTCCCCTGTGGGCAGAGGGTGCCTCTAGTAACTTCGAAAGTTGCGGAGTGGCTTCCGCGGGCCGAAACGCGGCGCCACGATGCCCGCGACGGTGATGAGCCGGATTACACGCGCGCGGTGGCCGCGGTAGGGCTCCAGAAGCTCGAGCATCCGCTCGTCGGTCGATCGTGGGGTGCCCTCGAACGCGTAACCGATCGAATGCGGAAGGTGATAGTCGCCGACGGGGACCGCGTCGGGGTCGCCCAGCGCCACCGTCGCAACTTTGGCCGCCGTCCAGGGCCCGATGCCGGGAAACGCACGCATCCTCTGATAGGCGCCGGCGATGTCCATCGCGACGATTTCCTCCAGGCGGTTTGCGCTCCGCGCGGCACGAATGATGATCTCCGCCCGCCGTCTCTCGATGCCGAAACGATGGAAGCTCCAGTAGGGCGTCCGCAAAAGCACCTGCGGCGACGGCGGAAGCGTCAAGGGCGCAGGGCCGGGCGCCGGCTCGCCAAGGGCGTTGACCAGGTGTCGGTACGAGTTGACCGCCTCCTCTGTCGTCACCTGCTGCAGGATCACCGCAGGGACGACAGCTTCGAAGACGGAGCGGGTTCGCGGCAGGCGGATGCCGCGGATCTCGTGGTGCAGCCTCTTGATGAGCGGATGCGCGGGCGCGAAGCCTGTGTCATCGTCGGCCTGACCGCAAAGCTCGGGCGCGTGCGAGACAGCCCACTCCGCGCCCGGGCCCCATCCACTCACCTCCACCGAACGGCCACGTTGCTTCAGCTGAACGGTCGCTGGGCCATCAGGGGTGCGCGACGCCCGCCAGGTGGCCCCGTCGTGATGGCGCAGCGAAGGTCCTGAGCTGAGCGGCGCGAGAGTCAGGTCAAGATCGAACGGAGGGCGCGGCTCAAACGTTGCCTGGGCTTCCGGGCGCATCCGCCCAAGAGACTACGGACTCAGGGGCACCGAAAACGTGAATGTCGTGCCCGCGCCGTTACCGGATTCAACCGTCAGGTCGCCGTCATGCATGCGCGCGATCTCGCGCGACAGCCAGAGTCCCAGACCTGTGCCCTGCACATGGGAAGAAGAATCGACTCGCCCAAACCGCGTGAAGAGCACGGCCTGGTCTTGCTTCGAGATGCCGATACCCTGGTCCTTCACCAAAACGAAAGCCTTGTCGCCATCACGTCGCACCTCGATGTCGATGTCCGTACCTGGCGATGAATATTTGGCGGCGTTGCTCAGCAGGTTGCGCACGACGATCTGAAAACGGTCCGGGTCGACCTCAGCTTCGACCGGTTGGTGCGGCGTGTCGACCCGCAGCTCGTGCCCGCTGAGGAGCAGCTTGACGCCCTCGATCGCGGAATCGGTCAGCTCGACGATGTCGGAGCGGTGCCTCTTCAAAGCCAGGCGGCCTTCCTCCAGGCGCGACGCTTCGATCATCTGCTCGATCATCCAGTTCACCTCGTCGGCTTTCGAGATGAGGAGGGGCAGGACCGAGCGGGCCTTCGGCGCCACATCGCCAAGGGCGCCGGCGTCGAGCATCGTCAGGTAGCCCTTGATGACGGTCATGGGGCCGCGCAGCTCGTGCGATGCGATGTTCAAGAAGTCGGTTTTCGCGCGTTCGAGCGCGGCAATCCTGGAGTTGAGGGTCACGCGGTCCAGACCCGCGGAGATGCTCGTCGCATACTGACGCAGCCGGCTCAGCTCGTCATCGCCAAACAGAGGGCTCAATCGGCCAGACAGGATGATGATCGCGCCCCGGCCCTGCTGCAGATCGAGCGGAACAACAACGGTGGAACCGGACTGCCACGGCGCGTGACCGTTCTCTTTGCCCTCGGGTTTCAGGTAGGCGGATCTCTTGCTCAGGTCGGCCGCGTCGGATGCGCTTATCCCGCGGACTGCAAGTACGGTGGCGTCCGAGTCCAGCACGAACGCCGCCTCACCACCCACCAACCGCTCCGCCCAAACAAGGGCTCGGTCGGCAAGCGTCCCACGGTCAGGGCTGTAAAGAAGCAGGTCGTGAAGGGCGTGGCGGAACTGGTCCTCTTCAGGCTGGCGCCAGACGCGGCGCAGCCAGACCGGCGGGAAGAAAGCAACATAGAGGACAGGTACGACCGCCAGGGCGGTGAGGCTGAGCAGCAGGGACAAGAAGTTGTTCAACGAGCCCGCGATGGTGCCGACGACGACCACGAGCAGAAGGCCCGCGTAACCGATGCTGATGGCCCGCAGGCGCGCTTGCTCGACCGACGGGCGGCCGCGGGCCGACATCCAGATGGTGACGGTCGGCTCGAGGATGCAGAAGGCCCAGATGCCGATCGTGGCCACAAGGACGAGTGACTGGAGCTCCGTGTGCGGAGTTTCCGGATTGGCCGGCAGCTGAACGATGATCCCGAGCAGTCCGATCACGACGATCGCAACCGTGACGGCGCGCGTCGTGCCCGGGCTCAAGGGGACGAACGAGTCCCGGAACATCAGCAGGCCGTAGCCCGAGACCAGGAACATGATCAGGGCTGCGTCCGTAAACAGCTGGGCCTGGACGCCCGAGCCGCCGAACAAGGACGAGAGCACGATCACGAGGGTGAGAGCGCTCAGGGCGAGGGCAAGGTTGCCGTGACGCGCGTCGGGCTGCCTGACCCAGCTCACCACCGTCCGGATGGCCAGGAACGCGAAAGCCACCTCGATGGCAAGCTGCAAAATGATGAGGGCCGGAGTCACTGCGGCAGAATAGCCTACACGACGATTTTTCAAGGACAACAAGTCTGGCAATCGCGTCGGTTAGCGACAAACCGCCAGCGGCCTGGGGAAAACTAAAGGGGCGGAGTAAGCAAGATCCCGTTGGTGTCCGTCCGGGCCACATCCAGCCTCCGGATTTCAAAGCTGCGGAGGCCACGCACGCCGGGCTCGACCGGCGCCGCGTCGCGACCCTCGAGCAGGTTGATGCCGAGGTGATGGTGGTAGCCGTCCCAGCTCAAGAACCGCATCACGTGACCGGCCTGGGCCATCAGCTCCATGCCTAGAGACTCGTAGAACGCCTGGCTGGCGTCGAGATCGCCGACGTTGAGGTGGACGTGGCCGAGAACGGTCCCGGCAGGCAGCTTCCGCTGAGGCGGCGCGGCGATTCGCAGTAGCCGCTCGAAGTCGAGGTGCTCGGTCCCGATGTTCAGCCGCCCGTTCGGGTACTGCCATTCGCTGCGCGGGCGGTCGGCGTAAACCTCGATCCCGTTGCCTTCGACGTCATCGAAATAGAGGGCCTGGCTGACGAGATGGTCTGCGGTCCCGGTCAGCGGCAGGCGTGCCTCGAGCGCACGCCGGAGGAAACCACCCAGCTGCTCTTCGCTCGGCAGCAGGATCGCGTGATGAAAGAGGCCGGCCGTATGAGGAGGCCGCTCACGGCCTTCAGGGAGCGCGGTGAGCCGCAGCAGTGGCGGGCCGTCGACTCCCATGACCGCGTGGCTTGCGTCTCCACTGAAGCGCGCCAAGCCGAACCATTCATAAAACGCGACGACACGCTCGAGATCGAGGACTTTCAGCTCGATCGCACCAAGCGGCCATTCCAGCGCGCTCACCGATGCCGGCTCGGGATGACTCTCAGTACCAGTAGTTCGGACCCTCTGATCGGGAGGCGCCGGGTGGCTCGACCTCGATGCCCTTCGGTCCCGCCAGCTGCCTGACCGCCGACTCGACGCGGGCGATGAATGCGTCGTAGTCCTCGTCGGGTTCCGCGACCAGGGGCGAGCCGAAAGTAACCGTGACGCGGCCCGGTCTTGGCACGCGCCGGAAGCGGGGCAACACGTCGTACATCCCATCGACGTAGGCGGGGACCATGGGCACGCCGACGTCCATGGCGAGGATCGCGCCGCCCTTGCGGAAAGCGCCGATCGCTCCGGTGGCGGTCAGGCGGCCCTCCGGAAAGATGATCACCGACCAGTTGTCGCGCAGCAGGTCTTTCAGATACTCGAGATGCTGCCTTGCACCGCCGCCGCGTGGGATCGGGAAGGCGTCGACAGTCACCTGCGCCAGGCGCGCCTCCCACTTGCGCTTGAAGATCGAGTCTGCGGCGGCGACGACGACGGAGCGGTGCCTGTACCGCGGCGGCAGAGCCTCGGCCAGGACAACGGCGTCGAGGGCGCTGACATGGTTCGCCACGAAAACCGCCGGCCCGGTCAGATCGCGCAGCAGCTCGCGGTCGCGGACACTCAGTCGACAGAAGCTCGACAGGGCTGGAAACAGCAGGCTTGACTGCAGTGCGGCCCGCATCCGCCGCATCCCCTTCGTGCGCGCCCACAAAGCTGTATCGACCGCTTCCCCGTTCATGGTGGGCATGAGTGTAGGCGCGCCTGTAGGAGTGCGCCGATTAATCAGGGCTGACGCCCGCGGGCTCATAGCGGAACGAATGCGAAGGCATTCTCGCCCTTCCCCGGAGCATGGAGACCGTGATCCCCACGGTCCAGGCGATGTGCAATATCCAGCCGGGTACGCCGAAGACCGGTCCGAGCGCTGGAGGAACAACCTGAAGATAGGCAAGGACCGCAAGCCCCGCCGCTCCCAACGCCGCATAGCCGGTCCACCGTGGCAGCCCGCCGCCTTGCAGGGTTGCCATCCCGAAGCAGACCAGATAGGCGATGAGGAAGGATTCCCAGACGCTGGTTCCGAAGCCGATGCCGTCGGCTCGCCGAAGAAGACAGGCTAAATGCACGTACGCCGCCGGCGAAGGCGGCGCGGTCGGCTTTCGCGTTGACGACCCCCTACGTCTACGAGTCGCTCGTCATCCATGGAGGACTTGGGATATCGGCCGCGACCCGGATAGCGGTCGGTGCCGCCCTTGGCCTGTAATAAGGGCCGACAGCCATCCGGTCCGCGGCGAATCGATCGACTGGGCGAAGCTTGGGCTAAAGCCCGCGATCCTCTAGTCCAAGGTCAACAGCCTTTCGCGTCTGCGCCCAGGCTGTCGAGCACGTCGATAAGGATCAGGTTGACCGCGGCGGCGTTGTAGCTCGGCGTCTGGCTCTCGAAGACGATCGCCGCGCGGCCGTCGTTGTCGTCGGGACCCAGCTGTTGGGCGAGCTATCACAAAGTCATGGGCGCTGCAGCGCACCGTGACGTGGCCGGGGAGGGTTCCGATCGCGTAGGCGTCGGACGCCTGGGGGTCGCGGCGATGGGCGGTCGCCCAGGTTCCGATGTAGGCGCCGAAGTTCGAAAGTCCGGCCCGGTCAGGCTTCCCGTCGGGGCAAGCCACCGGGCCGGTTTGCTGCGTCGTAGCCGCGGCCGTGGGTCGACCGGGCACTGAGCAAGCCAGCATCCCCAGGCATGCGAGCGCAATGAGACATCGACGCGGCATCGGCGCACCTCAAAAATTAGGACAAGCCGACAAGGAACGCATCGAGCTCGTCAGGCCGGTTGGTATGTCCCGATCATCAACGCCAGTCGTGGTCGTCTTGTCGTCGACGAGACGGAGATTGAGGAAAGCACCGCCGTCCCGGAACAAGCGCCGCCCCGATCCGAGAACTGGCGCTCAGCGTGTCCAACGACCTAAGCCCCCGACCTGACGGCGAATGGAGGTGGACCGAGGATCTCGATGCCCCCGTTCCGAGCCGCCGAGGCACGCACCCGGTCGAAGTCGACCGGAGCGGTCGCCTCGAGATTCGGCGTCAGCGGCTCGCTCGCGCCGCGGTAGAAGGCCTCGCTGGAGCCTGGAGTCTCCAGGGTCAACAAGCGCGCCGACTCCGATGTGACCAAAAAGGCGTGCGGAACGCCACGCGGGACCATTGCAAGGCTGCCTCTCCCGAGCTTCTGCTCGCGACCGTCGACGTGGACGAGAATTTCGCCTTCCAGCACGTACAAGGTCTCGTCGACTTCGGGGTGCGAATGCATTGGCGTGGTCTTGCCGATCGTCATGATGTCGTCGAACAGCAGGAATGCGCCTCCCGTCTCGGCGTTGGTAGCCAGCCAGGTGTGAACGCCGCCACCGTAGAACCACAGCTTCTCGCCATCACCGTCGGCACGCACGATCGGAACTAGATTGGTCATCGCCACTGCCAGCCTCCTAAAACAATGCTTTATGGGACTCGAGTACCATGACGAGACTAGAGTACCCTGACCCAAATGTCAATGTCATATGAGCTGAGCGGCCGAACGCGCCAGAAGCAGCGGACTCGTGGAGCACTGGTGGCAGCTGCCCGTGAACTTGTAACCCGAGGCCAGACGCCTACTGTCGACGCGGCAGCGACGATCGCATCCATCTCACGGACGACGGCTTACCGCTACTTTCCAAACCAGCGGGCGTTGCTGGTGGCCGCCCACCCCGAGATCGAGGCATTGTCCCTACTGCCCGAGACGGCCCCATCCGATGTGGCAGCTCGACTGGATGCCGTCGTGACTGCATTCCTGCACCTCATAGTCGACACGGAAGCGCAACAGCGCACGATGCTGCGCCTTTCACTCGATCCCGACCCAGACCATCGCGGCGAGCTCCCGTTGCGCAAGGGTCGCGCGATCGGGTGGATTGGGGAGGCACTGTCTCCATTGCGTGGCGTGATGTCCGCGCGCGACATCAGGCGGCTGATTTTCGCGATCAGAAGCGCCGCGGGGATCGAGGCGCTTGTCTGGTTGACCGATATTGCCGGTCTCTCACGCAAGGAAGCCGTCCAACTCATGCGCTGGTCGGCGGGCGCGCTGTTGCGGTCGGCCATGGGCGATGCCGGCGCAACGCGGCATCAAGCCCGTCCTTCGAGACGGCCAAAAGCGAGCTCTCGGCGCCGCGTGTCCACTTGACGTCGCTCCACCGGCGACCTCGACCGGCACGAAAATCACAAGGGTGGGGCGAAGGCCTGGCCGCAGCGATCGGTAATGGCTGGGGAGGAAGGATTCGAACCTTCAACCTTCTGATCCAGAGTCAGCTGCGCTACCGTTGCGCCACTCCCCAAATGCTTCGGACGCGGGGCCGGGCGAACCATTCTAAGGAGGTGCCCGAAGCTGGCCGTTACTCCCTCGTGATGGTCACGTCCGGCTTTTTGGCCGAACCCTCCGCCCGCACCGTCATGCGGATCGACACCTGTTCAGGAGAGCCCATCAACCGCCGGAAAGTGTGCTCCAGGAGCGTTTTGGCTCGATAGAGGTTTACCGCCCATCCAACCCCGAAAACACGGTCGCTGAAGAGCCGGTCCGATGCCGGGTTCCAGTAGGCATCGCGAATTCGCTTCCACGTAGGGGGACGGAAGTCGTATGGAACGAATCCGCCGAGCCTGCCCTGCCACGTACGTTCGTCGGCCGGCTTGGCCAGCTCGGTTGCGACGGCGGCGGCGACCAGCCCGAAAGTCACGAACCTAACGAGGCGACGGATCCGGCGCAAAGTCCGCATACTTCAGACGAAGCGTAGTACCAGAGTAACTTTGCACGTTTTCCAAACGTTGATCCAGGCGGGGTAGATGGCCAGAAGGCTTCCTTCAACGACCTCGTGGCTCCGGTGGCTGACGCCAGGGCTCCAGATCAAGCGATGGCTCGTTCTGCTGATGGTTTCCGAGCTCGTCCTGGTGCTAGGTGTCGCCTACGCCCTGAAGGAGCTCTACCAGACCGCGCACCTGCCCGGCTTCTTCTTCTACCTGACGCTGCAGTTCCTGCCCTACTGGGCCCGCGCCATCATCTTCGGCATCTTCGGGGTGGGCCTGCTGCTGGTCAGCTACTTGAAGCTGACCCAATCGATTCTTGGACCGTTCCTACCCGGCAACAGCACGAGCAGCGTCCTCGAGGTCATCCACGCGTATCGCCTCCGCGGCCGTGGGCCGCGCGTGGTTGCGATCGGCGGCGGCACAGGGTTGAGCTCGCTGCTGCGAGGTTTGAAGATTTACACGTCCAACCTCTCGGCGATCGTCACGGTCGCCGATGACGGAGGTTCGTCAGGCCGGCTGCGAGATGAGTATCGAATCCTTCCGCCAGGCGACTTCCGGCAATGCCTGATCGCGCTCGCCGACGCCGAGCCCCTGATGAAGCAGCTCTTCGATCATCGGTTCAAGGAAGGCTCCCTGAACGGCCACGCGTTCGGAAACCTTTTCATCATGGCGATGGCCGACGTGACCGGGAACTTCGAGCAGGCGCTGCGCGAATCGGGCAAGGTGCTCGCGGTCAAAGGGACGATCGTGCCGTCGACACTGCAGGACGTCACCCTTGTGGCGTCGATCAACGGCGGCACCGTCGAAGGCGAGTCCAAGATTCCCAAGCAGAACGCGCCGATCAGCCATGTCTTCCTCAAGCCCGACGGAGTCCAGGTCAACCCTGAAGCGGTGCAGGCGATCCTGAACGCAGAGCTCATCATTGCGGGCCCGGGGTCGCTGTACACGTCGATCCTGCCCAACCTGCTGGTGGAAGGCATGGTCGAGGCGATCAAGGCTTCACCTGCCTTGAAGCTCTACATCTGCAACCTGGCCGCTCAGCCAGGCGAAACCGACGGCTACGGAGTGGCCGACTACCTCCGTGTGATTCGCGAGCACGTCGGCGCCAATCTCTTCGATTTCGTGCTCGTGAACTCGAACGTCTCCCACGCGCCGACAGGCGGTCAGGATCTGGTGATTTTCAGGCCGAGCGACTCCTCGAAGCACCCCGAGGTTCGCTTCATCGCTTCCGATGTCGTCAACGTGCGCATCCCGTCGCACCACGATTCCGAGAAGCTGGCCCGATCCATCATGCGGAAGGTCTGGCAGGCGTAGGTCCAGAGCGCCTCGCCCGCCATCGGACGAATCCTTCGACGAGAACCGTCGCGACCGCGACGTAGAGAAAGCCATCGATCGCGTCGACCACGTAGTGCTCGCCGAGATACACGATCGACAGGAGCACCGCCGTCGTCCAGGCCACGAGTCCGATGGCGAGCACACGAAACCGGTTCCATGCGTAGACGGCAGCCAGCGCCGGAAACGCCGCGTGGAGCGATGGGAATGCCGCGAACTGGTTTGGATTCAGGTGCGTGTAGAGCGGCGAAACGAAGTAATTCGACCCCCAGAGCTTGTCCACCGTCTCGTTGAGGATCTTGTGCACGACCTGCGAGGGTGGGACGTGGCCCTCCTGGAACTGATACCAGGGTGGTGCTGAGGGCCAGAACAGATACGTCACGAAAGACAGGAAGGCCATCAGCAGCAGGGCCCCGATGAAGTGGTGGAAGTGATCGCGGCTTCTCAGCCAGAAAACAAATCCGACCACGATGGGCATCGGAAAGTGCATGAAGTAGAAGAACATCGCGATCACGTCTTGAGGACTGACCGTCTCGACGCGATAGAACGCATGCTGCAGCGTGAGAGTCGGCAGCATTCCCCCGAACGCGACCTGCTCGAGGCCGGACAGGTCATGCGGCGCGAACCCCGTCTTGGCGGCAAAGCCCCGCATTGCCTCGTAGGCGAAGAAGAGCAGCAGGAAAGGGCCCCAGTCCGCGATGAACGTCAGCCCGCGTCCCAGCGCGATGGCGATGACCAGAAGCGCGAGCACCACCCATTCGGGCTCGATGGAAACGCCGCGCCACAGCATCACGCCGAAAACGACCGAGAGATAAAGAAGACTGCCGATCAGGAGCACGCCCGGACGACGCACGCCTGGTCGCGTCTCAGCCGGTGCGGACAACCGCCACCGCCGCGATCTCAACCGTTGCAGAAAACGGCAGCGCATTGGTCCCGACCGCGACGCGTGTGTGCTTGCCGGCCGCGCCAAGCACCTCGACCAGGAGATCTGACGCAGCGTTCATCACTTTCGGCTGGTCGCCAAAACCGTCCGCGGAGAGCACCAGACCGATCAGCTGCGTGATCTCCACGACGGTGTCCAGTCCGACCGCCGATTCGATCTGCGACAGCAGACTGAGCGCGCACTGCCTGGCGCGCCGCGACGCTTCTTCGACCGAGACCTCGTCGGGACAGCTGCCACTCAGCACACGCTCGCCTTCGCGCGAGATCTGTCCCGCAATGTAGAGCAGCGCGCGGCCATCGCCGATCGATACGAGCCGCGTCTGGACATAAGAGGCAGCGGGAGGTGGTGCAGGAGGAAGCGTGATGCCCAGCTCTCGCAAGCGGTCATGAGGAGTGGTCAACCGAGCGAGCATACCGGCCTATCTGGGGCGAGCGCGCAGGTGGGCCACGACAGCGGTGAGGATCACGGCCAATGCTCCGAGGCCGAGGCCGAGGTAGGGCAGCGAGGGCGCGCCAAGGATCTGGCTCAGCAGGGATGTGTCAGCCGGATGCGCCACGCGAGCTCCGCTCGACACCGGTGACTGCGTCGCGGTCGGGCCCTGTGGAGGCCCGCCGGTGTCGTGATAGATCCACAACGAAGGGGTGTGAGTTGACGGATGGAAGCTCGCCACGTACAGCGTCGGCTTCTCGTCGTTCGAGACCGCGAGCGAGGTGATCGACGGTTCGGGGACTTCCATCGAGGTGAACGATTGCCCGCCGTCAGTTGTCCGCCACAAGCCACCCGATCCCGATCCCCCGCCATCGCTCGCAGCGTAGAAGCGGTCGTGATGATCGGTGATGAACGCGACCTGCGTGTAGTCGGTCGTGGGCAGCAACCCGCCGCCGCTGAGCGGGGTGAACGACGCCCCATTGTCGGTCGAGGCGAACAGCCCTGTGTTCGTCCCGGCGATGAGCGGCCTGACGTTACCCGTCGGCGGCAGGGGACCGGTCACCAGCTTCACCGCGATGGTGCCGCTGATCGGCGGGTTCAGCTGCGTCCACGTAACGCCCGCGTCGATGCTTTGATACAGAGGCAAGGCCCCGCCCGAGCCCTGCAGATCGCTGCCCGCTATCAGCCTCACCGGTGTATGAATGGCCTCGACTGCGACTGCGTTGATGCTGCGATCGGACAGCCCAGACTGGGTCCAGTTGGCCCCGTCGCCGCTGATGTAGATCCCGCGGTCGGTCCCTGCCGCGATTTCTGTCAGCGCGAACGCGAACACCCGGACGTTGCGACCCTCGAGGCCCCGCGCCGCCGACCACGTTGCTCCACCGTCCCGGCTGGCCAGCGCGCCTCCACCTCGCGTTCCGGCGAGCACAAGGGCGGACGTGAACGGGCTGAAGCTGATCACGGTCACATTGGCCTTGCCGGCGTGGACCTGGGTCCAGCTGCTCGCGCCGTTTGTGCTGCGCAGCAGCGAACCGTCCGACGTGCCCGCGAGCAGGGACTGGTTGTTGGACGGATCGACCGCCAGCGCGAAGACAGCCGCGCGGCCTTGATGTGGGAGAGGTTTCAGCGCGACCCAGGTGGAGTCCGGCGGGGCGTCTGCGAGAGCGCCAAGAGCCGCGATCAAGATCACCCACAACGCCACGAAAGTCGCAGCAAGACGGCTGCCAAGAAGCGACACGAGCCTGCCGATTATCACCCAAGCCGGGTTCCGGGCACCCGCAAACCGACCGCCAGGTGGGCCCGTTTGCCTACAATCCCCAGGTGCCGACCGGGGGGTCCCGCGAACTCAAAACCAAAGCGCCGAGAGCGTGGTTGATCAAGCTCGGCCGTCTGCTCGATCGAGCAGCTTTCCGACCCGCCACATTGCCGGATGATCTGGTGACCGGAATCGCGCTGCTGCCGGCAATTGCGGCCGGCCTGATCATCTTCAGAGTCCACGCCCTCGAGATGCTCGCCGTCGCCGCGGCGGCCGGGGCGGTCGGATTGCTCGTATCGCAGTGGTTGTGGCGGCATGAGCGGCATCATTCGGGCACCAGCACGGTCATCGCTGCGTTGTTCGGGGTCGCGCTGGTCGGCGCCGGGGCAAGCCTTTTCGTAACTATCGAGGTCGCTGCGCTGGCGGTCGCTCTTGAGCTGCTTCGCACGCGCTACATACCGGCGATCCGCGCGCAGGCCGGACTGATCGCCTTTGCCGTGATCGCCCTGGTTACGCGAGGTGCGCCGTTCACCTACTTCGATCCGAACGGCACCACGAACCCCAGGGATCCCATCGACACCTGGTACCAGCTGTTCCATCAGTCGACGTGGGCGCTGGACCCTGTAAGGCTCTATGTCGGCAACGTCGCCGGGCCAGTCTTCGCCACGTCGCTTCTAGCGGTTGCGGTGGGCGTGGCGTGGCTCGCGTACGCGCGGCGCGTGAGCCTGGTCGTGCTGGTCGCGTTTCTTGCCGGATCGCTCGTCGCGGTCTACACCTCACAGTGGGATTTCGTCTTCCAGCTGGACAGCGGTCCGACGTGGTTTGTGGCCGGGCTGATTCTGGCGGATCGAAGATTGCTTCCGGATTCGTGGGCGCTGCGGCCCATGCTCGGCTTCGCCGCGGGACTGTTTGCGGTCGGCCTTCGACGCAACGGTTATGGGATCGAAGCGGCCTTTCTGACCGTGGCCACGATCCAGGCGGTGATGGCTCTGGTCGTCGTCCTTTACTGGTCGGCTTCGGTGGCAATGGAGCGCTGGAAGCGAACCCGCCTGCTGCGACAGCGCGAGGCAAATCTCCGCGTCGTCAAGACGATCACGGACCCGTCCTAGGCGACGCTCACTTCGCCCTTCGCCGCGCCAACCGCGCCGCTGAGCTCGCCGGCGCGCTCTCGAATCCCGGAGACGACCCGTGGCGTCAGGCGGCGAGATGCAGGGTGCCGCGCATGAGCCACGTCTTGACCAGGCTCCTCTCCTGCCACAGCGCCTCGCGGACGTCGGCGACCTTGCAGTCGACCCATGTCGCGATCTGACGCTCAGCCGCCGACATGAGCTGAGCCTGGGCGCCACCGATCTCGCCGACGACCTTGGCCAGGTCCTTCTTCGGAGCGCGGCGGGTCAGGTGGTGGCGCTGCAGGCGGAAGGCGTGGACCTGAGCCCAGCTGAGCTCGGTTGGAGTTGTGGCCACGTCAGTCGAATAATTGGGCGCCGCGGGTCACGAACTGGTCGCGGCGAGGACCGGTGCCGACAAGCTGGATGGGCGCGCCGATGAGCTCGCCGATCCGCTCGACGTAGTCGCGGCACGCCTGGGGCAGGTCTTCCCAACACGTGGCCGCACCGATCGCAGTCTGCCATCCGGGCATCTCTTCATAGATCGGGATGCAGTGTTTGTAGTGAGAGATGTTGGCGATCGGGTGGTCGTATCGAGCGCCGCGAAACTCGTAGCCGGTGCAGATCTTGAGCAGCGGCTGGTCATCGAGGATGTCGAGGCGCATCAACGCCGCGACGCTGAGGCCATTGAGGCGCACCGCGTAGCGCCCGACCGCCGCATCGAACCAGCCGATGCGTCGCGGGCGACCGGTCACCGTGCCGAACTCGTGGCCGCGCTCCCGGATCTGGTCCCCCACCTCGTCGAGCAGCTCGGAAGGGAACGGGCCGTAACCGACGCGTGACGTATAGGCCTTGAACACGCCAAGGGTCAGGTCCACCTTCGTCGGGGGAATGCCGCTGCCGGTGAGCCCGCCCCCGGCGGTGGTGTTCGAGCTCGTCACGTAGGGGTACGTGCCGAAGTCGATGTCGAGCATGGTCGCCTGGGCGCCCTCGAGCAGGATGTTGGCCTTGCGGTCTAGGGCGTCCTGGATGATCGGGAAGGTGTCCCTGATGTGCGGATCCAGCTCTTTGGCGTAGCCCTTGTACTCATCGAGCATCTGCGACCAGTCGTAGGCCTCTTTCTCGTAGAGCTTGGTGAGGATCGGATTTTTGACTCCGTCGACGACGAAGGCGAGCTTCTTGCGCATGAAGCCTTCCTTTTGAAGGTCGCCAATGCGGAAGCCGATGCGGCGGATCTTGTCCGCGTACGCGGGTCCGATGCCGCGCCAGGTCGTGCCGAGCCGGTCGTCGCCTCGAACCTCTTCTTCGAGCTGGTCGAAGAGGGGGTGGTAGCGCATGACCATGTGCGCGCGCTCGCTGACGATGAGGTTTTTGGGCTCGATGTTTCTTTCCCGCAGCTGCGCGATCTCCTTCAGCAGGACGATCGGGTCGACCACGACGCCATTGCCGATGATGCAGGTGCACTCGGGGTAGAGGATGCCGCTCGGGATCAGTTGGAACTTGAACTCGCCGTGCTCGGTGATGACGGTGTGGCCGGCGTTGTTGCCGCCTTGCGAGCGGATGACCATGTTCGCCTTCGCGGCGAGGTAGTCGATGACCTTGCCTTTGCCCTCGTCGCCCCACTGGCCGCCGACCAGGATGATGACCACGGGCCGCTACGCTACTCGGTCCCTGGTTCTGGCCGCCTCGTCTCGAGGTTGTAGAAGCGGGTGTGGTCGCGGCGGAACTTGAGCTCGATCATTCCGGTGGGTCCGTTTCTGTGCTTGGCCACGATCACTTCGGCGATGCCTGGCTTCTCGTCGGATTTGTAGTACTCGGGTCGGAACAAGAACATGACCACGTCCGCGTCCTGCTCAATCGAGTTGTGGAGTATCACATTTCCTGCTACGAAATTATGTAGATCTTCCACCGTTAGGTCATACACATCTTCGACTCCGTCGGGCTCAATTGACTTGACCTGGTCCCAATAAACGTCGCTAGCAGCAAGCAATTCCAGCTCGTCCGAGTGGACTACCTCGGCCAGCTTGCGAGCTCGTTCCCGGCTCAGGTTTTGCTTGTAGATGCCGGTACCCGCGTATGACGTTTCAAGACCTGCGTACATCGCTCGCGTTGTCACTCGCGCGGCCACCATCGCTGGAATCGCGTGCATCTGCCACACGACAGCCGGGATCACGTCCCGGTTCGTGTTCTCACGCTTGGCACCGAGGTATTCAAGGATTGCCGCCTTGTGCAATGTCTTGTTCTCGCCTAGAGCACCAACGAGCTCGAGGAACACGTGGATGTCGTGCTGGCCGCTGACGGTGACGTGATGTTGGTCGCGCCCTTTTGTTCCTTGTGAGTGGGTCGAGATCCTGGCGTTGATACCAATACGTAGGAGCAGACTCTGCACGTCTCGAGCAAGCTGCCGACTGCTGCTCGCGTAGTACACGTTTGCGTAGTGAGCAACGCCGTGGGATAAGTGCACCGATCCATCGGTTGCCCACAGATGCCGGAGAAAACAGGCGATGCCCAACGCCGATTGCTTGAAGACTTTCTCGGGTATCCGTTTTTCGTAGGAGCGCAATCCGAAGACTTCAAGCTCTTCCAGCCAAACCCGAATCGGATTGCGCACGCCGTGCGTCAGATGGCGGGTCGGGGGCAGATAAACCTGGATCCATGTTCTTTCGGGGTGAATCCGCGGCCGAATTGCATCACCGAATACATCTTTCGCCAGCCTCACGACCTCCTCTGCCAGCGTCGGATCCTTCGTCGTGTATTGAATTGCATGGGTGGGGAGCGTGCAGCCGTCGCCTATCAGGTGGCCTAACAGTCCAAGCTCTTCCCGACTCATCGTGTCGCGGTCCGGGCCCTGAAGAATCCGCGGCAACGCGATGTGATCGTTGGGCTCCAACTCATCAAGACGGCGCCATCCGGCGGTTGTTAGGAACTTGTGATTCGCAGTCGCTCGCACCGAGCGTCCCAGCTTTGTCGTCAGCTTGAAGACCGGCTTCGTGCCTGTCGCGAAAACTTTGCTGACCTTCCTCGAGTCCATTCGCCACCAGCCTTTGTCCAGGGCGAGAACGTTGAATCCCGACTTGCCGACCAGCTCCTTGATCGGCACGTAGGTGCCTGAGTCGGGCAAATAGACCGGCGTGTCCCCGGTGACGCAACCCGACTCGCGCAGGTCGCTCAAGATCGGCCGCTTGTCTGGACGCTGTTCGGGTGCGCGGCTCAACTGAGAAATTGCAATCACAGGTATTCGAAGCTCTCGAGCGAGGCCTTTCAAAGCGCGAGAGATTGCCGAGACTTCTTGGACTCGGTTGTCATCGCCGCGCGCGCGCCCATGCATCAGCTGGAGATAGTCGACCACGATCATGTCGATGTTGTGCCGCATCTTGGCCTGACGAGCCTTCAGCTGCAGACTGAGCTCGTCCATGACCGGAGTGTCGTCAATGAAAATCATGGCTTCGCCCAATGGACCTAGCGCGTTGGACACGCGATCAAATTCAGCCTCCGTTAGAAGACCACGGTGCATGCGCTGAGCGTCGATCTGCGCTTGTTCTGTCAGCAGGCGTTCGGTCAATTGCTCTTTTGACATTTCAAGACTGAAAATCGCGATTGCTTTCTTGGCTTCTAGAGCGGCATGCAGTCCAACGTTCAAAGCCATCGACGTTTTCCCCATCGAGGGACGTCCCGCGATGATGATCAGGTCCGAATCTTTGAATCCGCTCGTCATGCGATCCAGGTCGTGAAATCCTGATGGGATTCCAACCACGCCCTGCCCGCTCTCCATCTGGAGCGATATCCGCTCCATCGCCGGCCCGAGCAGGTCGTACAGGCGCGCCAGCTCCCGCTGGTCGCGGTCGTCCGCCACGCCGAACACCAGTGACTGCGCCTGGTTGATCGCGTCCTCGGCCTCGATCGAGTCGTCGTAGCCGTAACCGGCGATGTTCCCGCCCGCCGAGATCAGCCGCCGCTTGTACGCCTTCTCCTTGACGATCCGGCCGTAGTACTCGATGTTGGCCGCGGTCGGAACCGCGCTCTGCATCGAGGCCAGCTGGGCCCGGCCGCCGACACGATCGAGCAATCCCATCTGCTGGAGCTGCGCCGCCAACGTGACGTTGTCGATCGGCTCGCCGGCCGCGAACAGGTCCAGCGCCGCGCGATAGATCTGGCCGTTGTTCTCGCGATAGAAGTCTTCGGGGTGGAGGAACTGCAGCACCTTGGCGATCGAAAGCGGGTCGAGAATGATCGACCCGATGATGGACATCTCCGCGTCAAGGTCGTGCGGTGGTACTCGCCCTGTGGCGAGTGGAAGCGTGGTCGCCATGCCGGTGCGGTTAACGGTCCTGTGTGACGATCACGTTGACGTGGGCATCCACGTCGCGGTGCAGCTTGAGCGAGACCTGGTGCTCGCCCAGCGTCTTGATCGGCTCCTTCAGCTCGATCTTGTGCCGGTCGATCTCCACGCGATGCTGTGCCTTTAGCGCGGAAGCGATGTCCTGGTTCGTGATCGAACCAAACGCCTTGTCCTCCGCCCCAATTTTCAACCGCACGACAACAGTTTTGTTGTCGATATCGTCGGCAACGGCCTGCGCCTCGTCGCGGTCCTTCATCTCGCGCTTGACCGCCGCGTCACGAAGCCTCTTGGCCTCGGTCTCCGCCCCCTTGCCCGCCGCCACCGCCAGGTTGCGGCGCAGCAGGAAGTTGCGGCCGTACCCGTCCGCGACCTCTTTCACGTCCCCCGCGCGACCGAGGTTGTCGACGTCCTTTGTCAGCAAGACCCGCACTTCACCCGACCTCCGACATGGATTGATATTCGTCGCGGTGGCGGACTCGCGAACGGATTCGATCGACCAGCTGCCCCACCCCGTGGCGCGCAGCAGCAACAGTATCGCGAAGATCGCGATCCCAGACGCTCTCCTTTGCCTTCAGCAAGGCCTCGTGCTCGCGCCGGATGTCCTCCGGGCAGGCGTCGATGAACGTCTCAACGGCGAGAATCCCGAGGGCCAGCATGTCGAGCTCGCCGACCACCGGGATCCAGGCGGGCAGGTCCAGGGGGCTCACGATCACGCCTAGCGCCCCGACCAGCAACGCCTTCGGCGCCGCCGGAATTCGCTCGTCGCGCATCAGGCAGTAGGCCAGCTTGCCGTGCCGCGGCACATCGAACAGAACAGTTTTTGCCCGCGAAAACATAGATGGCATAGGGGGCCGGGAAAGCCTACAGCAGATCCGGTCGCCCAGAAAAGCCAATTAACAGTAGCCTTGCGCCGTGATCACGGCGGTTCCAGCGGCGACGCCAGCCGTGTCGGAGCCGCACTTTGGCAACCTGCGCCATGCCGCGCTCAGCGCCTTCTGGTTCGGGAGCAACTTCCTCTGGATCCCGCTGACGACCGTCTTGCTCCAGTCCCAGATCGACGAAGTCGTCCCCCAGCGAGACCTCCAGAACACCGGCATCGGTGTTGCGCTCGGGGTTGGCGGCCTGCTGGCCATGACGGTGCCGCCCCTGGTCGGCGCGTGGTCCGACCGCATACACAGTCGCTTTGGACGGCGCCGGCCGATCATGGTCGCGGGCTCGCTCCTCACGATTCCCGGTCTCGTGGTCCTCATGTTCGCCGCGAACTTTCCAATGGTTCTGGTCGGTTACGCGATCATTCAGTTCTTCTTCAACGCCGCGGGCGCGGCGTACGCGGGCATCATCCCCGACGTCGTCCCGGCCCAGCAGGTCGGCAAAGCAAGCGGCTTCCTGGCCACGATGACTCAGCTTGGAATCGGCGCCGGCCTGGGAGTCACCTCGCTCATCGGACGGAGCCCGGCCATCTACCTGATTCTCGGTGCGGTCGCGCTCTTGAGCCTCATTCCGACGGTCTGGGCCGCAAGAGGTGAGGGCCAGACGCCGATTCCAGCCCGTCCGCGCCGGCCGTTGGGCGAGGCGGTTCGGGAATTTCTCCGCCCCCTGCACGAGGGCGACTTCGCATGGGTGATTTTCACGCGCCTGATGATTTCCTCCGGCATTACCGCCGTCCTCTACTTCCTCGTCAACTTCTTCCGAGACGTGGTGCTGCAAACGAAGACCGGCGCCGAGTCCTTCACGTCCAACTGGCTTCTCGTCGTGGTCGTCACGGCCATCCCGTTCGGATTTTTTGGCGGCTTGGTGTCGGACCGCATCCGCCGGCGCAAGATCTTCGTCTACCTGGCCGGCGCCGCCCAGGCATTCGTCGCGATTGCGTTCATCGCTCTGTATCCGACCGCGATCCCGCTCGTGTTCGCGCTCGGAGTCGCATACGGAGTCGGCTATGGCCTCTACTTCGCCGTCGACTGGGCGCTCGCCGTCGATACGCTCCCGGATCCCAAAGCTTCCGCGAAGGACATGGGCCTTTTCCACGTCGCCTTGACTTTGCCGCAGGCGATCATTCCCTTCTTCGGCGGCCCCCTCATCGATTTGCTGAACGGCCCGCACGGCAACGGGGGCTATCGGATCGTTTTCTCGAGCGCGGTTGTGTTCCTGTTCCTAGGGACTGTTCTCGTGAGCCGGATCAAGACCGTTCGCTGAGCGCCGCACCGCGACCAGGCTCGCGACCCAGATCGCGGCGATGCCCACGACGCCGAATTCCGCCAGGACCCGGAGCACGACCAGATTGGAGTAGCCCGACACGAGAAGCGCCTGCATCAGCTTGTGGACCGGGCCGATCAGCAGCCAGGCGCACGACACCAGGGCGAGCACCGGCCAGTCGCGCCTCCGCATGGCCCACACGACGAGCACAAACATCGGCAGCAGGAGCAGCACGAGATGCGTACCCCACGAATACGACGCGATGAGCGGCGTCGCGGCCACGATCGCGGCCGCCTCGAGCGACCGGCCCATAGGCGTCACGGCCGGCCGCCGAAGCACGCGAAACGTGAACACGAGGACGGCGACGGCAATGAGCGCGGTCAGCACGCGCGCCGCGAAAGGACTGCCGCGCACCGAGATGAAAGTGTTCGGGTCGAAGAGGCGGGTGATGGTCCCGCCGGGAGAGTGATTCTCGAATAGGCCGGTCCCGGCGCTCACCGACGGGAGCACCTTGAACAGGTACTCCAACAGGTATTGCGGCGCTCCCACGAGCCACAGGACGAGTCCCGCCGCGGCCGCGGCGGCGAACATCCTCCATCGCCTTGCCCAAAAGACGAGCAGGGCGACCGGACCCTGAATGAGCTTGATCGCGATGGCCGCGCCGAGAGCCGCTCCGCCCCACCATCGGTCGTCGACCCAGGCCAACAACCAAACGCCCGACAGAGCCAGGAGGACGAGATTGACCTGGCCCTCGTCGACGTTCCCGACGACAGGCTCGAAGGCAAGCGCGATTAGGACCAGCAGCACCGCGAGCTGCCAATCGTCCACCTTCAGCGCTTTCAACGTGAGCCAGACGAACAGCCCCAAAGACGCGTTGAGAACCACGACCGCGCCGACGGTGATGAGGTGGGCGTCGACGCCGACCAGCGGCTGCAGCAACCACGCGAGCACCGGCGGCATCACGTACTGGGGGCCGGTCGGTTCGAGGCAGCCGATGGTCGCGCACAGGTCGTACGGGTCCTGGCCGTTGGCTATGCGCGTGGCGGCGCGCATGTAGCTCTCCTGGAAGTCGCCTAGATAGCCCCCGAGGAAGATCGGTTGAATCAGCGCCTGCCACAGATATGTCGCGACGATCGGGATGCCCGCGATCGCCAGCAGGACCGTACGGAAGCGGCGGTTGTCCAGCGCGGAGCGTCGGGTGCGGGGCGTCGAGGTGAGCTCGCCGATCACGAGCGCGAATTATGGGATTGCGGTGAGCCCCTCCGGCGGCTTCGGCGCCACCTCCCCGTAAAAATTGGGAGGAGTTGGGAGTTCAAAAAAACGAGGCGGCGCCTGCAGCGGACACCGCCTCGACCGGGATGCCACCGGGTGACACGCGCTTGGTTTTCTGCGCCGCTTTACGGCCGTTGCCTACTTGTGGAGGCCAACCTTTGCGTGAACTGTCGGTGGACCCGGACGGAAACTAATTGACTCCACAGTGCGACGATCCGGAGACAATGTCAAGTGGGTTGGCCCGGGCGCCTACCCAAGCGCTTCGTACGGAAACGCCGAACCGAACGGCTCGTAGAGAAGGAGCACCTTCTCGATTGGCAGCACGTCCCGCATGAAGATCGCACCCGCGGCCACTCCGGCGAATCCAACGATTCCCAGGCCGTCGTGCGGCGCCGCCTGCTCCGCGCTGTCCTGCATCACGCGGAAGGCCTGCGTCCGCGCCGTCTGATTCGCCATCCCGATCACGTGTTTCCAGGCCGCGGTGTAGTTCGCGGCCGGGTCAAGCGCGACCGGAGCCGCGATCACGTTCACGGCGGCGCCCGCGCCAACGGCGGCCGGTGCCTTGGGCTTTTCGCTCAAAGCCTTCGCGACCGCCGCGACCTCGGCTTCCACCTCACCCTTCAACGTGGGCAGCAGCCGCAGGAACGCTGCTATCTGCCGGTCGATCGGCGCCGGCGGCCGGTAGGTCGGTCCTGGAAGCACCGTGGCGAATGGCCGGTAGATCGAGGCGAACTGAGCGGGATCCATCTGCTCCCGGACGAGGATGCCGAGCGCGACCACCTGTGCCGACTCGAGAGCGGCCGTGACGGCGCCTGCGTCGGGCAGGGCTTTGCTGATCGCGGCCTGCACCTGGGTGACGCGAAATCCCGTCGTGAACGCGTTCACCATCGCTTCGTCCGCGCCCGAAAGCAACGCGTCGATCGCCTCCTCGGCGACGCCAGCCGAAATCCTCTGCCGCGACACCATTCGGGCCGTGGCGATCCACTCCCACTGCGGAGGCCCCAACGTTTTGCTGGCGGCGGTCAGAAACTGACCCGCCTCAGTGGCGCTCAGCGGACCGCGACCTGTTCCGGAAGTAGGCTCTTCGCCCGCAACTTGTCGATGGGGTGGTAGGCGTCGACGATGCGCATGGTGCCTGACGCCGAGCGCAGCACCATCGACTGCGTGTAGGCGTAGACGTCCTCGTAGCGAACGCCCTTCAAGAGCTCGCCCGACGTTATGCCGGTCGCCGCAAAGAAGATGTCCTTGCCGGAGCAGAGATCGTCGATGCACAGCACCTTGTCAGGCTTCAGCCCTTCCTGGATCGCCATCTCTCGCTCTTTGTCGTCGCGGAAGTGGAGCTTCGCCTGCATGTCGCCGCCGATGGTTTTGATCGCGCACGCGGCGAGCACGCCCTCGGTCGCGCCGCCGGAGCCCATCATGCAGTGGATGCCGAACCGCGTTTCGAGCGCGGCTTCGAGCGCCGCCGCCACGTCGCCAGCGGAGATGAGCTTGATCCGCGCGCCAACGTCACGGATCTGCGCGATCGTTTCCTTGTTGCGCTCGCGGTCGAGCACAACGACAGTCAGCTCCTGCACCGGCAAACCTTCAGCCTTCGCGATCCGCCGCAGGTTCCACTCCACGGGCATCTCGAGATCGATCACACCGCGCGCCTTGCGGCCGACGACGAGCTTTTTCATATAGGGCACGTGGCTCGTGAACATCGTGCCTCGCTCGGCCAGCGCCACCACCGAGATCGCACCCGGCAGACCGGAAGCCGTGAGGCTCGTGCCTTCGATCGGATCGACCGCGACGTCCACCTCAGGTTCGAGACCGTTGCCGAGCTGCTCACCGAAATAGAGCATCGGCGCCTTGTCCTTCTCGCCCTCGCCGATGACGACCGTGCCTTTCATGTCGACCGTCGCGAGCGAGGTGCGGATGGCTTCGACTGCGCGCGCGTCGGCAGCCTCCTTGTTGCCACGGCCCTGCAGCGGCGCGGCTGCCAGGGCGCCCGCTTCGGTCACGCGCAGCAGCTCGAGCGCGAGGTTGCGATTGATCTTGGGCTCTTCGATCACTCTTAGTTCAGGGTAACCGAAGGATTAAGCGAGGCCGCGGCGTCGGATCGGGAGCTTGTCAGCCTCCACCCAGAGCTCTTCTTTGCGCGCCAGCCGCCGGTCTCCGCCCCGATCGACGTAGACGCACGTCCGCTCGAGCACGGCGGTGATTCGCACCCTCTCGCCCGACAGGGTCGCCTCGAAAGCGTCGATCAGCACCTCGTCCTCGTCCAGCTCGACCTCGCTCAGCGGGCGCGATCCGCTCGGCCGGACCTTGGTGGACAGCTGGAGCTGTGGGCGCGGACCGTGCTGCGGGCTCGGCTTGATGGTGAGCCTCGACGAGGCCGAGCCGGCGAGCCGGATACCCGGCCTCGACCGCGACGGCGAAGCCGGCCTGACCGGCAGCGGCTTGGGGGCGGGCAGCGGAGGTGCCTTGCGCGCCTCGCCGCCGGCCTTGGGCGGCCTGTTCGGAGCGGCTTTGGGCGGCGGTGGTTTGGCCACCTTGTCGGCGGGACGGCTCGCCGCCCGGGCGCGGGGCGCCTGGCCTCGGGCCCGGGACGGCTTTTTCGACGATCCTCTAGAAGAACTCACCCCAGAATTTCCTGACCCTTCCCACAGGGTTCGGCGCAGCCCTCAACGGTACGACGACGGGCTGGGCCTGGACCTGTGTCCGCTCGTGGGGCGTTTCGGGCACCCCCTCGGGGTGCACCCGGATGACGCCGTAGTGGACTCCGCCCTCCTGCACGATCAGAGCTCCCACTGTGGCGTCGCCTTCGAGGCGTCCGGAGCTGGTGATCTTGAGCCGGCTCGTGGCGATGACGTTGCCGCGGACAAGTCCGGCCAGGGTGATCCTGGCACCTCGTATGTCGGCCTCGACGTGCGCCTCCGGCCCGATCAGGATGTCTCCGTCCGACTCGATCTGGCCGCTGAAGTTCCCAAGCACCTGTCCTGTGCCCTTCACCACGAGCTTGCCGGACAGGAAGTCTTCGCGGGCCAATACCGTCGCTTTCGGGTCCAGCCCGAGCGGATCTGGGCCCCCATTCGTGCTGGGCAGTCCAGCGGCTTCCACCGCGATCTCAGACATATTCAAATCCTCCCGGCCGCCATATCCCCAACTCGGGCGGCCCCCTCCTGAGGCAGCATAGCTGCTGCTCTATAGCTGTGAATGTGTTGCCAAGTAATCAATTACTGCTTTCCGGTCTGGTGCGATTTCACCATCGAGCACCAGCTCTTCGAGCCTTTGCTTGATCCTCCCGACCTCGGGGCCGGGACCGATGCCCCGGATGGCCATGATGTCCTCCCCAGAAACCAGGGGAGCGAGCCGCGACGGTCGCTCTGCGCGGACCGCGTCGAGCCGGGCCTGCAGCTCGTCCAGCTTTTCGGGTTCGGGGTAGGCCGAGGCGGCGATATCGGCCCGGGCCAGGGCCATGAGGCGGTCCAGCAGCGGGCCCGCGTCCCGGGCCAGGCGGCGCACCGCGCCATCGCTCCACTCCGACTTGTAGAACACGGGCCGCAGATGCAGGCGGACCAGGGTCACCACCACATCGATCTCCTTCTGCGAGAAGCGCAATCGCTCCAGGGCAACCCTGGCTATCCCGGCGCCGACCTCCTCGTGGCCGATGAAGGTGCCGTCGCCTTTGGCGGTCGCCGGCTTGCCGACATCGTGAAAAAGGGCCGCCACCCGCAGCGGGAGGTCTGGCGACGTGGCCTGGACGGTCAGCAGCGTGTGGCCGAACACATCGTGCGTGTGGTAGCCGCTCTGCTCGACGCCTTTGCAGGCGGCGATCTCAGGCAGGACCACCTCGAGCAGCCCCGACTCGTCGAGGAGCTCCAGCGCCAGCCTGGGACGGGCCGATTCCAGCATCTTGCGCAGCTCTGCCGCGACGCGCTCCGCCGAGATCACGGGGGGGCTCAGCCGACCCCTCAGCTCGCGCATCGCGGGGACCAGCTCCGGGGCCAGCTGAAAGCCGAGCTCGGCCGCGAACCGGATCCCGCGCAGCATGCGCAGCGGGTCGTCCGTGAACGTGCGCTTGGGATCCGCCGGCGTCCGCAGAACCCCCGCCTCGAGGTCGTCCCGGGCGCCCAGCGGGTCGTGGATCCTCCCGTCGAGGTCCATCAGCAGGGTGTTGATCGTGAAATCGCGCCGGCGGAGGTCTTCCTCCAACGTTGCCGGGCGGACATCCGGCTTGCGTGAATCGGGCGCATACGACTCTTCGCGGGCTGTGACGAACTCGACCAGGCGACCTTGCACCGTGACCTGGGCGGTGCCGAAGCGCTCGAACGTCACCGGCGGCGGCGCGCCGGCCACCTCCGCAAAGCGACGCGCCAGAGCGAGAGCGTCGCCGCCCTCAACCACCACGTCGGGATTCGCGTGCGGGCGTTCCAGGAGCACGTCGCGGACGTAGCCGCCGACGATCCAGGCCCTGAGGTTGAGGTCGTCCGCCGCGCGCTTCAGCAGGCGCAGGAGCTCCTGGTCGCTGAGCGGGGTCTGCGCTACTGGTTGATCCGCGCCCATTCCACGGCCCCCACCTGTCCTGCGCGATCACCGAGTCGGGCGCGGCGCAGTTGGGGCCGGCGAGCGGGCTTGATGAAAGGCGAGGAGCGGAGCGTTTCGAGCATGGTCGGGTAAACGAGCTTCCAGGAGCGGGAGATCCCGCCGCCGATGACGAAGATCTCGGGATCGAGCACGTTGGTGAGGCTGATCAGGGCGATGCCCATATAACGCGCCGCCCGCTCGACCACAATTCGCGCTTGACGGTCGCCGCGGGCGGCCTCCGCGAACAGCTCGGCGGCGGGCCGGCCGGTGTCCCGGGCGATGGCCGTCCCGCTCGCCATCGCTTCGAGGCATCCGCGCTGGCCGCAGTTGTCCAGAGGGCCATCGGGGTCGACGATCATGTGTCCGACCTCTCCAGCGGTGCCATGCCCGCCGCGGTGAAGCTTGCCGTCCATGATCAAGCCGCCACCCACTCCAGTCGACCACGTGATGTAGACCATGTTTCGCGTGCCCCGGCCGGCGCCGTGGTGGAACTCGCCGAGCCCCGCCATGTCCGCGTCATTGGCCAGCTGGACCTTGGCGCCCGTGGCGCGGCTGAGGAGAGCCGCGAGCGGCACGTTCTCCCAGGGCAGGTTGGGGGGGTTGACCAGTACGCCGCGCTTGATGTCGATCGGACCCGGAGCGGCGATCGTGATGCTGCGCACCTTTTGACGGCCGCGATGCCGGTCGATCTCCGCCGCAGCCCATTCGACCAGGCCCTGCGGCGTGCCGAGCAGCGCGGTCCGGGTCTTGACGCTGGCGACCAGCTGGCCGTCGGAGCGTGCGAGCCCCACGCGCACCTGCGTTCCACCTAGATCGATTCCGGCCAGCATCGCTTAGTGGACTGTAGCGTTCGGGCCCACCCGGTCGTGGTCGCGACGGGCGTGGTCGAATCTAAGAAGCCAGAAGCTGCTGGCCGCGCAGCGCGGCGAGGATCTCCATCGGCGCCCGCGCTCTGTTGAACGTGTAGAAATGCAGCCCCGGCACCCGAGCCTCGAGTAGCTCCGCGCACTGCGAGATGCAGTGGCGGACGCCGACTGCGCGAATCGCATCGTCGTTTGGGGCCGCGTCGATCGCGGCCTGCAGCCCGGCCGGAACGGTGGCGCCTGACATCGCGGTCATGACCGCCAGCGAGCGCCGGCTTGGCACTGGCATCAACCCCGGGACGATCGGCACCTTGATCCCCGCCTCGCGAGCGCGAGCGACGAGGTCGAAGTAGTGCTTGTTGTCGAAGAAGAGCTGCGTGATGAGGAAGTCCGCGCCGGATTCGACCTTCAACCGCATGTAGCGAAACTCGTGCTCGACGTCTGGGCTCTCGGGATGCTTTTCCGTGCTGCACGCGGCGCCGATGCCGAAGCGGTATCCGCTCCGGCGCACAAGGGCGATGAGGTCGCTCCCGTGCGCGAGCTGCGGATCGGCGGGGATGAACGGCTCACCGGCTGTCGGCGCGTCGCCGCGAAGTGCGAGCACGTTCGCGACGCCTTCGCGCTCCATCCAGTTCAGGATCTGCCGCGTCCGATCGGCGGTGTTGGCGCATGTGAGGTGGGCCATCGCTTCGATGTGGTAGTGCCGTTTGATGCGTGTCACCAGCTCGAGTGTCTTCTCGCCGGTGCGCACGCGGTAGGTGACCGAGACCCAGTCAGGGGCATGGCCGGCGAGGGCCGCAATCGTGCGCTCCAGCGTTTCGACCTCGCTCTCGTCGCGCGGCGCCATGAACTCGAACGAGACGCTGGGCTTGCTCCGAGCGAGCATGTCTGCGATTCGCATCGGTGCGGGAACTTTATCAAGACCCAACCTTTCCGAAGGAGAGCAGGGGCGCTTGCCCGGCCGTAGGCCGGGTCGGCTTTGCCGACGCCCCGATGAGAGGAAACCGGCAGGTTTCCTCTCATGTGTCTACCTCAGGACGCGGGCGTCTCCGACGCGGCGCGTCACGCGCTGGGCGTCGAGATATTCGAGCAGCGCCAGCACAGGCCGGCGGCTGGCGCCCATGCGATCGCGCAGCTGAGCCACCGTGACCGAACCGCCGGCGCCGATGATCTCCTTCACCATCTCGATCGCCGATTCGTATGCATCTTTGGCGAACGCGACGTCGTCGCTCACACGGACGATCTCGCCGCTCTGGGCCAACGCACGAACCAGCTCCTCGCCGGCGCCGGTTTGCCGCATCGCTTCCGTGAGGGACTGCGGCGCCAGCGCCTGACTGCGCAGCAGGGCGATGAGCTCTGCGCCCGGTCCGCCCTCGGTGTCGACGGCAACGCTGTGCCCCGGGGCCGCAAGCGAACCGTTGCGTTCCGTGACCCTGCCTTCTTCGACCAGTCCTTGCAGCACCGCCGCGAACGAGGCCGCGGGCACGCCGAGCCGGCTGCGCAGCTCCTCGCGCGCCATTCCCGCGCGAAGCGGATACGCGCTGTGGAACGCATCCAGCTCCTGCTTCGCGCGGGCGGCAACTGAATGCCACGCGTCATCGCTGAAGATCCACTCGCCAAGCCGTCGCGCACGCAGGCGGCCGACATCTGCCTCGGGCGCGACGGTCGCCTTGAGGAGCGCGCGCACCGTCACGCCCCGCGGGTACTTGCGCAGCTCTTCCTGGAGGACATCGCCCTCTGCGCGGCGAATGAGCGAGTCGCGCACCTCCGAGTCATGCCGCGGGTGCTTACGCGGCGCGACATCGACAAAACTTCCGCCGGCCACCGTCACGGCCGGGCTTGGCACTCGCAGCACGAATCGGTCGCCGCCACCGGCCGCGATGGCCCGATCGAGATAGAGCTGCACCCAGCCCCGGGCGCCGGCGGCGATCTCGTCGCCCTCCAGGACGATGACACGGCAGCCGACCTCCGCCGTCCCGGTGTGAAGAAGGAAGTCGGCGCCGTGACGCACGGCCCGGGGCGACGACGCGAGGACTCGCAGCGTCGCGTCGATGCGCCGGGTTGGCTCGATGGCGCCTGGCCGAGCCAGGATCGACCCTCGGGCCAGCTCGTTCTTCTCCACTCCACTGAGGTTTGCGGCCACTCGATTTCCGGGTCCCACCGAGTCGACCTTCTGGTTGTGTCGCTGCAAACCACGTATCCGGACGACGCGACCCCCGGGCACGACCTCCATCTCGTCGCCGACGCTCATCGGCCCGTCGACGAGCGTGCCGGTCACGACCGTGCCGAAGCCGCTCATTGTGAACACGCGGTCGATCGGAAGGCGCGGCCGGCCAGAGTCAGGCCGCGCCGGGGATTTTTCGAGCAGTGCGTCGAGGGCGTCGACAAGATCCGAGAGACCCTGCCGGCTCGGTGCCGAGACCCTGATGACCGAGGCGTCCTCCAGAGAGGTGCCCTGGAGCTGCGTGACGACCTCGGCCGAGACCAGCTCGAGCCACTCCTTGTCGACCAGGTCGACCTTGGTCAACGCGACCAGGCCGCGCCGCACGTCGAGCAGGTCAAGGATCTCGAGGTGCTCCCGCGTCTGCGGCATCACACCTTCATCGGCCGCCACCACGAGCATCACGGCGTCGAGGCCGTGGGTCCCGGCCAGCATGTTGCGCATGAAGCGCGCGTGACCGGGCACATCGACGATGCCGATCTCGCGGCCGCTCGGCAGGGTCATGTGCGCAAACCCCAGGTCGATCGTCATGCCACGGCGCTTTTCTTCGGCCAGGCGATCAGGGTCGATCCCGGTCAGCGCGGTGACCAGCGTCGACTTGCCGTGATCGATGTGGCCCGCGGTGCCGACGACGAAGCTCATTTGCGAAGCGTCGCGAAGGCCGCCTCCACCGCGTCGAGAAGCGTCTCGTCCTCACCCCTCAACACCGTCCGCGGGTCCAGGCAGCATTCGTCCTTTTCTATGCGTGCGATCACGGGCGGATTACCCTTGCGCAGCGCCGTTGACAGCCGTGAGGCGGGACCGGCGATCGCCAGCAGCACCGTCGCCAGGTGATGACCGGGCAGAGAGCCGCCGCCGACGGCTGACGAGCCTTCGACCAAGCGCGTCTCAACGCCCCGCTCGGCCAGCTTCACCGACCACATCGCCGCGCGGCGGCGCAGGTCCTCGGCCGGCGCGCGCAGCATGCGCTCCACCGGGACCTGATCGGCGTGGCCGGTCAATCGCTGCCTCAGCGTGGCTTCCAGCGCGGCGAGCGTCAGCTTGTCGATTCGCACGGCACGCGCCATCGGGTGGCGCGCCATCTTCTTGACCGCCTCCCTGCCCTTCTCGCTCCGGCCGAGCACGATCCCCGCCTGCGGCCCGCCAAGGAGCTTGTCTCCCGAGAACGTGACCACGTCGGAGTACTTCAGCGACTCTGTTACGGACGGCTCGTCGCCGATCTGTTCCACGGCTCCGCTGCCAAGGTCTTCGAGGAGAAGCACTCCATGGCGCCGGGCCGCATTGTGGAGCTTGTCGGCCGGCGCCGTCTCGGTAAAACCGGTGACCCGAAAGTTCGACGTGTGAACCCGCAGGAAAGCGGCGGTACGCGGCGAGACCGCCTCCTCGTAATCAGCCGTCCGCGTCCGATTGGTCGTGCCGACCTCGACCATGCGTGCGCCGGAGAGCCGCATCACGTCGGGCATGCGGAACGAGCCTCCGATCTCGACAAGCTGTCCCCGGGAAACGATCACCTCTTTGCCCTTGCACAGCGCGGTCAGCGTGAGCAGGATCGCCGCGGCATTGTTGTTGACCACGAGGGCCGCGTCACAGCCGAACAGGGAGGTGAGGAGGCCGCCCACCAACGCCGCCCGCTCTCCTCGCTTGCCGGTCTCCAGGTCAAGCTCGAGGTTGCTGTAGCCGGCGCCGACCGTCAACGCATCCAGGGCAGCTTGCGAAAGCGGAGCCCGACCTAGGTTGGTGTGCAGGATCACGCCGGTCGCGTTGATCACGCGCCGCAAGTTGGGGGCGACCCCCGCCTGGAGCCTGGCGGCCACGGCCGCGTGCCTGGCGGAGCCATCGGCGACCCCGTCACGCTCGGTGGCGATCTGCTCCCGGATCGCCTCGACCACCCTGTGGTGCCCATACACCGGGACGAGCTCGGCGTAAGCCGGCTCGTTCAGGAGCCTCCCTACAGCAGGCAGGGAAACAGGCCGGTCAGTCCTGGAATCCTGTAGCCGATGCATCCGCCTACTGAGATTAGGCTGGCCGGCTCAAAAAGAGGGGTCATGACGTAGTTCAGCAGGTTGACCTGCTGGAGAAACTGAAACGCGATCAAGATCACCGCGCAGCCGGCCCAGATCTCGCGGCGCCTCATGCTCACGTCGTAGAAAAAGCGCGCGTTCCGGTTCCGGAAGAGGGCCTCGATGATGTTCCAGCCATCCAGGCCCGGGATCGGCAAGAGCTGGAAGGCAAAGATCGAGAGGTTCAAAAACACGATCGCGTAGAGCGCCTGGAGAAGGAGGCCGGGCCCGAAATCGAAGGAGAAGGGCAGTCCCGCCCGAAGCAGGGCCCGCAGAACGAAGCCCACGACGATCGCGACGGCAAGATTGGCGGCCGGCCCGCCGAGCTCGAACAGCACCTTCTGCCCCGTCGTCGTTATGCGGTTTGACTGCACCTGGACGCGCCTGCCCCAGCCGACCAGCGCGATGAACACCGCCAGGACGCCCATCGGCTCGAGGAAGCGACGGGGATCGGTAGAGAAGTTGCCGAAGTAGCGAACCGAACGATCGCCAAGAAAGTAAGCCGCCGCGGCGTGGCCCATCTCATGGACAGGTATCGCAACCAGCAGCGCGGGCACTAAAAGGATCAGCCCGAGAATCAGGGCGAGGAGTGGGCTCACTCGATCGGGATCTTGCGGTCGCGCGTCGTCGTTCGCCGGCGGGCCCTGGCTCGCCTGCCACGAGTGGCCGCGGGCGCCGGCGCCACGCGGTTCTCGTAGATGAGCATCAGCGCGGTGATCAGCTCCCGCTGCGCATTGAGCAGATGGACCTGCGCCGCGGGCGGAACCATCTCCGAGAGCACATGGCCCACGCGCGAACCAAGCTCGTTCACCAGCTCGATGACCCGCTCACGATCACCGCTCACTTCTTCTTCTCCTTGGCCTGCTCCGGTCGGCGCGCGAAGCGAACGCGAAGCTCGCCGTCCTCGATCGTGGCGCCGGCCGTGTCGCGCCGCGCCAGCACGCGAGGAAGCGTGATCTCGCGCCGGTAATTTCCGACCGTCACGAACAGCTCCCCGTTGTGACGGCTCAGGTCGACCGCCGACTTTTCCACGAAGGGCACCTTCAAGGTGAGGACGTAGTCCTGCCCGTCCTTATCTATGCGCTGCGGGTTCGTCGTCGCAAAGCGCGTCGTGGGATCTGCGTCTCCGTAGATCGCCTGCGCCATGCGTGCAAGCATCTTCCCCCCTACGACCTCGCTGTCGAAGAGGGGCACGTTGAAGATCGGGATGCCCGCAAATGACTGCTCGACCTCGAGCTGGTAACGGTGATGTATGCGCTGCCACTTCTGGAAAAGCTCGTCATGAAGGTCATCTGGCAGCAGCCGGTTCACGACGACGGCGTCGGTGACATAGCCGAACAGGTTCAGATACGTGTACGCGCGCTTGGCCTCTTTGACGACCATCTTCTCGAGGTTCAGCACGATGCGCACGGTTGTGATCTCTGGATCGGTGAGGATCTTGCGCATCCCGTCGAGGTCGAGCAGCAGATCTTTGAGCGAGGCATAGACCTCGTCCGATGGAAGCGGCATCGCCATCATCGGCTGCAGCACGGGCCGGGCGACGCGCATCGCGCGGCGCGACCACGGGTAGATCTTGTCGAGCCACCATTTGGCGGCGTCCGGGAACGTCAGCAGCTGCAGCGTCTCTCCGGTCGGTGCGCAGTCGACGATCAGGACGTCGTGCTCGGCGCGCTGGGCGTAGTGCTTGATCCACATCAAGGATGCGACCTCGTCCATCCCGGGCGGATTGGCGACCTCGTCCGCGATGACCTCGTCCAGGCCCTGAGTGGAGAACACCTCGACCGCGTACTCGTGCAGCTTCGCCCAGTGACGCTGCATCTCATGCAGCGACGAGACTTCGTGGGCCCACAGGTTGTCGCCGACCTTCGTGGCCTCGGCGCCCAGCTCCAGGTCGAAGGAGTCGCCGAGCGAATGCGCGGGGTCGGTGCTCATGGCGACGGTGCGATAGCCGGCGGCAGCGCAGCGAACAGCGGTCGCGGCGGCGACCGACGTCTTGCCGACGCCTCCCTTACCCGTGAAGAGGACTACCCGCACGGGCGAAGTCTACGGTCGGGGTGTTTTCCTGCGCTTTCCGGCGCCCACCATCTCGGCGATGTGCTCCTGGACGAGGGTCTCGACGTGTTGCAGGATCGTGATCGTCACCTCGGTGTTCTTCTCGGTCAGCGTCGTGTTCTGCTTGATCGCGCTGAGGATCTGCACGTTCTGGCGATCCGCCTTGTCGGCCTCATGGGCCGCGTGCTCGAGCGTCAATCGGTCCTTTTGCGACTGCCGGTTGCCCGCCAGCAGCAGCACGGGGCCCGTGTACGCGGCCTGGGTCGAGAAAGCGAGGTTGAGGAGGATGTAGGGGTACGGGTCGATGTGGATTTTTCCCGTTGCCTGAAGCGAGTTGATCGTCACCCAGGTGATGACCAGAGCGGTCTGGATGATCAGGAATCGCCAGGACCCTATGAAGGAGGCGATCCCGTCCGCGAGATGCTCGCCGAAGGTCGCATGCTCGTGATGTATGACGTTGACGGGATGCTTGTGGTCGTCCAGCCGGTACCGGTGGCGCTGCAGGGTTTCTTTGAGCGCGGTGTTCCCGGAGTCGCTCGTTCGGACTGCCATGGCGGAGCGAAACTCTAGGGTTTCGCTCGGGGGAAGTCTACGAAATTACTTGACGATCAGCGGAACCGCCAGCGAGCCGACTCCGAGGAGGACGATCATGGCGGCGCCGACCACAACGAGCCGCACCAGGTCCTTGGTGAAGTAGGGCACCCGGTCCAGCGGGATGGACGGGTCCGTGGACTGCACCAACATGCGGCCGCCGCGTCCCTTCGAGATCTGGTTGCGCGTGCCGAGGGACATCTCGACGGCGCGGACCATCGCCTGGTCGCCGCCCACGCGGGCCTGCGACACGCTGCGTGAAGCGGTTGCGGTCGGGGCGGCCGAGCCGGGGGCGGCCATCCCGGAAAGGGGACCGGCCGGCCGCATCGGCTGCCGGAATTTGCCTTTGGCTCGCTTCTTGCCCTTGCGACTCATAGTTCTGCAAGTCTAGATGGCGATGCAAAGCCACTTGGTTTCGGCCTTCCCGGCCAACAGAACCGGCCCCTCCGGCCGGCTTCGCCGGCCACCACCCCATAAAAGGGGAGGAGTTAGGAGTGGGTGTGGGAGTTAGGGCAGGCAGGCGGTTGGGGGAGCTGGTTCTGGGTCGTGGGGTGCGACTCGGGAAGGGTTCCGCCTGCCTGTCGTTGGGCCGTGGGACTCAACCTGCTGGGTCGTGGGCTACGATATGTTGTGTCCCAGGGCAAGTTATAACCCCGAATGTAGTTGTTGTCAAGGCCTTTGGCACAATAATGCGATGAACCGTCAGGTCCGCTGGCTCCCCTACCTTTTTGCCGCCGGCGCCATCCTCTGGCTCGTCGAGCTGACACGCTTTGCGGCCTACCTGGTGGCCCCGGCCGGACGCGAAGTCCTCAAAAAAGCGCTGGCCGACGGCGGGATCACCAGGAACGTCAACGAGATCCTCGTGCTCGAGTCGGTGTTGATCGTCTTCGTATGCATGAGTGCGGTCGCGCTCCACGCGGCGGCCTACTACGGGTTGAAAAGGATCCGGGTCTGGGGCTGGATCACGGCGGTCATCGTGTCGGCCGGGTGGTCGGTCATCCTGCTTGGGATCCCCGTCCTCGTTTTCCTCCTGCGGCGCTCGACCCGAGAGGCGTACGGGATCTCCTAGAGCGGCCCGTCAGCGTCCGATGCGGAAGAAGATCACGTCGCCGTCCTTGACCCGGTAGTCGCGGCCCTCGACGCGAAGCTTGCCCGCCGCACGCAGCGCCTCCATCGAGCCGGCGGCGACGAGCTCGTCGACGGAGGTCACCTCGGCGCGGATGAAGTGCTTCTCGAAGTCGGTGTGGATCTTCGACGCGGCCACCGGCGCCGGCGCATCGCGCTCGCAGGGCCACGCCCTCGCCTCTGGCTCTCCCGCGGTGAAGTAGGTGATGAGGCCCCCGGCCGCCCACACGGCGCGCGCGATGCGCCCGAGGCCCGACTCGTCGATGCCGTAGCCCGTCCGCATCTCCGCCTGCTCCGACGGGTCGAGCTCGGCCAGCTCAGCCTCCAGCCGGGCCGAGAGCACGATCGACGGCGCGCCTTCGGCGTCGGCCAGCTTTTTCACCTTGGCGGCGGGCTCGCCGCCATTGGGCAGCAGACTCTCCGCGGCGTTGGCGACGTAGACCGCGGGCTTGAGGGTGACCGGAAAGATGCCGAGCAGCATCGTGCGCTGGTCCGGCTCGAGGGGGAGGGTGCGGAGCTGCTGGCCCGCGTCCAGGTGCTCCTTGGCTGCGTTGAGGATCTCGGTCTCGGCCTGTGCGTCCTTCTTCCCCGCCCGCGCCTCCTTGGCCACGACCTCGAGGCGCTTCTCCACCGACGCCAGGTCGGCGAGCACCAGGTCCAGCGCGAACTCTTCGAGCTCGACCGCCGGATCCGGGTTGGGACCAAAGCAGCGCGCGACTTTCAGCAGCACATCGGCCTGGCGCGCGAATGCCACGCGCTGGGCGCGGCTTCCGGGCGGCGAGTCCTCGACGCGGACCTGCGCCGGCGTCACCTTGGCGGGGTTGACCGCCTCGGCGAGACGCGTCAGCCGCTCGTCGGGGATGTCAACCATGCCGACGCCGTCGGCGCCGCGACCCGCGGTCAGCGCGTTGAACAGCGTTGTCTTGCCGGCCCCTGCCGGGCCGACGATCGCGACATTTACCGGCACCTCTTAGGCCAGGTCCTGATCCAGCTCGAACGCTTTGTGCAGGATGCGCACGCCCTTGTCCACCTGGTCGCGGGCGACCATGCAGGTGATGCGGATCTCCGACGTGCTGATCATCTCGATGTTGACGCCCGCGTCGGCGAGAGCTCGGAACATGCGCGCTGCGATGCCGGGCGTGCCGAGCATCCCGGTGCCGACGATGGAGAGCTTGGCGATTCCCCCTGCGGACACGACCCGCGTCGCGCCGACGCTCTTGGCCGCGGCCTTGACCAGCTTCTCGGCGGCTTTCAGGTCCGACTCGGCGACAGAAAACGTGAGGTCGGTATGACCGGAGCGCCCGATGTTCTGCACGATGACGTCGACGGAGATACCCGCCGCGCCGAGCGGTTCGAAGATCGCGGCCGCGACGCCGGGGCGGTCGCGGACGCCGACGACGGTGATCTTCGCGACGTGTGTCTCCTGTGCGATTCCGCGCACTCGCTGGCGGTCTTCCATGGGTACGTGAGCGACGATCATCGTACCGACGCCATCGCGGAAGCTCGACCGGACGTGGATCGGCACGCCGTACAGCTCGCCGATCTCCACCGCGCGGGGATGCATCACGCGCGCGCCGACCGCGGCCAGCTCGAGCATCTCGTCGTACTGGATGTGGGTCAGCTTGCGAGCCGACTTCACGACGCGCGGATCCGCGGTGAAGATGCCGTCGACGTCGGTGTAGATCTCGCAGGATTCCGCGCCCAGCGCGGCGGCAAGCGCGACCGCGGTGGTGTCAGACCCTCCGCGACCGAGCGTCGTGATCTCGAGCTCTTCGGTCACGCCCTGAAAGCCTGCCACCACTGGGACCTGCTTCTTGCTGAGCGCTTCCATGATGCGGTCAGGCTTGATGTCGCGGATGCGCGCGCGCGAGTGGTGGCCGCTGGTCTGGACGCCCGCCTGCGCACCTGAAAGAGACACGGCCGCGACGCCCATGCCCTGCAGGCACATCGCGACCAGCGGTGCCGTGATCGTCTCCCCATTCGCGACGAGCATGTCGAGCTCACGCGCGGGTGGCTCGGCGTTGACGCTCTGGGCAAGCGCGATCAGCCGATCGGTCGTGCGTCCCATCGCCGACACGACCGCGACGACCTGGTGTCCTTGCTCGACGGTCTTGGCGATGCGGCGGCTGACGCGGCGGATGCGGGCGGCCGAGCCGACCGATGTGCCGCCGTACTTCTGGACGATCACAACGTGCGAAACATGCCCTTGTCGGTGATCTTCGTCACCAGCGACCTCCCTCGAAGGGGATGCGCCTCCTCCATCGCTCTGGCGACCCGGGCCGCCTGCGAGGCGGCGCAGAAAGCGAAGACGCTCGGGCCGGCGCCGCACAGCGCCGCGCCATAGGCGCCCGCGGCCTCCGCGACGTTGATCACCTCTTCCACCCACGGATAAAGGTGGAGTCGATAGGGCTGATGCAGCCGGTCGCGAAGCGCCTCGCCAAGCAGCGAGGGACGCTTCGACATGATCGCCCTGGTCAGGAGCGCGGTGTGGGCGGCGTTGAAGCTGGCGTCGGCGAGCGAGACAGAATCGGGCAGCACCGAGCGCGCCTTCTCCGTCGGCAGGGGCTGGTGCGCGATGAAGAGCGCCAGTCCCCAGCCTGGATTGGGCAGCTTTTCGTCCACCTTCTCGGACACGATCCGGATCCCGCCCGCGGCCGCCGCCGCGACGTTGTCGTAGTGCCCCTCGTCGGCACCGGCGTCGATCACGTGACTCTTCACGTCCCAGGGGCTGCTCAGGGCGGACGCGGCCAGCCTCGCCGCGGCGCTGCTGCCGAGGCCCACACCCAGCGGGATCTCACTGCGGACGCGACCCTTCATGTTCAGCCTCGTGAAGGGGTTTTCGTGCGCGTAGAGATAGTCGGAGCCTTCACCCTCGTAGTCCCATGCGGGACGGTTCGACTCGTTGGCCTCGACCTCGAGCCACAGGTCGATCGCCATGGCCATGCAGTCGAAGCCTGGCCCGATGTTGGCGATCGACGCCGGAACTTTGATTCTCAAGGCTCACTCCGAGTCACAGCTTCAAGACCTTAGCGAGTGTGCGCGCGTCTCCGTCCAGTTCTATCGGAGGTTCGACATTTTTCAGCGCAGCGTCGGGATCCTTGAGCCCTGAGCCCGTGAGCACCACGACTGTCGTCGAGTCCCTCTCGATCTTCCGGTCGCGAACAAGACGGAAAAGCAGCGCGAGGGGGGCGGCCGAGGCAGGTTCCGCGAACAACCCCTCGCTGCTCGCCAGCCGGATCTGCGCGGCCAGGATCTCGGTGTCCGTGACGGCGGCGATCATGCCGCCAGATTCGTCGCGCGCCGAGGTCGCGCCCTCCCATGAAGCCGGGTTGCCGATGCGGATGGCAGAGGCGACGGTTTTGGGGTTGGTGACTGGGGTCCCGGTGACGATCGGCGCGGCGCCCTCCGCCTGCGCGCCAACCATGCGGGGGAGCCGGCTCACACGCCCCGCGGCGTGATACTCGCGGAAGCCCTTCCAGTAGGCCGTGATGTTGCCGGCGTTCCCGACTGGCAGCACGAGATAGTCGGGCGCGTCGCCGAGCTCGTCGACGATCTCGAAGGCAGCCGTCTTCTGGCCCTCGATGCGGTCCGGGTTGACCGAGTTCATCAGCGCGACCTGGTGGTGACTCGTGAGCTCGCGCACGGTCTGAAGCGCGAAGTCGAAATTGCCTTTCAGCGCGACGACCTTGGCGCCGTACATCAGAGCCTGGGAAAGCTTGTTCAAGGCGATTTCGCCGGATGGGACCACCACGATCGCGCGCAGGCCCGTCCGCGCCGCGTACGCGGCCATCGAGGCAGAGGTGTTGCCGGTGGACGCGCACATCAGGACCCGGCTGCCGCCTTCGAGCGCTCTGGCCACCGCCACGACCATGCCCCGGTCTTTGAATGAGCCGGTGGGATTCAGGCCCTCGTACTTGAAATAGAGATGCTTCAGGCCGAGGGCGCGTCCGATGTTTTGGCTCGGCACAAGCGGGGTCGAGCCCTCGCCAAGGTCGACGTCAGGCGTGGCCGGCCCCACGGGCAGGTGCTGTCGATAGCGAGCGATGACCCCCATCCGGCAGAAGCCTTTAGAAGACGCGCAGGAACGATGAAACGGCGCGGACCGCCTCCAACCGCGCCATCCGCTCTCGCGCGTTCTGCAGGCTTGCGTCGAGCGACGGGTGCGTGGTCACGACGAGCTCCACCGTCATGTCGTGCGACCACGCGTCCTTCTGTATGAAGCTCGAGATGCTCACGCCTTCTTCCGCGAACACCTGGCCGATCGCTGCCAGAACGCCGGGCTTGTCGTCGACGTGCAGCCGGTAGTACGCGCGCGTCTGCACCTCACCTATGGGGACGACGCCGATCCGGTCGTCGAAGCTGAAGGACGGACGGCTCTGCACGCCGCGGCGGATCGAGCGAGCGAGGTCGATCAGGTCGCCCACGACCGCGGACGCGGTCGGCCTGCCCCCCGCGCCCTGCCCCACCAGAAGCACCTGTCCCACCAGGTCGCCCGCCACGAACACCGCGTTCTCAGCGCCCTCCACGCGAGCGAGCGGGTGGTCGAGCGGGATCAAGGCGGGATGCACGCGCGCCTCGACCCTTCCCGTGTGCCGTTGCGTGTGCGCGACCAGCTTGATCGCGTAGCCGAGCTCGCGAGCGTATCGGAAGTCGACCGGCTCGATGCCGGCGATCCCTTCGCGGTAGATCTCGTCGGGACGCACCTTGATCTCGTACGCGATCGAGGCGAGGATGGCGAGCTTGTATGTCGCGTCGAACCCGCCGACATCATCGGTCGGGTCGGCCTCCGCGTAGCCGGCGTCCTGCGCCTCGCGCAGCGCATCCGCCATCGACAGGCCGGTCGACGCCATGCGTCCGAGCACGTAGTTGGTCGTGCCGTTGATCACGGCTGAGACGCTCTCGATCCGGTTTGCCTGCAGGTCGGTGCGGAATGTGCTGATCAGCGGGATGCCGCCCCCGACCGCAGCCTCGAAGTAGACGTCGACGTTTTTCTCCGCGGCCTGGTCGAGAAGCTCCGGGCCGTGCTTCGCCATCACGACCTTGTTCGCCGTGATCACGTGCTTGCCCGACTGGATCGCCCGCTCGATGTAGGAGCGCATCGGCTCGTCGCCACCCGCCACCTCCATCACGACCTCGATCTCCGCGTCGTCAAGGATTGCGGCCGGGTCGGTGGTGAGAAGGTCAGGTGAGATCTCGATCGTCCGGCGCTTGGCGACGTCGCGGACGAGGACCTTTTTCAGGCACAGCTCGACGCCCGCGCGCCGGGACAGCTGCGGACCCCACGACAGCATCCGCTCCGCGACTTGAGAGCCAACGGTGCCCAGTCCGATCAGGCCGACGTTCAGGGGGCGGGCTGCCATAGCCAGCTATTCTCCCTGCCGTGGCGCTGATCTTGCGCGAGAGCGACGTCCAGGACCTGATCGAGATGGATGAGGTCATCGCGTCGCTCGAGCAGGCGATGCGGGAGCTGGGCGAAGGCGAGGCTCAGAACGAGCCGCGACGGCGGGCGTTCGCCCCCGACGGGCTCCTGAACGTGCTCTTCGCCTCCTACCCGGGCGGTAAGTGCACCGGCCTGAAGGCCTACACCGTCTCGAACGGCCGGGTGCGGTTCCTTGTCGCCATGTTCCGCCTGGACGGTGCCCTCGAAGCGCTGATCGAGGCCGACTTCATGGGCGCTTACCGCACCGGGGCGGCGACGGCGGTCGCGGCCAAGGCGCTTGGCCTGTCAGGTTCGACCACCGTGGCCCTGATCGGCTCGGGCTGGCAGGCGGCCACCCAGGCGCTTGCTCTGTCACGCGTGCTCGAGATCAAAGAGCTCCGCGTGTTCAGTCGCAGCGCGGATCGCCGGGCGGCGTTCGCCGCCGAGCAGGGCGAGCAGCTGGGTGTGCCGATCGTCGATTCGCCAAGCGCCGAGGCTGCGGTCCGAGGGGCTGACATCGTGGTCACCGTGACCACGAGCCACACTCCCGTGCTCCAGGCCGAGTGGGTGGAACCGCACGCCCTGGTGGCCGCGATCGGCTCCAATTACCGCAGCAGGGTCGAAGTCCCACCGGAGCTCGTCGAGCGGGCGCAGACAGTGGTCGTCGACCAGCTGGCCGACGCCCAGCTCGAGAGCGGCGACCTGATCCAGGCCCACGAGGCGGGGAAGTTCGATTGGAGCCAGGCGGTCGAGCTTGGATCGGTGGTCGCCGGCCGTTGGGAGCGACCCGAACGGCCGGGCATCACGCTGTTCGAGTCTCACGGCATCGCCCTGTGGGATCTCGCGGCAGCGTCCGTGGTCGTGGCCGCGGCGCGCCGCCGCGGCGGTTACGACGAGGTCGAGTTCCTTATCTAGTGCGGGACGTGGCTCTGGATCGGTTGAGGCGCCAGCGCCCCGATCTGCAGCCATGAGCCGACGAGAAAGGCGGTGACGAGGATGACCACGAGCGCCGCGCTGGCGGTCGTGTAGATAACCCACGGCGAGGGCCCGGCGGCGGCAAGACGGATCATCATGTCCGACCAGTCCGGGCCACGCCGGGGTTTCCAGGTTTCAACGGTCGCCCGGATCAACCGGCTGACGTCTGATTCGGAGGGCGCGTTTCGCCCGCCTGAAGTGGGTTTATCTTCCACGTAGGGCACCTTCACTACTCGAACGCGCGGTATCGCCCGGCTGGTCGCTCCCCATGGCTTTTCGCATGATCGCCACTGCTTTGGCGATTCTCGAGGCCACCGTCCCGGCGGGCACGCCGAGGACTTCGGCGATCTCTTCGCGCGTCAATCCTTCGTAGTAGTGGAGGACGACCGCGGCGCGGAGCTTGGGGCTCAGTCGGGCCATGGCCTTCTCCACCACGTCGCGCGCCTCAGCCCGATCGTAGTCGCGCCGGTCCGGCGCCATGTACAGGCGGGCGGGCAGGAAACGGGCAAGCTTTTGCCTCCTGAGGTAAGAGATGGCGAGGTTGATGCCGATGCGGCGCAGCCAGGCGCCGGGTGGCGCGGTCGGCGTGTAGCGAAGGCGAGCCCGGTAGGCCCGGACGAAGGTCTCCTGGGTCAGGTCTTCGGCCGCCGCCGACTCGAGCACGACAGCGCGGATCGACCTGTAGACCGAGAGGTATTCCTGGTCGTACAGCTGGCGAAATTGCGTTTTTGGATCGAGCTGCTCGCCCTCGGTCACGGGCTAAGTGTGACGGCATGCGCCGGGCGCGCGACCTCAGAACCAACCCCTAGATGCGCTTCCCTGCCACCGTGCCCGTGATCAGGCGCTGGGCTCCCCCGAAGTGAACGTCGCTTCGCCCAGGGAAGTAGGCGCGGATGGCTCGCGCCAAGGATCACGTACTGCTCGACGCCATCCGCGGCCGCGGTCTCCACGATGTCTTCCGGCAGGCGCGCACGGACACAAACCCATCGTGTGAATGTGAGCAGTGCCTCGGGGCTGAGCTCCGCGCGGAGACGCCGGATGACGTCGGAAGCGTCGTCGCCGGCGAGGCCGAGCGCGAGTGGGTCGTCGAGCACCCAGGGTGGAGGCTCTTCTCGATGCAGCGCTCGCGCGACCGCGGTCAGCACGGCGGTGCGGCTCGGCCGGCGGGCGGTGAGCGGCATGCGAATGAGATGTTAGGTTCCTTGACGTCGCGACCCTTGCTTCAGCCAACAACGTTTCTACAGCCAACTGCGCCCGAATGGCGGCATCGATGACGCGGGATACGGCCATCTGTGCCCACATGGCGAACTCCGGGCGTTGGATTGATGGCCCGAGTGCCTGACAACATATTCGAGCACCCACGGCTGGCTGCGATCTATGACGCGCTCGAGGCCGATCGCAGCGACCTCGATGTATATGTCGCGATCGCGGAGGAGCTCGGCGCGCGTCGCGTGCTGGATGTCGGGTGCGGGACCGGCACATTCGCGCTGCTGCTGGCGGATCGCGGTCTCGACGTGACCGCCCTTGACCCAGCGGGTGGCTCGCTCCGAGTCGCGCGGGCCAAGGCCGGCAGCGAGCGTGTCCATTGGATCCACGGCGACGCGAAATCCTTGCCCTCGTTGCACGTCGACCTGGCCACCATGACCGGCAATGTCGCCCAGGCGATCGTTGAGCCGTCGGATTGGGAGGCAACGTTGCGTGGGGTCTACAAAGCCATGCGGCCAGGCGGGCATCTCGTGTTCGAGACACGCGTTCCGGCAAGACGTGCGTGGCAAGAGTGGAACCGCGCCGCGTCACACAGGAACACGGATATTCAGGGCGTCGGCGCGGTCGAGAGCTGGGTGGAGGTGATCGACGTCAGCGGACCGCTCGTCACATTCCGAGGGACCTGGGTGTTCGCGTCGGACGGGGAGGTCTTGACGTCGGATTCGACCCTTCGCTTCCGGGAGCGTGAGGAGATCGAGGCAACGCTGACCGCCCACGGGTACGAAGTCACGGAGGTGCGCGATGCTCCCGACCGGCCCGGTCGAGAGTTCGTGTTCTTCGCGTTGCGCCCGCAGTGAGAATGGGAATGCAATCCGCGCGTGCCGGCGGAAGCGGGAAATTCGACGTTCGCAAACCCGCGAGTGCCGTCGGAGTTCTAGGGGTCAATGCACCGCCTCGATTAAATGAGGAGCTTGATGGCTCGCGCGGGTGTCGTTAGCCCACCCGCTTCGTTGCTATCAGAACCTCAGTGTCTCCAGCCCACTCCCAGAAACGTCCCGTGTCAGTTTGCTTCTGGAGAATCGCGGTCAAATCCCTTCGAAATTCGGGCAACTGATCACCGAATAAATCAGGTGCGGCGAAGGACGTGGAGAGATAGTTGTCGATCACCTCGTCGACAGTGCGAATCAGATCGGTTCGACCCGGGAGCACCAGGCGCTCCGGCTCGCCGAATCGCGTCCTTGCCAGCAGGTCGTGATACGGCTCTCGGTTGGGGTCCCGAGCGGGCTTGCCGCGCCCAAGCCATCTGACTAACACCTCGTCGATCACCTCGTGAGGAATCTGAGGATGAAGGTGTCGAGGCGACACAGCCTGGTCTCCCGTGCCGATCGACGAGGCGTCTGCCGGCCCAACAGAGGGATCCACGTGATGGATGAGCAGCATGCTCCCACCGGATTCGAGAGAGTCGTAGACGATTTCCGCGACCGCATCCTTGTCAGTCCAGTGGAAGGACTGAGCCAGCGTAACCGCCTGGAACCGGCCGAGATTCAGGGCCGGAATGTCCTCGGCTCGGCCGAGGACCCAGGCGACATTCTCCGTCCGTGGCGGTGTGGCAGATCGCGCCTCCGCGAGCATGGCCTCCTCGGGATCCAGGCCAATCACCTGACTGAAGGTGGGCGCCAATTCAAGCGCGACGATTCCGGGCCCGCAGCCGATGTCCAGTAGGCGACCGGCACCGATCCAGCCCAGTTTCTCGGCAAGCGCGGGCCGAAGCGCGGCGGAATACGGTGGTCGTGCTTTGTAGTAGTGTGCCGCCTCGCGATAGGGCCTTCGCTCGGCGCCGGACGCCCCGTCGGTCGACCTCATCCTCGCCGAGATGATGCCGGAACGGTCGTCGCCATGCTGAAACGACCCAACTCAGAAACGCCTTGCGCCGATTTCGCAAATGGGTTCGCGATCGGTTCGGAGCCAAGATTGGACGTCGAGGTGCGGGTCCAACCCCGGAACCGCATCGTTCCACCTTCCGACGCGCTCGCTTCGCGTCACAGAAAGGATGGTGGGCGACCCGGGAGTCGAACCCGGAAGGGTTACCCCACACGCCCCTCAAACGTGCGCGTCTACCAGTTCCGCCAGCCGCCCGGCTGCAGCCGGATGATTTTACCGGGCGGTTCCCTCGTGCGCCATCGCCAGCAAGGTCGTGACCGTGGTCCAGTTGCGCGACGTCGCGTCAATGCCGAGGGCCTTGCCGGCGAGCCTCTCCCACAATGGCGAGCGACCGACCCCCGCCGGGTGCCACGAGTAGACCTCTCGTCCGATCACCTCAAATTGCTCACGCGGTCCTGCAACCGCGGTCATTCGGTCGACCACCGCGCGAGGCAGCGGGGACGACGTGAATGTCACGAGGTGACGTTTCGGATCGACAGCGATTTTCGAAAGAGGGTTGCGGCGCACAACCTCCTTGAGCTCCGCACCTGATCGCACCAACACGATGACATCGAAACCAAACCGCTTCTTGATGAGCGCGTTGACCTTTTCGGCTACCCGTTCGGGTGATGCTCGGCTGGCTAAAACGATGTTGCCGCTCTGCACGTAGGTCTTCACATCGCGAAACCCGTCCGCCTCGAGCGCGGCCCGCAGCTCGGGCATGGCGATCCGGTTGTGACGCGCCAGGTTGATCCCGCGCAGCAGGACTGCATGACGCTCCATCGAGGTGGCTGCCAGTCTTGAAATGGTTTAGGGCGAGGGAGTTCCGCGAAGGGCCCCGACGATCACCGCGCCGCACGCCCCGAGGATGATGAAAGCCAAAATCCAGACAACGATGCTCGCGACGGCCGCGCCCCAGAACCCAAAGAAACCCAGCTTGAATGCGGTTCTGGCCGAGACGACCATGCGTTGCGGTGAGGACGCCGCGACCTCGTGCACAGGTACCCAGGCACTGCCGTCCCATCGGAAACGGCCATCCGGCGACAAGGCGCCTTGCGGTGGGGCCAATTGGTCCGGAGGTAGGCTCACGGCCAGCCCGGCCCAGCCATTTTGTGCATCAGCTCGTTAAGCCTAGTTGCAACTGGCGTGAAGTCGCCGATGAGGTTTGTGCCGCCGCAAGACTCGAACTCGCGACCTCCTGATCCGATGTTTCTTTCTTTCTGAGTTCTATAGGCCAGGTTGCGCTCGACGAGGTTGATCCCGCGCCGCAGGACTACGTATCGCGGCACTGCGAACTTAAGGTTCGCTCGATTAGAGGGATGAATTCACCTTCCGGGCTGCTTAACTTCGCTCTCACATGAGCGCCTGGGCGACCATGGACAACCGGCAAAGGACGTTCTGGATTGTGGTCGCGACCGTTGGGGTTGTGTCCATCGCCTATGCCCTCGACATCCGCTACTTGATCCTCGGCCAGCGAGGGGTCACGGCCATCGACGACATAGGGGAGGCAGTGGCGGCAGCGATCGCCGCGGCCGCGTGCGCATGGGCCGCGACCCGGGCATCCGGCAGGGTTCGGCTCGGCTGGGCCCTGATGGGTATCTCGACCGGGTTATGGGCCGCGGGCGAAGTCGTGTGGTCCATCTACGAGGTGGGCCTGAACGTCCAGACGCCATATCCCTCGCTGGCCGACGTGGGCTTCCTCTCGGCCGTTCCTTTTGCCATCGGTGGCATACGGGCATTCTGGAGTGCCCCGCGTGGGACGTCTTCGCACTGGCGCGTCTGGTTCGACGGAGTCATCGTCGCCCTCGCTCTGACGTCGACCGCGTGGGCGTTCGGGCTGAAGTCGGTATGGCTGTCCGACAGTTCCACCCGGATTCTCGACCTGGCCTACCCGGTCAGCGACATCTTGATCGGCACGATCCTCATCCTCGCCATCCGGCGTGCAAACCAGCAGCAGGCTGGAAGGATGGCGTTCCTTCTTGCCGGCGTCGCCTCCTACTCGATTGCCGACAGCGCCTTCGCCTATCTCAGCGCGCAGGGCACGTTCGGAGCGGTGGGCAACGTGATCGACACCGGATGGTTTGCGGGCTTCCTGATGATCGCGCTGGCTGCCGTCTACCCGGCGGCCGCGACGAAGCCGGCGACACAGCAAGCTCCCCTCGATCTCTGGCAGCTCGCACTGCCGTGGATGACGCTACTCCTCGCCGCGGCGGGCGATGTGTACTCGTCCCTAACGGGGCACGACATCGACCTCTTCATGTCGTCGTGCACTGCCGTGCTGGCCGTGCTCCTGACCGTGAACATGATTCTCGAGCGCAGGGAGTTCCTCGAGATGCTGACCGACATCGAGACAGCCCGCACCACTCTGAACCATGAGTTCAAGACGGCCCTGGTCGGGATCCAGAAACTTAGCGAGCAGGTAAATGAAGCGGACCGTTCCTACGACGAAGGCGTGCGCGTGCTGGCCGCCGACATCCACCACCAGGCCGAGCGGCTCGATCGCCTGGTCGAGGGGATGCTGTAGACGTGGTACCCGCTGCAAGACTCGAACTCGCAACCTCCTGATCCGAAGTTACCCCGCCTACGCGTCTGCTTCGGCTCGATTAGATTGCAGCGCATTGTGGTTATGCAACCTTGCTGACTCGGTGATTTCCACGCGCTCGAAAGCCTCCAGATGGCTGGGCTAGCTGCATGCGCCGAAGGGCCACCTAGAGAGTGGAGACCAGATCTAGGCTCTTTTGGGTCACACGTTGCGAGACGCGCCACCGAAGCCTCGCCAAAGTGCCTGCTGAGAAAAAAAGTGCCCGCTGAGGGATTCGAACCCCCGACCCTCTGTTCCGAAGACAGATGCTCTGGTCCCCTGAGCTAAGCGGGCGCCACAGACATCGTATGGAAGTTCCGGTCGAAGCCGGGATGGTCTCTGTAATCGCCCCTCCTGCCCTGCCCCTCCGGCGCGTTCCGCGCCACCTCCCCACAAGTGGGGAGGAGTTTCTTGTCAGACGACTGCTACGTATCGCTCGTGGTTCAGGCCCCAGGCTGCGTACCGCATCAAGCCAACGGCGCGGTAGCGGCTTCGCCCCGCCACCGTGGCACCGGACTCGATCGCGGTTCGAAGCGCCTTGGGAGTCTTGCCCGGAAACTCGGTGAACGCGCGGCCCACCGCATCCAGGATGTGCGCGTCAGAGCCGCCCACCTCGGCCGCCCCCAGGCCCATGTTCAAGCGCCGTGCCAACTGATTGAAGACGTAGAACCCGGGGGTTGCGTTCTCGACCTCGATCGCATCGAAGGGCAGCTCCGCGGCGAGCCAGCCCACGCCGTGGACGCGGCCGCTGCGTGTTCGCCTCTGCGTGCGCCAGAAAGGATGGACCGCGACCGCGAGGCCGCCCTGATCGTGAATCGCGTGCACGGTCGCTGCGGCGGACATACCCGGTCGGATACGGCGCTCGATGAACAGCGCGACGATGTGGCCGTCGCGACTCGACACCTCCTCGCCCACGACCACATCCAGCCGCGACGATGAACCTGCGACGTAGTCAGCCGCGCGCAGCGCACCTTCGATCGTGTCGTGATCTGTGACCGCGATTACGTTCAGTCGTGTTGCGCGTGCGTAATCGACGAGCTCATACGGTGAAGGCCACCCGTCGCTTTCCGTCGTATGCATGTGCAGGTCCGCCCGGCCGCGCGAAACCATGGGTGTGCATCCTACCGCCGACGGCCTTACCATCGACCTTTTAAAGACCTACCTCTGGGGTAAAGAAACATGGAGGTGGCGGCCGTGGAAGGCTTGATGCAGGACTACGAGCTCAGTCTGCAGCACGTCCTGTGGCGGATTGAGCGACTGCACCAGAAGAGAGAGGTGGTGACCAAGCGCGACGAAGGCATTCACCGCATCACCTACGGCGAGATGGTGCCCCGCATCAACCGTCTTGCCGGTGCGCTCAAACAGCTCGGCGTCAAACCCGGTGATCGCGTCGCGACGCTGGCCTGGAACAACAGCCGGCACCTCGAGCTCTACTACGCGGTCCCGTGCATGGGGGCCGTTCTGCACACGCTGAACCTTCGCCTGTTTCCTCAGCACCTCGAATTCATCATCAATGACGCGGAGGACAAGGTTTTATTTGTCGATCAGTCACTCCTTCCGCTCCTGAAGCCGCTCGTCGGCAAGATCCCGACCATCAAGACCATGGTCCTCATGACCGACGGCGCTGCGGCGCCCCTCTCCGGAAAGGAGAACGGCCTGGCGGACATGCTCGAGTACGAAGCGCTGATCGCCGCCCAGAGCACCGACTACCCGTGGCCCAAGCTCTCGGAGCGGATGGCCGCGGCCATGTGCTACACGTCGGGCACGACGGGCAACCCGAAGGGTGTCGTCTATTCGCACCGATCGCAGTTCATCCACACAATGGGCGTGCTTCAGGGCGACAACCTCGGCCTGACCGAGAACGACGCGCTGCTTCCAGTCGTTCCCATGTTTCATGCCAACAGCTGGGGCCTTCCCTATGCGGCGGGCATGGCCGGCTCCAAGATGGTGTTCCCCGGCCGCTTCTCCGCGGACGCCAAATCGATCGTCGAGCTTGCGGAGCAGGAGAACGTGACCTTTCTCGCCGGCGTGCCGACCGTGTGGCTCGTCCTGGCGAACTACCTGAAGGAGAGCGGCAAACGCCTACCCAAGGTTCGGACCGTGGTGTGCGGCGGATCCGCGGTGCCACGGACGCTGATGGAGACGATGGACTCGATCGGGCTGCGCATCCTGCACGCGTGGGGCATGACCGAGACCTCGCCGCTGGGCAGCGTGGCTCGCGTCGCCGCAGGCGCCAAGCCTGAAGACGAGCTGAAGCTTCGCCTGACTCAGGGCAGGGTGGCGCCTGGCGTCGAGATCCGGATCTCGGACCCCACGAGCGGAGAAGAGCTGCCGTGGGACGGCGTCGCGTTCGGCGAGATCCAGGTCCGCGGGCCGTGGATCGCTCGCGGCTATCACAACGGCTACGACCCGGGCAAGCTGACCGAGGACGGGTGGTTCCGCACGGGCGACGTGGCCAGGATCGACCCCGACGGTTACATCCAGATCGTCGACCGGACCAAGGACGTGATCAAGTCGGGCGGCGAATGGATCTCCTCCGTCGAGCTGGAGAACGCCGTCATGGCGCATCCCAAGATCATGGAAGCCGCGGTCATCGGGCTACCCCACGTGAAGTGGGACGAGCGACCCGTGGTCTACGCGGTGGCAAAGCCTGAGTTCAAGGGCCAGGTCACCGAGGCCGAGGTCATAGATTTCCTGCGGGACAAGGTCGCCAAGTGGTGGCTGCCCGACGAAGTCCGGTTCATCGATGAGGTGCCCAAGACCTCGGTCGGGAAATTCGACAAGAAGTTGCTGCGGGCAAATGCCGTGCCGATCAAGGAAGGCGCCACCGAGCCCGCGCGGAAATGAGCGCCCGCGCCGGCGTCCGAGAGCACAGGATCGGTCGCGACAGGTTCCACCACAAGTGGGACAACTCGCTTCCTCCGGCGGCGGAGATCGATCCCGGCGACATCGTCCATTTCGAAACCGAGGAGGTCACCGCGGGCCAGCTGCAGAAGGGCGACCCCGCATCGAAGCTCGGCGCCCTCGACTTCGACCGGCTCTATCCGCTCGGCGGCCCGGTCTACGTCCGCGGCGCGGAACCCGGCGACGCCCTCGAGGTGGAGATCCTCGACCTCAAGCCGGGTGCATGGGGCTGGAGCGCGCTCCTTCCCGGGCTCGGCCTGCTGGCTTCGGACTTCCCCGATCCGTACGTCCGCTACTTCGACCTTGGCGACCGGACGTCGGCTGAGCTGCGCTCGGACGTGCACATCCCGATCGTGCCGTTCTGCGGCACCATGGGCGTCGCGACGGACGAGCCCGGTCCGCTCGCCGTCCTGCCGCCGACGAAGGGCGCCGGCAACGTCGACACACGGCACCTGACCGTCGGGACGAAGCTCTACCTGCCGGTATTTGTGCCGGGCGGGCTCTTCTCCGCCGGCGACTGTCACGCGGCGCAGGGAGACGGCGAAGTCTGCGTTACCGGGATCGAATGCCCAATGACGTTTTCACTCCGGTTTGGAGTGGTCAAGGGCGGGTCGCCGCGACCCTGGAGCTATCACTTCGTGACACCGGCGGCGCCACTCCAGCCGCGGAGCGACGCGGCCGGCTATCACTCGGTGTGCGCGTTGGGGCCCGACCTCATGGAGGACGCACGCAACGCGGTGCGGTACACCATCGACTGGCTGGCCAAGGACCACGGGCTGAGCCGGGAGGACGCTTACATCCTGTGCAGCCTGGCCGGGGACCTGCGCATCAGCCAGATCGTCGACCAGCCGAACTGGGGCGTCTCCTTCTACCTGCCGCTGAGCGTATTCAGCTAGGCACGACCGTCCGTTCGGCCGCCAATCTGGAAGAGGCCCCATCCGTCCGGGCGCTGCGCGCTGGGACACCTTCCCCACTGTGGGGGGAAGACCTGGCGCGCTCCCGCATACTGACAACCCCATAGAGCCAAAGGTGAGCACGACGCAGTTAGGCCGCTACCCGATCGAAGCCGAGCTGGGGCGGGGCGCGATGGGAGTGGTGTACCGCTCAACCCATCCGCGGCTCGAGATCCCGGTCGCTATCAAGGTCCTGTCCGACCAGTATTCGAGCGACCCCAGCTTCCGCCAGCGCTTCCATCGCGAGGCAGCCACGGTCGCGGCTCTGAACCACCCGGGCATCGTCCGCGTCTACGACTTCGACGAGGACGGCCCCGTCCTTTTCATCGTCATGGAATGGGTCGACGGGCGCTCCATGCGCTCCTGGCTGGACGAGTACGGCCGGTTCAGCGTGGATGTCTCGGTCGACTTGATCCAGCAGCTCCTGTCAGCGGTCGGCGTGGCGCACGACTACCAGGTCGTCCACCGCGACCTGAAGCCCGACAACATCCTCATCTCCAACCGCGGCAAGACCAAGATCCTCGACTTCGGCATCTCGAAGCTGATCGACGACAAACACCGCCTGACCGCAACCGGGAGCATGGTCGGCACCCCCGCGTACATGGCGCCGGAGCAGGTGAAGGGCGAGCCGGTCGACGCCACGGCCGACATCTATTCGCTGGGCATGATCCTGTACGAGCTGCTGCATGGTGAGCCGCCTTTCACCGGTCAGCTGCCCGCGGTCCTGCACTCCCAGGTCTTCGACCGCCCTCGAGCTTCCACCGCCATCCCCTCGCCGCTCATGGAGATCATCTGGAAGGCAACGGCCAAAGACCGCAGCCAGCGTTTCCAGACCTGCGAGGAATTCGCGGGAGCGTTCCACTACATGCCCAAAGCCGGCGTGGCGCATCCGCCCGTCGAGACGCTCTCCGCCGAGGTCGCCGTCGAGGAGGAGAGCGATGAGCCCACCCCGCTCCCCGCGCGCTCCGACGGCCACAAGCCGGCGGGGGTCTGCACCTACAGCGACTGCAACGAGCGCCGTGGCTGGGCCTGCGCCTACACCGACCTGACCGGGCGGAAGTGCAACAGCTGGTGGTGTCGCCGCCACATCCAGTTCATCGAGCGGACACCGTTCTGCCCCCGCCACGCAAGCGTGATCCGCGCTCTCGCGCCGACCGCGAACACGATCTTCGAGATCAAGAACCGACCAGCGGTCGACGACCGCGCGCTGCCGCTCGCCGCTCTGGTGGCGGAGGACGTCGACAAGGACGTGACCGAGCTGGTGCGGCGCCGGTATCAGAACCGCAAGGACGTCACAATCGCCCGCGACCGCACCGTCCGCCAGACCTGGGCCGGTCGCAACGATGTCGCTTGGGAGCGCAGCTGGGCGGCCTTGAAGAGCCAGGGCTACCTGATCCGGATCGCGGTGCGCGTGGGGGCCGACGAGCCGGACGTCGTCCAGCTTCTCATCGGCAACACCCTGGTCTTCAAAGAGGTGCCCGACTGGATCAGCCGCCGGCGCGAGGGCGAGCCCCCCGATCACGCGGACAGGGCGCGCTTCGGCAAGAAGCTGTTCGCCGCGATCCTGGAGCACGTCGATGCGCCGCGGGCTGTCCCCTCAGCGGTGCCGTCGACCGCCCACCAGATAGAGCCACCGCCGCCGCCCGAGATCAACCGCGTGTTGATCGAGGGCATGGTCTTGCGCATCGCCTCCTCGACGACGCGTGTCACGGGCTACGAGGTGGCTGACGCCCTCGCGCTGCCGTTCAACGCGATCGAACCGATCCTCAAGGCCCTCACCGGGTCGAACTTCCTTGACGCGCTGGGCCTGGCGCAGACCCAGGGACCGTGGCTCGGGCGCCCGCTGCCGGAGCGGATGGCATACGCGCTGACCAAGCAGGGTCGCACGCGCAGCGATCAGATCGCCGACGCCAGCACGCGCTACATGGGACCCGCGCCGGTTTCGATGCAGGAGTACAAGGCGGTGCTGGCGGAGGCCGCGAAGCCCGGCACCCTCGACCTCGTCAAGGTGAGCCTGGCGCTGAGAGGGATCGAGCTCGCGCCCGGCGTGATGGAGGCCGTGCGGGCGGCGGTCAACTCGCGATCGTCCATCTTCATCTACGGCGCGCCCGGTAACGGCAAGACAACCCTCGCGCGGCGCATCCCGAGCCTGCTCGGTGGACCGATCGTGATTCCAGTCGCACTCGACGTGGGCGGCGGAGAGGTGATGACGATCTTCGATCCCGCGGTGCATCGCCTGGAACCGAACCAGCCCGCCGACCGTCGCTGGCGGCGAGTCGCGCGACCGCTCGTCCAGGTGGGTGGCGAGTTTCAGCTCGAGATGTTCGACCCGACCTGGGAGGACGGCAGCCGCGTGTACGGCGCGCCGCTCCAGGTCAAGGGCAACGGCGGTGTGCTGCTGATCGACGATCTCGGCCGGCAGCGCGTGTCGCCAAAACAGATCCTGGATCGCCTGCTCGTCCCGCTGGAGCAGGACACGGACTTTTTGAATCTCACGTCAACCGGACGCAAGGTCGAGATTCCATTCCAGGCCCAGCTCGCGCTCTCGACCAACCTCAAGCCCGTGGAGCTCCTGGACGAGGCGTACCTGCGCCGTCTGGCCTACAAGGTGCTGATGCCCGATCCGACATGGGAGATGTGGTGCCGCATCTTCGAGCGAGAGCGGGAACGGTTGACGATTCCGGCCGAGTCTCAGGCGCTCGAGATGATCCAGACGATGTATGGGGGCCGCCCCACTCGCGGCAACCATCCACGTGACCTTCTGGAGCGGTTGGTCGACGTGTCGTCGGCGCGCGGGGTGCGCCCGCAGCTCACGCCAGAGCTGGTCGAGGCGGCCTGGAACACGCTGTTCGTCGCCAGCTAGCAGCCGGCCTCGTCCGAACCCCCGAATATCAGGGCCGACCCGTCTGGATTCTGCGCCGAGGCCGCTCCCCATCGTGGCGAGATGCCGCTCGCGGTCTTCGACCACGCTGCGCCATCCCAAGCCCACGCGTCGCCTGATGGTTGCGGGCATGGCATTCCCAGCAAGACGATTGCGCGTTTGCGACCACTGTCCCAAAT
>VBEF01000075.1 GCA_005881275.1 Chloroflexota bacterium
TGCTGGCTCGCATGGAGCAGTACGTCGCGTCGCACGAGGTCTACACGCAGGATGTTTTTGCCTGCGCCGACCCTCGTTTTCGGCTCCGAGTGCGCGTCGTCACAGAGCTGGCATGGCACAGCCTTTTCGCCCGCAACCTGTTCATCCGCCCGAACGCGGACGAGCTGATGAACTTCGAGCCCGACTTCACGGTCATCGCTCTCCCGTCCTTCAATGCGGAGCCCGAACGAGACGGCACGCACAGCGAGACATTCATCCTGGTCAACCTCGGCCGGAGGATCGTGATCATCGGCGGCACCGGTTACGCGGGGGAAATCAAGAAGTCGATCTTCACCGCGCTCAACTATCTGCTCCCCGCCCAGAACGTCTTTCCGATGCACTGCTCGGCCAACACCGATCAGAACGGTTCGGACGTGGCGCTTTTCTTCGGGCTGAGCGGAACGGGCAAGACGACGCTCTCGGCCGATCCGTCACGTCGACTGATCGGGGATGACGAGCACGGATGGAGCGACCGCGGCATCTTCAACTTCGAGGGTGGTTGCTATGCGAAGACAATCCGCATCCACAAAGACTCCGAGCCGGAAATCTACGCGGCAACCGAGAGCTTCGGCACGATCCTAGAAAACGTCGTTTACGACGCGCGCACGCGCGTACCGGATTACGACTCCGATGCGAAGACCGAGAACACGCGCGCGGCCTACCCCATCGATCTGATCCCGAATGCGGTGCTGACCGGCATGGGCAGCCATCCGCACAACATCATGTTTCTCTCGGCCGATGCCTACGGGGTGCTTCCGCCGGTCGCGAGGCTGGACGAAGACCAGATCCGGCACTACTTCCTGAGTGGATACACCGCCAAGGTGGCCGGCACCGAGCGCGGTGTGACGGAGCCCGAGCCGATCTTCAGCACCTGCTTCGCGGCACCGTTCCTGGTGCTGCCTCCAGAGCGCTACGCCGACATGCTGATCGAGCGCGTGAAGCGGCACCACGTCGAGGTCTGGATGCTGAACACCGGATGGGTGGGTGGCCGATACGGCGTGGGCGAGCGGATGTCGATCGCGCACACGCGCGCGATCGTGCGCGCGGTCCTGGAAGGCGATCTGCGCGGCGTTTCGACCCACATCGACCCGATCTTCGGCCTGCACATTCCGAACCGGATTCCGGGCGTGCCGCGCGAGGTCCTTGACACGCGGGACAGCTGGCCCAATCCTGAGGACTACGACCGCCAGGCGCAGAAGCTCAAAGATATGTTCGAGCGGAACATCCATATGATCGGCAAGAGCGCGTCCTCCGCCGGTTAGTTGCGAGCCGCGATAGTAGGCAGCCGGCACTTCTCGGATCTGGCTCGCGTCACCGAGTACGTGAAGTCGCTCCCGCCCCGGGCCTCGATCATCACCGGAAGCGCAAGCGGTGTCGACGCGGCGGCGACCAAGGCCGCGCGCGAGAAGGGCATTCCGGTCCAGGTCCTCCCGGCATCGTTCGATGAACTGGCCGACCCAAACAAAGCGGCCGCGCGGAACCAGCGCCTGGTCGACTCATGTGATGTCCTCGTGGCGTTTTGGGACGGCAGCTCGAAAGGCACGCGGTCCACTGTGGAGCGAGCGCTGGATTCGGGCAAAGAGGTCCACGTCTTTGTAGTGAGAGGAGTCGGCGAAGCCGACCCGCCCTGACGGCCGCGCGCCGCTGCTCACCTTCCGGCTCAAGAGCTTGCAAGTTTGTCGCTGACTAAGATGGCCTTGTGGCGGTGGCGATCGGGGTTCGAGTGCGGTTGTTCGCGCGATTGCGCGAGCAGGCAGGCTTCGAGACCGAAGCTCTCGAGGTGGCTCCAGGTTCGACCCTCGGGGATGTTTACGACAACCTTCGCCGCAACCATCCCGCCCTTGAGCCCAACCGCGACGTGGTCCGCGGCGCCGTCAATCAGGAGTTCAGCGACTGGGACACCGTCGTGTCACAAGGGGATGAGGTCGCTTTCATCCCGCCCGTCAGCGGAGGGTTCTGAGTGCGCTACGACGTGACGACGGGCCCCATCGACGCTCGTGAGCTGGAGGCGGCCGTCGCCCACCCCGGCGCGGGGGCGATCTGCACCTTCACCGGCATCGTCCGCGACAACTCACGCGGACAGAGCGTGACCCATCTCGACTACGAGGCCTTTGCCGAGATGGCCGTCCCCCAGATGCGCCACATCGGCCAGGAGATCAAGGACCGCTGGCCCGGAGCCCGCGTGGCGATGGCCCACAGGACCGGAAAGCTGGAGGTGGGCGAGGTTTCGGTCGTGGTTTGCGTCTCTGCCCCCCATCGAGAGGAGGCCATCGCGGCGTGCAAATGGGGCATCGACACGCTCAAGGAATCGGTGCCGATCTGGAAGAAAGAGCACGCCGCCGACGGGACCTACTGGATCGAGGGAGACGCAGCCAAGCCCGCCTGAACAAAATTCAGGTATCCAGACCGCCCATAAGTAGGTAGTTCTCCCGATGTCTGCGTCTGCGATTCAGGCAAAGCTGCTTGCATCAGATTCCACCCGGAGGAGGTCGACAAAAATGCAGGCAAGACTCGAGATTCAGCGGTGTTCGGTGGTTCGGATCCTGGTCGCGTTCGGTGTCGCGGCGGCGCTTCTCATCGGACTGCAGCTTGGTTACGCGCTCAAGGCCACGACAGTAATCAGCGGCCCTTCGCGAGTCGTCGTCGTCAGCGCGCAGCCGTCGGCGCAAGACGACAACCGCTGCGTCTTCATCAACCGCGTCAAGGCCTGCTGACGATTTCGGGTGGCGAGTCCGGGGCCTGACCGGCCCCGGACCTCCCGGGCTCAGTCTTTGACCCTCGCGATCGACACCCCGTCACGGACCGGGATAACCACGCTTTCCAGGCGCGGATGCTTGGCCACGAGCTCGTTGAAGTGGGCAACGTTACGCGCCTGCTGGTTCTTCGGCCGTACGACCTCACCCTGCCGGAGCGCGTTGTCCGCCATGAGCAGCGCGCCGGGCTGGAGCCGGTCCAGGCACAGCTCCAATGCCCGCCGAGTCATGTCCTCGGAGGGAAACACGTTCAGCAGGTCAATGAAACAAGCGTCGAATCGCTCGTCGAGCTTTTCCAATCCCCCGACCGCGTCCTGCTCCAGGACGAGGGCCTGCTTCTCGAGGCCGGCGTCGGTGAAGTTCGCGCGGGCTCGCTCCGCGCGCTTGTGGTCGACCTCGAAGGTCGTCAGCGACCCACCTTCGCTGCCGCGCAGCAGCCAGATGCCGCTGTAGCCGATGGCCGTCCCCAGCTCCAGGATTCGCTTGGCGCCGGCGATCTTGACCAGGAGATAGAGCAGCATGCCCTCGTGCGCGTCGACGATTGGGATGTTCTCGCGATGCGCCTCCTCTTCCATGCGCGCCAGCACGCGATCGCGCTTCGGCAAGAGCCCATCCATGTATTCCTGCAGCTCGTCTGTCACTTCAACGGTTCTCATCGCGACTCCTCAAGAACTGCTCGAGCAGCGGCTGGAGCATGACGACGTACAAAGCCATGCACTCCACAGTGTGGCGGAGAACAGCGTCGTCAAGCCGCGCGGCGGGAAGCGTCTCGTAAAGCCTCGACCAACCCCGGTCCCATGGCTCGAGCTCGGCGTGCGGCAGGCTCGCCTTGACCTCCACCATGCGCGAACGGAAGTAGGCAAACGCGGCCTGGTTCTCGTCAGCAGAGGCTTCGAAGTGGAGCCCGACCTCGATGCGACCCGCTCCAGTGTGGTGCCAGGCCTCGAAGTGGAACGCGGGCTCCCCGAAGTGAACCTTCATGAGCCGTCCGCGCCCGCGCGCGCTGCGGAACGTCCGCAGCCCGGGTGGCAGGCCGGCTTTCAGGCCTTTCCGCAGCCCGCCGAAGAAGTCAGATGGAGAGAGCAACATTTATCGGTAGACGAGGTGGGGATGTAGGCCGGATCTATTCCGGCCGTCTCCCGAGCGTAACTTCCAGACGCCTCCCAGACATGGCATGCCATGGAGGCGGCCCGCGGGGGAGGCCTGCCTCACCCGCGAATCCCCTCCCAGACATGGCGTGCCATGGAGGGGGCCCGCGGGGGAGGCCTGCCTCACCCGCGAATGCTTTCTCGTAAGCTGCCATCCAGATTGGCTTACGTACCAACCGTCGTCGAGAACGAAGGCGGCAACCGCGAGCGGACTTTCGACATCTACTCTCGGCTGCTCAGAGACCGGATCATCCTGATCGGCCGCCCGATCGACGACGTCGTCGCCAACCTGGTTGTCGCTCAGCTCATGTACCTGGCGGCTGACGACCCGGAGAAGGAGATCCAGATCTACATCAACTCTCCCGGCGGCGCTGTCACCGCGGGCCTCGCCATCTACGACACGATGCAGTATGTCCGGGCGCCCATCTCGACCGTATGCATCGGCCGTGCCGCGAGCTTTGGCACCGTGGTGTTGATGGCGGGGGCGAAAGGCAAGCGGTTCTCCCTGCCTAGCGCCTCGATCCACATGCACCAACCCCTCATCGGGGGCAAGGGACTCCAGGGTCAAGCCAGCGACCTGGACATCCACGCCCGGGAGATCATCCGGATCCGGACGGTACTCAACGAGCTCATCGCCTTGCACACGGGCCAGCCCTTGGAGCGCGTCGAGCGCGATACCGACCGTGACTACTTCCTCTCGCCGGAGGAGGCAGTCGAGTACGGGCTGATCGACGGCATCATCGAGCAGACGCGTGTGCCGGTTCTGGCGACCCCCAAGTAAGGAGACCGGACGCCCGCAGGCAGACCCAGCCGACCCCGATCACGCCGATGATGGTCGGGACGGGTGGCGCGATCAACGCGGCGGCCAGCGCCACCACCGACAGGCCCAGCCACTCCCACCAACGTGCCTCTCCCCAGACCGCGAGCCCCAGCGCCACCAGAACGAGGTCAGCCGGCAGAGCATGCGGCGCCGCCAGCACCCCGCCCGCTATGAGGATCGCCGCGGCCGGCTGAAACTGGTCACGGCGCATCCTGGCCAGGGCGACCACCCCGATCACCGCCAGGGCGGTCAGCGTTGCAAGGACAACGCCCTGCATCGCAGCGGGAAGCAGAACGGCGAGGTGGGGCAGGTCGACCTCGCGGGCACCCGCCTGCACGGTGGATCGGGTCTGGCCGAGCCAGTCAAGGATCCAGTGGGGGTTGAGGATCAATGTCGGAACCAGGAGGGCCGCCCCCGCTGTCGCCCAGCCGGCGATGACCGTCCACCGGCGGGCCAGGACCAGGGTCACCCCGAGCGGCAGCACCAGCTGGGGCTTCATGAGGGTCAGGCCAAGGGTCAGACCGGCGAGATACGGACGCGACCAGAGAGCGATCGCCCCGCCAACGCCCAGGACGACGACGCCGTCGAGCTGGGCGTTGAGCAGCAACAATGCGGTCGGGATGCCGGCAAAGGCCGGCAAGAGCCCCTCCGGCGCTGCGCGCCATCTCCCCACAGATGGGGAGGAGCCAACTTTCGGCCGCGTCGCCAGGTAGAGGCCGGCACCGAGGCAGAGGAGGCCGAACAGGATCCACAGCCGCCCACCGAGGTCGGTTCCCAAGGCTGCGAACGGGACCGCGAGCAGCGCCACCCAGGCCGGGGCAAGGAAGGGCAGGATCCCGCCGATGCCGAGCGTCACCAGGTGGCGGCCGCCGGTTACGTGATCCTGGAACCGGGACTGAGCATGCAAGTCGTAGAGCTGCCCGGGATCGTCGACGATCATCAAGGCTCCGGTGGCGAAGGCGGGCCAGTCAGAGTTGATTACGTCCTCGTTAGGCAAGATCGGATAGAGGACGAACGCCAGCGCGACGCCGAGCAGGGCGATGTGGCCCCGCCACCGCCATCGAGTCATATCTCGACCGTCATACCGTCGCGCGCGGCCAGGACCTCGATGCCCAGCCGCTGCGTCATGTCCGCCGCGATCTCCGGCGGGTTGGCGCGCCAGACGGTCATCCCGTAATGGGTCAGGAACGCCAGGCGTGGCTTTGCGTCGCGGATGATGCGCTCCGCGTCGGCAAGGCAGAGATGAGGCAGCTCGGCGCGGCAGTGCAGCAGGACGGTGTGGATCACCATCACATCGGCCTGATGCTGCTCGGCGATGCCGTCGTAGTAGGCGGAGTCCGTGATCCAGCCCAGCTTTTCACCGAAACGGAACCCATACGTTTCGGCCTGGTGGACATGACGGGCGCTCGTCATGAAGGTCACGCCGTTGACCGAGTACGAGGTCTCGGGCGCGAGCCGGATGATCTCTTGCGGAAACCGGCGCAAATACTTGAGCACGACTGGATCTTCATCTAGCGCGTCTGATGGGCAGAACAGCTTTCCGCGATGCGCGAAGCCGCCGTCCGTCATCGCTTCGATCATCACGTTCACATCGCCGCTGTGATCCAGGTGCCGGTGGCTGACCACGATCGCGTCAAGGGTTGTGAGATCGATCTCGCGCTTCGCGTACTGAACGACTGCGCCCGGGCCAGGGTCGAGGCTGATTCGAGTGTTGCCCTCCTCGATGAACAATCCACCGGACGCTGCGACCTGCTTGGCCACCATGAACCTGGCGCCGGCGGTCCCCATGAACGTCAGCCTCATGTCTCCGCGACTTCAGACAGGGGCACCTCGGATCTTTCTCCGAAGTACCGGTCGTAGAGTTCGGCCACGCGTTCCAGCGTGTCGATCTCCTCGACGGGCTTGTCCTCGCGAATTCGCACAATCCGCGGAAACCGCAAGGCGTATCCGCTGAGGTGCCGGCCCGAGTGCTGGATGGAGTCGAAGGCGACCTCGAGGACGACCTCCGGGCGAACCAACCTCACGTGTCCGCGGTCCTCGATGGTCATGTCGAGGAACCGCTTTGTGAACTCGGCTATCTCGGCGTCAGTCAGGCCGGTGTAGGCCTTACCGACGTTGACCAGGCGCCCATTGCTCGTATCCCTCACGGCGAAGGTGTAGTCCGAGAGCACGCCTCTCCGCTTGCCGTGGCCCCATTCGACAGCCGTGACAACGACGTCGAGGGTGGCGAGGGGACGCTTCAGCTTCAGCCACGCCAGCCCGCGGCGTCCGGGCGTGTATGGGCTCAGCGGGTCTTTGACCATGAGCCCTTCGTTGCCGCGAGCGCGTGTCTCGGCGAAGATCCGGTCGAGGTGGTCCGGGTCGGTCGCCTCCTCCAGCCGCGCCAGCAGGTATGGGTGCTCGAGTCCCAACCCCTCGAGCAGCTTGCGACGGGTCGTGAGCGGTTCGTCGAGGAGCGTGCGCCCGTCGAGCCACAACAGGTCGAAGATCACGAGCACGACGGGTACTTCGCGCCTTAGCTCGGGATCCACCTGCTTGCGTCCCAACCGGCGTTGAAGCTCGAAGAACCGAAGCACTCGTCCATCGCGATGGGCCAGCACCTCCGCGTCGAAAAGCACATCGTGCCCAATTGACGGCGCAGCTTCAATGAGCTCGGGAAATGCGGCGGTCGTTTCTTTCAGGTCGCGTGAGAAGAGCTCGACCCGGGACGCCTGGCGATGCATCTGGCACCGGACGCCGTCGTACTTCTCTTCGGTCCAGACCTTGTCGGCGCCCATGCGTTCGAACACTTCGTTTGGAGTTTCGACCGGGCTCGCGAGCATGAATCGAACCGGCTGAAACAACGTGATGGTGCTGGCCTCGAACTCACCGCGCTTGCAGCGCGCGGCCGTCTCGCCGATGTCGCCGGTGACCAGGTGGAGCCGCTTGACCTGCGTGATCGGTACGCCGAAAGCCTCGGCGATCGCAGCCTCGACCAGCCCCTCGCTCAGGCCGATGCGCATCTCGCCGGAGATGATCTTGATGAAGAAGCGCGCCGATTCGGGGTCCATCCGCCGCAACATCGCTTCGAGCGGCGCCGCCTTGGCGTTGCCACGAGCGTTGCGAATCGCCTCTAGCGTCGCTTCGACGTCTTGCAAAGTCATTGGAGCGGGCTGCGTGCTCCCGTCAAGGGCTTCGCCGGCCCAGTCGCCGAGATCGGAGTGCTTGCGAAAGATCCGGCCCAGCTCCTGCTCGTCTCGTCGTGAAACCGAGGACACCACCTTGCTGAGCGTCGACCAGCCCAGGCCCAGGGTTCGCCGCCGGGATGGCGGAAATGCTCGTCCGCTCATGTACACGGCGGCGCGACGGAGATCTTCCTCGGTGAGGGTGCGGAAATAGGCGGCGAGTGTCCGCGTCTTCTCGAGCGTGGCGGAGGCCGCACCGACCGCGGCGCCGGCTTGGGAGAACTCAAGCATGGCGGTCTATCGTAGGACGGGATGCGGCGGTGCCCTTACCTCGAGGAGCTGGTCAAAGACCAGCACGCCATGCTGCGGGTCTACCGCTTCGATTGCCACGTCGACCACCGCTCGAAAAAGAAGTACGCGCTGAGCGACAGCCCACCGATCTGCGTACGTAATTTCGAGGATTGCCCGTTATATCAGGCTGAAAAACGGCGCGAGGACCGCACAATTACCCGCTACACCGACTGAAACTGGATTCCTACCCGCCACACAAATGAATTGCCCAGTCTGTTCCGCCCCGGCTCTGCCCATCGATGAGGCTTGCGTGTTCTGTCACGCGCCTCTGGTCGAGCGCGACGAACCTTTGGAGCTGCTCGATTACCTGACCGAACGGCTTCCCATCGCCCACGCCAAGCGAGGGCCGCTGAATCGGGGCCCGATCACCGAGGTGGCCATCGACGTTGACGGGCGCAGCTTCCGGGCCAAAGTCAAAAACGAGGCGCTCGAGCTTGCGCCGCCGGTCGAGCTGGCCGCCTGGGTCGACCTCCTGCTGACCAAGCTCAGCGACGCGGCGGCAAAAGACCACGACCTGCGCAGGGCGGTCCTGCGCTCGGGCTGGGCCCTCCGCTAAAGCGCGAGCGCCAGCTGCTCGTTCGCTTCCAGGGCCCAGGCACGCACGCCCCGCCTGCGCAAAAAGCGCGCGAAATCTTCGGTGTAGCCGTGAACGGTGTAGACCTGGTCGGCGCCTGAACGCTCGACGACCTCAACCAGCTCGTCGAAGTCGCAGTGGTCTGACAGGTCGAACGTGGCGTCGGCGCCGAAGAGGCGCGCGAAGTCGGCGTCTTTGGCCCAGCCGGAAACCAGCGCCGTGCGGTAGCGGCCCAGTCGCCGTATCTCGTCCTTGCCTGATGGCGGCGCGATCACGACGCGGCCCGGCGCCGGCTCGCCGTCCAGCTCGACCCAGCTCGGCAGCGAGCGGCCGGCGGCTGCGTAATCGCGGGCGCAGGGCGCGCACCGCTTTTCCAGCGCGAACTCGAACCCATAGGGGGCCAGAGCCAGCATGACCTCCTCGGTCTTGCCGAGGGCGTGGCACAGGAGGACCGGCGTGGCGCGGCTGTCCAGCGCCAGCCGGCACCAACGGGCGATGGCCTCCACTGTCGAGTCGGGGTCGCCGAAGCGGAAGTGGGGCCTGCCGTACGTGCTTTCGAGAATCAGCACATCGGCCCTCGGCACATGCGTCGGCGGGGCGCCTCCCGGCTGGCGCAGCTTGATGTCGCCGGTGTAGAGCACGGAGGTCCCCTCGTGCTCGAAGTGGAGCTGTGCCGAGCCGAGCATGTGGCCGGCCGGGTACAGGGTGACCTTGCCGTCGCCACGCCGCATGGTCTCGCCGAAGCCCAGCATTCTCCAGCCACGCGGCCGCCGCGATTCGGGGATGAGAGCCAACGTCTGCGGCGTGAGCAGAGCCTCTTTGTGCCGGCGGGCGTGGTCGGTGTGCGCGTGCGAGATGAAAGCGAAGCTGCGGACGACCAGGGGGTCAAGCCACATCCGGTGTCCTGGCAGCGAGACGCCGTGATCCCAGACAACGTGTCGAGTCACAGCCGGAGGCGGGCTCCCGATGAATACAGGCCGGACGGAACCTCGACTCCCGCCGCGGCGTAAGCCTCGAACGGAACGCCGATGTCCACCGCCCACACCTCCCCGGCAAGCCGGGGCCCGTCAGCAGTCAGGAGGCCGGGCTTGGGCAACCCGAGTGTCACCGTGACGTCAGCCCGCACAGTTGGAGCGTAGGCGACACCCGTGTCCGCGTCGAGTCCCGAGGGCACATCGACCGCCACGACGCGCTGTCCCGATGCGTCGACCGCCCTGATCCATTCCGCAAACCGCCCTTCGGGCGCGCGTGAAAGCCCCGTGCCGAAAATCGCGTCCACGACAAGATCGGCGCCCGCCACCGCCAGCTCGTCCTCCACCTCGACCCCAAGGAGCTGAAGCGCGTCGAGCTCGCGCGCCGCGGCGCCGCGCAACCGCGACGCGTCGATGCAGCAGACCTTGACGAGCTTGCCCCAGCGATGCAGATGCCTGGCCGCGGCCAGGCCGTCTCCTGCGTTGTTGCCAACACCGCAGATGACCGTGGTGGGTCGATCGCAGAAACCAGCCACCTGCCAGCCCGCCGCCTCCATGAGCCAGTCCACCGTGACGCCGAATCGCTCCTGAGCGAGCGAGTCGACCTGTCTGACCTGGTCGCTACTGAGAGTTGGAAGGCCGCTGGACGACAAATGAGCAGTAGGGGTCGCGGCGATGGATCGAATCCGATTGCGAAACGGCCGCTCCGGTGAGGCGGGAGATGAGCTGCGGCGTGATGGTGCACACCTGGGGGAACTTGAGCGCCGTGTTGCGGAAGGGGCAGTTGTGGATGGTCACCCGGACGCCCTCGGGACCGTCCGACTGCTCGACCAGCGTCCCGGCCCGGCCGATCCAGCTCACCACCTTGCGGAGCTTGTCGTCGAAGTCCAGGCCCTCCAGGTCCTTCTCTATCGCCCCGGCGTGCCGAGCGGCGACCCGGGCAAAAACCTCGTCCAGCGCCTCCGGCCCGCCCATGTCCTGGACCTCCTGGAGGACCATGGTCGCGAGCTGGCCGTAGCGCTTCGGGAAGACAGCGTCGGCTCGCTCGGTGAGGGCGAAGAGGAGTGAGGGGCGGCCCCGGCCGCTGCGCTCAGGCTGGCTGACGACCAGGCCGTCGCGCTCGAGGTTGGTGAGGTGCTGGCGGACGGCGTTGGGCGTCACACCGAGGTCGTTGGCGATGGTTTCCGCGCTGCAGCGTCCCTTGCGCCGCAGCAGCTCCAGGACTTCCATGCGGGTCGAACGGCCGGCGATCATGAGGGGCACATCCGGTCGCTTGTTCGGGATGCTAGCACAGGCCAAACCGGCTAAATCGATTTATTACAGGTGGTCCTTGACAAAAGGCCTTTGCCCTTTAAACTTGGTATGCGGAGGAGAAAGAGGGATGCCAATGATCAAGCAGGCAAGCCGAGCCATTGAGCACATGACCGCTCGGGAGCGCCGGATCCAGCGGGCGAAGTATGCCCGCCGGAACAAGATGCACTACATCGACAAGCTCCTGAACGAGCTGGAGATGCTGAACCTGGCCGACCAGCGGCAGATGCCGCCCGTCCTCTCGGTCGCGATCAACAAGGTGATCGAGGAGTCGCCGGAGGTCACCGTTCTGGCCCAGGCGAAGCCGGCCTCGGTGATGGAGGCGATGGATGCCCTGTACGAGATCCAGGACAGCCTCATGTACAACCAGATCGAGGACGAGTAAGACCCTGTTTAGCTGAAAACAGAAGGCCGGGCTCTCGGGGCCCGGCTTTTTCTTTGTTGGCTACAGCAAGGCGGCGATCATGGCGTCGGCGACGAATCGACCGTAGGTCTTCAGTGGCATGCCCCGGCGCAGAACCAACAGCTCGTAAAGCTCTATTGAGCTGTAGGTCCACAGCACATTTGCGGCCTCGGCCACGGTGATGCCCGGCCGAAGATGGCCGGCGGCGGAAAAGCGCCGCGCGTTGTCGGTCATGCGGCGGAGTCGGTCCGCATGCATGTCCTCTAGAAGTGGCCGGAGCTCGGGATGACTTCCGGCGGCATCGCGAACCAGGAGCATGATCGGCGCAGCCAGGGGCGCGATCTCGGTGACGAACATTCCCCACCGCGAGATAAGCCTCCTAGGATCGCGCTCCAGGGCCTGCAGTTCGTCCGAGCGCTGCTCGGCAGGCACCGGACCCCTGCCCTCGAGCGCTCGGGCTCCCATGGCCCGGATCAGCCCCGGCTTGCCGCCGAATGATTTATAGATGGTGTCCACCGACACGCCCGCGTCCTCTGCGATGGCCGAGATCGTGGTGGGCCCGTAGCCGTCCCGGAGGAAGCGTCGCTGGGCCATTTCGATGATCCGATCGCGGCTCCGACGCGCCTTCTGTCGGCGCTGGCTGGCGTCATAGGAGCGCTTGCCCTTGACAGACCGCGTGATGCGGCTCATACTCGCCATTGGTTCCAGTGTACTGGAATGAAATAGGCAGATTGGGGTGAAAAGGGCAATGACGGGACCAATGGCGACCATCGATCGGTTGGTCCGCGCGACGAACCAACATGACCTCGAGTCCATGGCAGCATGTTTTTCCGAGGACTACCACAACGAGACACCGGCGCATCCGGCTCGTGGCTTTCGCGGCCGGGCTCAGGTGCGCCGGAACTGGGAGCAGATCTTCGCGTTTGTCCCGGACATCCACGTCGAGGTGCTTCGGAGCGCCGCCACGGGCGACACCGTCTGGACCGAGTGGGAGATGCGAGGCAGGCGCCGAGATGGGAAGCCTCATTGGACGCGGGGCGTCATCGTCTTCGGCGTGGACGGTGACGTCATTCGCTGGGCTCGCTTCTATGTCGAGCCGGTAGACGAGAGCGAGACGACCGTCGACGACTTCATCCGCGAGCAGGTGGTGCGGCAGTGATCCTGGTCGCCGGCGGCACTGGCCACCTGGGGATTGAGCTGGTTCCTCTTCTGACTGCCCGCGGCAACCTTGTCCGAGTCCTCACGCGTGATCCCGCCCGCGCGCGCCAACGCCTGGGTGAGACTCCGCAGGTCGCCCAGGGTGACGCGCGGCACCCTCAAACGTTGGAAGCGGCGCTGGAGGGGGTCGACACGGTGGTTTCGGCGATGACAGGTTTTGGACCCGGCGCCCCCGGGCCCCGGGTGGTCGACTACGAGGGCAATCTGAACCTGATGAGAGCCGCGGAGAAGGCAGGTGTGCGCCGCTTCGTGCTCGTTTCGATCCACGGTGCTACCGCCGACCACGCGATCGAGCTTTGGCGGATGAAGCATCGCGCTGAACAAGCGCTCCGAGCCAGCCAGCTCAATTGGGTCATCGTGCGTCCAAACGCCTTCATGGAGCTGTGGGCCGAGATCGTCGGCGAGCCGATATTCAGGGAGGGCAAAGCGACTGTGTTCGGTCGCGGCGACAACCCGGTCAACTTCAACTCGGCCAAAGACGTTGCTCGTTTCATCGAGCTGGCTCTTTTCGATCCAGGGCTCAGCCGAACGATTCTTTCCGTTGGCGGCCCGGAGAACCTGACCTTAAACGAGCTGGTTGGTGCGATCGAGCGAGCGGCGGGGCGGAAGGCTGCAGTGAGACATGTTCCCCTGCCGATGATGCGGCTGATGGCGTTGGTGATGCGACCCCTCAAGCCGGATGTTGCGACCATGATTCAAGGCGGGATCGCCTTCGACACGGTCGACATGACCTTTGACGCATCTGACCTTCGCCACCGCTTTCCCGATGTGAGGCTCACGCCGATGGCCGAAATACTCAGCGGGCAGCTAACCGCCGGCGCGGGATCAAGGTAAGGCCAGCGATGAGTTTGGGGCGTCGGTACCGTCTGAAGAGGCATGAGCAAGATGAAGACCGGCACCGACCTCCAGGAGCAAGTTCAGCGGGCCATCGATGAGATGGTCGAGTCCGGGACGGAGCGAGGACTCCAGGTCGCGATCTATGAACGTGACGAGCAGATCGTCGACGCCGTGGCGGGCGTTGCGGATCCGGCAGCGGGCCGGCTGTTTACACCGGACACTCCCGTCTACTGCTACTCGGTCTGCAAGGCGGCAGCCTCGACCCTGGTCCACATGCTGGCCCAGCGCGGGGCCTTCGACTACGAGACCAGGGTCGCCGAGCTCTGGCCGGAGTTTGGCGCTCATGGCAAGGAGGGTGTGACCGTCCGCCACGTCCTCAACCACACCGCGGGCGTGCCGGGCATCCCCCTGACGACGACGATCGAAGATCTTTGCGACTGGGACAAGATGTGCTCGGCGATCGCCGCCGCCGAGCTCTGGTGGGAGCCGGGCACCAAGATCGGCTATCACGCCTACACGTTCGGTTACATCGTCGGCGAGATGATCCGCCGTGTTACAGGCCAGCCCATCTCGCAGGTTCTACACGACGAGCTTTCGGTCCCGCTTGGCGTCGAAAAGGAGCTCTACTTCGGCATGCCGCGGTCGGAGCACCACAGACTGGCTGTGCAAGAGGACGCGCCGATGCCGCCCGATTTCCAGATGCCGCCGGTGCCGCCAGACCTCCCGATGTTCAAGGCCGCGCCCATGTCGTTGATGCCTAACGCGGCGTTCGGCAATCGCCCGGACACTCTGGCCGCGGACATTCCGGCCGGCGGCAAAACAAGTGCCCGCGCGATCGCGCGGATGTACGCCGCGCTGCTGGGTGAGGTCGATGGGGTACGGCTTCTCACGCCAGAGCGCTTGCGAGAGGCAACGACCGCACCGGTCAGTGGAGTCGACGAGGTCTTCGGCATGCCGACGACCTGGGCTCTCGGATACTCGATTGGGGTGCCCGGCGGCTCGCCTCAAAGCCAGACGGCGTTCGGCGTCGGCGGAGTCGGAGGCAGCTTTGCCTACGGCGACCCCGCCACGGGGATCGCTTTTGCCATGACCAAGAATCGGTTGGCGAACGATTTCAACGCCGTGACGAAGGTCATCGGCCTGGTCACCAAAAATTGAGCCGGCCGCCGCGCTAGTCCGCCTCGGCCTGACGGATCCGCCGGCTCAGGGTCTGCAGCAGGCGGTAGGCCACCTCGGGGTGCTCCTTGAGGAACGGCTTGAAGTTCCATTCCGGGATCGTGGCCAGGGTCACATCGGTGTCCGCTTTGACCGTCGCGCTGCGGCCTTCCTGATCCAGAAGCGCCATCTCGCCGAATGAGTCGCCCTCGGCGAGCTTTCGCGTCTTGCCCTGTCCGGTCTTAACAGTGACAGACCCGTCGGTGATCACCATGAAGCCGACGCCGCCTTCGCCTCGCAGAACGATCTCGTGGCCGGCGGGGTGCTTGACGATCTTGAGCTGCTTCTCGATCGAGCGGACCTCGGAGTCGGGAAGACCCTGGAACAGCTTCGCCTGCTTGATCTCCACCACGCCCGAATACTATGCGCCCGCCGCAGGACTCCACAAGGACCACGTCGAGCCGTCCCTGACCCAGGTCTCTGAAAACGGCTGCGGTTGGTCGGACGACCCGCCGTACAGGACGACCTGGCCGGTCGCCTCGTCGTATGCGGAGTGCCCGCCCGCGGTTACGACTCCTGCACCTTCTTCTTGCCGTCCAGGAATGCCTGGTAGAGGCGGTATGCCTCCTGCTTGCGGCTGTCGACGATCTTCGTATAGCCCTGCAGCGTGTTGAGGTTGGCGTGCCCGAGGACCTCTTGCACCAGGCGGACGTCGCCCCCCGTCACCTCGAGCAGCGTCGTGGCCGCGGTATGCCGGGCCACATGCGGAGATTTGAACGACCACGCGCCGACCTGCTTGCGGATCAGCTTCACGATGTAGCGCGCGCCCGCGGATGTAAGGCGTCGCTCGCGGTCATCGCCGGCTGCTTCGACCCCTTACCTGTGACCACGAGGCGGTTGCCCGAGCGTGGGAAGTCGGTGCGGTCGAGGGCAAGCGCCTCGGAGATGCGGCAGCCGGTGCTGACGAGGAACTGCACGAGCGCACGATCGCGCTTTTCGAGCGGCGTGTCACGCGGAAGTGCGGACAGCAGTCGCGTCAGCTCGTCGGGGTCAATCGGCTTGGGAAGTCGCTGTTCGAGCTTCGGCAGCGTGATTCCGTTGGAGAGGTCGCGCTCGATCAGTCCTTCGCGCGCAATCCAGCGCAGCCACGAGCGGATCGCGACCAGCGCGCGGGCGCGCGACGCGGGACTCTTCAGTCGCGTGGCGAGATGGCGCTGGTACGCGCGCAGGTCTTCGTGACCCAGATCAGCGCTCTTGAGGGTGTGGCCGTGGCCGGCGAGAAATCCGAGCAGTTTCCGGATCTCGGATTCATAAGCGCGAACCGTGTTCGGGCTGCGGTTGGCTTCGAGTTGTAGCCAGCCGAGATATTCCGTCGCCGTGGCCTGCAGGTCGTCTGGCATGTCGAGGCCGGCCACATGATAATTGACGGGAGGTGGGGGCCCTTCGCGTAGTGAGTCCCAGCCGCCGGCTGGAACTCGAGAGCGACGGCTTCGGCTTTGACCCCGAATTCACCGAGCGCGTCAAGAAAATTGCGCTCTGGTTCTACCGCAACTACTGGCGGGTTGAGGTCGACGGTGTGGAAAACGTGCCTGCGCGCGGCCGTGCGCTGCTCGTCGCAAATCACGCTGGAATCATTCCGTACGACGGCGCGATGATCAGAACCGCGATCATCGCGGAGCATTCGCATCCGCGCCACGCACGCATGTTGGTCGTGGATTGGGCGTTCGCCATGCCGTTCACCAACATGCTTCTGGTCAAGACAGGCAACGTCCTCGCGCACCCTGAGAATGCGAGGGCGCTCCTCGAGCGCGACGAGCTCGTTGGTGTTTTTCCCGAAGGCGTGAAAGGGGCGTCCAAGTCATACCGCGATCGTTATCGAATCCAGCGGCTTGGCCGCGGCGGCTTCGTCCAGGTGGCGCTTCGCACGGGAGCGCCGATCATCCCGGTTGCCGTGGTCGGGTCGGAGGAGATCCACCCGGTGATCGCGGACCTCCAGCCTCTGGCGCGTCTTTTCGGTCTGCCCACGCTGCCGATCACGCCCACGTTTCCGTGGCTTGGCCTCGGCGGCCTGCTTCCGCTGCCGTCGAAATGGTTCATCGCGTTCGGCAAGCCGCTCGAGGTCAAGCGGCATGGTCCTGATGCGGCCGGCGACGCCCGTCTCGTGCTGGAGCTGAGCGAGCAGGTCCGGGAGTGGATCCAATCGACGGTTTACCAGTTGCTGCCGCGCCGCCAGACAATCTTCTTTTAGCCTGGATGGATGACACGGGCGCTGATTGCCGTTTTCGTCGTCTCGTTTTGCTCTGCCGCCTGCGGAGGCTCGTCACCGCTGGTTCAGGGCCCGTTAGCGTCCAACGTCGCGATGCAGCAGAGCGATCTGCCGAGTGGAATGGTGCGGTGTGACCTGACGGGAGACATCGATAGTTTTCTGAACAAAGAGAAGAGCGCCGATCCGGCGACGTACCAGTCGACAAAAACGGAGTGGAACGACGCCAAGTCCAAAGGCGCGACTGCCGCGTACACGGCGTTTTACACGGACAGCGCCGCGCACTGCGCGGCGATCAAGGCAAAGGGCTCCGATATCGGCTCGGCCACGTACAAGCTCGTCGTCAACTTCGTGCTCCAGTTCAAAGACGAGTCGAGCGCGGCCAAGGGCTATACGAGCGAGAAGCTATTCAACGTCAGCGCATCCGAGCTGCGCGCGAGCGGGCAACCCGTGGTCGAGGGCACGAAGACCGGCCTTTCGGCCAACTCCATCGTCCTGAACGCGCCGATTGCGAACCAGACCTACTACATCGCGGTCTGGCAGAAGAAGACGTTCATGGTCATCCTGGCGATCCTCAACATCGACGCGGCCGCCGCCAAGAAGGTTGCGACGTCGGAGAACGACAGGATCAAGTAGCCGGCGCGACTGAAGTAGTTCCTTTTACATGGGCGTGGCGCGCGGCCCACTAGAATGACGCGGCCGATCGCAAAACCCGCCAACGTCAAAGCCCGCACTCGGCGCCGGCAGGTATCTCCAAGCCTGTTACGCGCAGCGCTAGTCCTTGCGCTGGCGGCGTCCTGCGCCTTTGCCGTCCCGGTTGTCCTGGGTGCCCTGCGACCCGCGCAGTCGGCCGACGGCGCCGGGCTTCCACCGGTCCAGGTCGCGCTGAGCGGTCTGGCGGCGGGCGCGTGCATGAGCCTCAGCCCAAGCGGATCGAATGCGGGGAAGACGGTGTTCATCGATCCCGGGCACGGCGGGATGGATCCAGGCGTGGTCGGAACCGTTGGCGGTCGCCAGGTGCTGGAGAAGGACGTCACGCTGGCCGTCGGCACTCGGCTGGCGGCCCTGCTTCGCGCTGATGGCTATCGAGTCGTGCTGTCCCGCACGGGGGATTCGTCGGTGACAAAGCTCTCCGCGACGGACTCGGTGGCCGGGGCGATGACCGCATCGGCTGTGCACCGAGACCTCGTCACGCGGACGCTGTGCGCCAACTCGGTCGACGCCTCGGTCCTTGTCTCGCTGCATTTCGATGCGTTCGACGATCCTGCGGTTGGAGGCACCGAGACGTTCTACGACGCGGCGCGGAAGTTTGCCGCGGAGAACAAGCGCCTGGCCGTCGATCTACAGGCGGCCGTTGTGTCGGGTCTCGGGACGACCGACCGAGGCGTCTGGACGGATGTCCAGCTGGCCGCGCCCACCCTGACCGCGTCCGGCAGCACATACGGCCACCTGATCGAGCTCGGCCCGGCGGCGACGGGCTGGGTCGACAGCCCGAGTGAGATGCCGGGGGTGCTCATCGAGCCGATGTTCCTGACCAATCCGGCGGAGGCTCGACTGGCCGCCGACCCGGCAGGTCAGCAGCGGGTCGCGTCGGTGATGCGGGCGGGTCTGCAGAAGTACTTCAGCGGCGCCTGACCGGCGCCCCATCCAGCGAGCGTCCACCCTCGCCCGGGAGTGCCGACAATGCCCTCGATGGAAAAGGCGGAAATCACGCCTGCCCTTGTCTCCAGCTTGGTCGCGGCTCAGTTTCCCCAATGGGCCGGCCTTCCGATCACGCGGCTTGAGGTCGACGGGAATGACAACACGACCTTCCGGCTCGGCGAAGAGATGTCGGTGCGCCTGCCAAGCGCCGAGCGCTACGTCGCGCAGGTCGACAAGGAGCAGCGATGGCTGCCGATCCTCGCCGGCCATCTGCCTCTGCCCATCCCGCAGCCCTTGGCCAGAGGAGCTCCCGGCAGCGGCTATCCGTGGCCGTGGTCTGTGTACCGATGGCTTGGCGGCTCTTCGGCGAGCGTTCAGACGATAGGAGATGAGGTCGAGCTCGCGACCACACTGGCGGACTTTCTGGCTGCCCTGTATCGAATCGACCCGGCGGGTGGACCCCCGGCGGGGCATGACAATTTCTTTCGCGGCGCGCCGCTTGCAACCTACGACGCCGAGGCGCGGAACGCGATCGACGTGCTGGGTCGCCGCATCGATGCCGACGCCGCGACGGACTTGTGGGAGGCGTCCTTGGCCGCGACCTGGAACGGCCCAGCCGTCTGGGTCCACGGCGACGTCAGCGCCGAGAACCTGTTGGTGGAGCATGGTCAACTGAGCGCCGTCATCGACTTTGGATGCGCGGCCGTCGGCGATCCCGCCTGCGACACGACGATCGCGTGGACCTTCTTCTCAGGGGAGGGCCGAGAAGCATTCCGGGCCAACCTTCCGGTGGATGAGGCGACCTGGGTACGGGGTCGTGGCTGGGCCTTATGGAAAGCCCTGATCACCCTGATCAAAGATCTGAAGACCAACCCTCAACGTGCGGCAATATGCCGTCGGATCATCGACGACGTCATCGCCGAACGCTTGGCCGGGATCTGATCCCGGGGTCTGGGCGTAACGCGGATGGTGCGCCTGGCAAGAATCGAACTTGCTGCCTCTTGCTCCGCAGGCAAGCGCTCTATCCGGTGAGCTACAGGCGCTTAAGGAAAGCTCAGTTTAGGCGAGGGTCAATCGCGGCCGTCGCGGCCTTGAACGCACCGAGGTCGAGGTTGCTGACCACCACCAACGCGACAAACACAGAGCGATGCCAGCATGCCAATCGTACCGAGGGCCGGTCGTAGGTAAACGAGCTGAGGCCGAGCCCGGTGCTCGTTCCTCTCGTCAGCCCGGGCAACAGCAAGCCCGGCGGCGGGGGGGAGAATCCCAATATGCCCGACTGCCACGCCCGATCCGCCTCGCCCTCATCCGCAAACCGTGCGACGAAGCTCGAGATCGCTTGCACGCTGGTCGACGCGCCCAGCTCGGCCCTGCAGGCGGTCGGGTTCGTGGCGAACGTGGAGATGGCTCCCTCGGTCGCGCCCTGAGTCTGCATGACGCTCCACTGCTCGCTCAAACGGCTCGCCACCGCCGCATCGGCGCCTGCGAGCACCGACAGATACACGTCCATCGGGCCCGACCCAACGCAAACGTCGAGTCCGGCCGGCACGTCGCCTGATTGCAAGACGGCGGCCGTTGGCTGAGTGTGGGGTGACGGACTGGGAATCGGGCTGAAGGCAGGATGCGTGTTGCTCTGACACGCCACCAGCGAGGCCAACACGACGATCGCGGATAGGAACCGGCCCACGGGGGCCGGAGTTTAGACTGGGGACGACCTATCGCGCCTGTAGCTCACCGGACAGAGCGTTCGGCTCCGGACCGAAAGGCAGCAGGTTCGATTCCTGCCAGGCGCACCAAAAATACCGCGGGGTACGAAATTGGAAACCAAAACCACGCAACGCGCCCGTGTCAACGGGATCGAGCTCGGTTACCAGATCACAGGCAAAGGCGAACCGCTCGTCCTTCTGCACGGTGGATTTGGATCGGTTGAGATGTTCGGTTCCAACGTGGATCTGCTCGCGGCCAAGCGCCAGGTAATCGGCGTGGATCTCCAGTCGCACGGTCGATCACCCGCCGCCGACCGGCCGATGCGCTTCGAGACGATGGCCGACGACATCGCGGAGCTCATCCACAGCCTCGGCCTCGAGCGCGCCGCGATCATGGGCTTCTCCCTCGGTGGAGCCGTAGCGCTGCGGACGGCGATCCAGCACCCCGACATCGTCCAGCGCCTCGTCCTTGTCTCGACTCCGTTCAAACGAAAGGGGTGGCATCCGGAGATGACCGCCGGCATGGACGCGATGGGACCGGAGACTGCCCAATTCCTGATGAACAGCCCGATGTACCAGGCGTACCAGCAGATCGCCCCGAAAGTGGAGGATTGGCCGGTCCTCGTCAGACAGCTCGTCGAAGCTCTGAAGATCGATTACGACTGGTCCGCGGCGATTCGCCGCCTGGCGATGCCGGTCATGCTCGTGATCGGGGATGCGGACGGAATACCGCCATCGCACGCTGTCGAGTTTTTCGAACTGCTCGGGGGTGGCAAGCACGACGCCGGCTGGGACCGTTCGGGGATGACCCAACACCGGCTGGCGATCCTTCCCGGCTTGACCCACTACGACATCAACGTCGCGCCGGCGCTTTCCGCCGCCGTGATCCCGTTCCTCGACGGTGCCTGACACTCAACCGGCGCAGGCAATGGTTGACGAGCTCGTCGGCAACGCCCACGGCAACCTCGCCCGGGTCCAGGAGCTGCTCGCCCAGCATCCCGAACTGTTGAACGCGAAAGCGACCTGGGACGAAACCCCGATCGAGGCCGGCACGCAGATGGGAAACCGGGCGATCATCGATGAGCTGGTCGCCCGCGGCGCGCCCGTGGACTTCTTCACGGCCCTTGTCCTCGGCGAGGTCGACCGGGCCGACCGAGAGCTGAAAGCCAATCCCGGCCTCGCTAACTCGCGAGGTGTGCACGACCTGCCGGCCCTCTATTTCGCCGCCATCGGCGGCGATACAGCCGTAGCCAGGCTATTGATCACCGCCGGCGCGGACGTAAACGCAAGAGCCCAGGCCGCCGCCCCGATTCACGGCGCGGTCATGGGCGGCAGCAGCGAAATGGTGCGCCTCCTGCTGAGCCATGGCGCCGACGCGTCAGCGCCGGACTACACCGGGCGGGACGCGCCCGCGCTCGCGCGCGAACTTGGCCGGACGGAGATCGCAGCTCTGGTCAGCTGACAAGGCGTCCGAGCGCTAGTTCGACTCGGGCACGTCCAGGCGGTCGAAGGTTTCCTTGTTCACGAACTTGAAGAGCTGGAGCGGCTTGCCGCCCTCGTGCACTTCAGCGATCACCGCGTAGCGCTCCTGGCGCTTGCCGCCGCTTGTGGTGCGAACGCTGCGTCGCTTCTTGAGCTGGTTGTCCGGGATTTCGACTTTCTGCTTCGTCTTGAGGTTGAAAAACTCCACTGGCCGCCTCCTCGTGAATTGAACTGACGCCGACCCACAATACCCTGTCGAGCCGGGGGCGCGCCAGGCCGCCCCGACGCGTCCAAGTTGGAGAAGTGATCTCGAAGGCTCCGTTCGGGCGTACCGGGCTCTCCTGACGAGGACCGACGCCGACCCGCTTTTCGTCTACGCGCGATCGCGCATGCGGTAGCCGCGCGAGGGGCTCCACGACTCGATCACCAGGCGGTTGCGAGCCTCGTTGAGCCGCGTGACGACCACCTCATCGATGTCGATGCGAAACGAATGGGCGTCGCTCTCGGATGCGACCTCGACCGCCCTCCCTGCGACCTTTGCCTCGCCGCGCCACGCGCCGCCCCTCGTCGGGTCGTGTGTCGGGCCGTGGATCGCCACGCGCGGATCACGCAGCAGGTCTTTGGCCTTGACCGCCAGCGGCATCGATCCGATCTGCAGCTCCTCATCCGAAAACTGCACCTCCGTGCCGCTGATCCGCGGCGACCCGTCGCTCCGCAGCGTCGCCATCGTCAGGTGCTTGCGCGAGGACATCAGCTTGCGAACACGCCTTGCGAAATCCGGTTGCGCCGTCTCGAATTCGGCCCACGAGGCCATGCCGCTCAGCAGGCGATGGAGGCGAAGGCAAACGCGGCCGCGAAGGCACTTGACCGCATCAAACCCAAACGTCCAAGCCGACCCGACTACCCGTACCCTGAAGTCGCGCATGGGAGAGCCCGGCCCGGCGGCCGCAAGCCCGGAGAACGCCGTCGCGGCGAATCTCTTCGAGGATCTGCCGCCGCGCTACGACCGCCTGACCGAGGTCCTGTCGCTGGGCCAGAACGGCCGGTGGCGTCGCGAGCTGGTTCGTCATCTCGCTCGTTTCAAGCCGCGACGCATCCTGGACGTGGCGACTGGCACGGCCGGGGTTGCCATCGCGCTCGCCAATGCGACGGATGCAGACATCGTCGGGATAGACATCAGCGAGCCGATGCTCGACCGCGGCCGCCGGCGCGTCTACGACGCCGGGCTCGACCAGCGGATCAGGCTGCGGCTTGGGCGAGCCGAGGAGCTGCCCTTTCCAGACGCCTCCTTTGACGCGGTGTCATTCACGTACCTGCTGCGTTATGTCGCGGATCCGGCCGCGACGCTGGCCGAGCTCGGTCGGGTCCTACGCCCGGCGGGGGGGATGGCGAGCCTGGACTTCTACGTGCCGCCGATCGCCGTGTGGCGCGCCGGCTGGCGCCTGTACACGCGCCTCCTGATGCCGTCGGCCGGATTCGCGCTCGGAGGTCGCGCGTGGTGGAAGGCGGGGCGGTTTCTCGGTCCGAGCATCGAAGACTTCTACCGCCGCTGGCCGCGCCACCGCCTGTACGAGGCGTGGCGCGAAGCGGGCCTGGTCGACGTCGAAGAACGCATCCTGAGCCTCGGCGGCGGCTACGTGATGCGGGGCCGGAAGCACCATGCCTGATGCTCCGACCCTCGCGCCTGCGTACTACGCGACTCGCGCGAGAGGTTGGCGCCGCGACATCTGGGCGCTGCTGCACCCGCCGTACACGGCATGGCACCTCTCCTACGTCTTGCTTGGGGCCGGCCTGGCGGCGAGACTCGACGTCGCACGGCTGGTCGCCACGCTGCTCGCTTTTTTTCTTGCCGTTGGCGTTTCCGCGCACGCGCTCGATGAGCTGCGCGGACGGCCGCTGCAGACCGAATTGCCGGGAACTTTCCTGTGGACCGCCGCGATCATGGGGCTCGCCGGCGCGGTCGCACTGGGTCTTGCGGGGGTATCGGCCCTCGGCATCGGACTCCTGCCCTTCATCGCGGCCGGTGTCCTGTTCGTGTTTGCCTACAACCTCGAGCTCCTCGGCGGACGTCTCCACGGCGACTACTGGTTTGCACTGTCGTGGGGAGCCTTTCCGGTTGTGACCGCCTATTTCGCGCAGACAGGTCGGATCTCAGTCGGGGCGTTCGCGGTGGCCGCTGCCGCCTATGCGCTGGCTTACGGACAGCGCGCTCTGAGCACGCCGGCGCGCCAGCTGCGCCGGAAGACGCGTTCGGTCTCTGGAACGTTGATCCTCAACGACGGCTCCGAGCAGCATCTCGACGAGCCCGCCTTGCTCAGGCCGCTCGAGCTCGCCCTGCGAGCGTTTTCGTGGGGCGTCGTTCTGCTCGGGCTTGGACTTATCGCGTCGAAGGTTCTCTAGACCGGGAACACGCCGTGCTTGCGCTCCACGCGCTTTTCGGCGTGCGTGGCGTAAGCGCGAAAGCGCACGATCAGCGTCTCCCGAAGCTGCTCGGGCTCCACCACATCGTCGACGATCAGGTTGGCCGCGAGCTTGTAGAGGTCGACGTTCTCGCGGTACTCATCTTCGAGCTGCTTGCGGCGAGCCTCGCGCTGGTCCTCGGGCAGCTCGGCCAGCTTGTTGTAGAAAACGGCATTGACGGCGGGCTCCGGACCCATGACCGCGATCTGCGCGGAAGGAAGCGCTATCACCGCGTCAGAGTCGAACGCCGGTCCCGCCATCGCGTACAGGCCCGCCCCGTAAGCCTTGCGCACAATGACCGAGATCTTCGGCACGGTCGCCTCCGAGACCGCGCTGATCATCTTCGCGCCATGCCGGATGATGCCCCGCTTCTCGACGTCGGTACCGATCATGAAACCAGGCACGTCGGCGAGGAAGAGCAGCGGAATCTCAAACGCGTCGCACAGCCAGATGAAGCGCGCCGCTTTGTCAGCCGAATCGTTGAACAGCACTCCGCCTTTTTGCATCGGCTGGTTGGCGACGATTCCCACGGGCTGGCCGCCCAGCCGAGCGAACCCGGTCAGCAGCTCCCTGGCGAACAGCTTTTTGATCTCGACCCAGCTGCCCTCGTCGATGAGCGCATCTATCACCTTGCGCATGTCATAGCCGCGGTTCGGCTCTTCGGGGATCAAATCGCTGATCGGCTTAGGGCTGGGCCGCGCCTCTCTTGCGTCGCAGTGCGCCGGCTTCTCGCCGGTTCGCTGCGGCATGTAACGGAAATAGGCCTTCGCGAACTCGATCGCTCCCTTGTCGTCGTCCACCAGCGCATCCCCAAGGCCGCTGTCGGTGGCATGCATCCGAGCGCCGCCCAGCTCCTCGAGCGACACTTTCTCGCCGACCACGACCTCGACCATGCGCGGAGAGCCGAGGTACATCGAGGCGTTGCCTTCGACCATGATCACGACGTCGCAGAAAGCAGGGATGTAGGCACCGCCTGCCGCCGACGGACCGAACAGCATGCAGATCTGTGGCACCACGCCCGACAGCTGCACCTCGTTGAAGAAGATGCGCCCCGCATGGCGCCGGCCGGGGAACATTTCGATCTGGTCGGTGATGCGCGCACCTGCTGAATCGACAAGGTAGAAGAGGGGCACCCTGATTCGGCCTGCCGTCTCCTGGATTCGGATGATCTTCTCCACCGTCCGCGCACCCCAGCTGCCGGCCTTCACGGTCGGATCGTTCGCCATCACGGCGACCTGCCGGCCTTCGATCGTGCCGAGCCCGGTCACGACGCCATCCGCCGGAAGCTCCTCGGCAAGGACGTTGGCGAAAAGCCCGTCCTCGACAAACGAATCCTTGTCGAGCAGCAGGTCAAGGCGCTCGCGCGCGGTGAGCTTGTGCTGCTCGCGCAGCTTGGGCAGGTATCGCGTTCCACCTTTCAGCGCTTTGCCGCGTAGCTCACGCTGCCGGGAATCAGCCACCAGTCACCGGCCCTTGAAGTCAGGCTCTCGTTTCTCGAAGAAGGCCTTGATGCCCTCTTTCGAATCCTCTGTCTGCGACACCAGCAGGAACTGGCCGTGCAGATAGTGGAGCGCGGCGCGAAAGTCCATGTCCTCCTGGCGGTAGAACGAATCTCGACCCAGCCGCATCGCGATCGGCGATTTCCTGGCGAGCTGCTTCGCGATCTCATTCACCGTTGGATCGAGCTGGTCGTGGGCCACGACGCGGTTGATCACGCCGAGCGACTGCAGCTGGATGGCGGTCCAGCGGTCACCGAGCATCTCCATCTCCAGCAGCACCTTGCGGGGGATGTTCCGGGAGAGGATGGCCTGGATCATCATCGGCCAGATCCCGACGTTGATCTCCGGCGTGCCGAACGTCGCCGTGTCGATGGAGACGAGGATGTCGCAGGAGCAGGCCAGGCCGAGGCCGCCTGCGAGCGCGTGGCCGTTGATGCGGCCGACGATCGGCTTGCCGAGCTCGGCCATGAGGATGAACAGTTCGACGAAAAGGTCTCGGCTCCGGTAGCGCTCGAGGCCCGTCATCTCCCCGTCGAAGCTGCTGAGGTCGGCGCCCGCACAGAAAACGCGGCCAGCCCCCGTCAGGACGACGACCCGGACGTCGGTCTCCTGCCGGCACCATCGCAAGGCGGCGGCGAGATCCCGCAGCATCGTCGCCGAGAGAGGGTTGCGCTGGTCGGGACGGTTGAGGGTGACGGTCGCGATGTGACCATCCGCGGCAAGAAGCACCTGCTCGAGGCTCGGTTTCTCGGCCAGTCACTGCCGCCAGCCAGATGTCGACGGGGTAAACCGCCAGCGCAAATCCCACGGCCAGGTTGTCGATGCTGAGCGCGAGCGCCGTGACCAGCAGGCTCCGGGCGGTCATCTCCGTGTGCTGGGTCTGGTCTTTCTTGAGGAACCGCTCGTGGAAGATCGTGTAGCCGCCCGTCAGGATCAGGATCGCTCCGCCGACGTACTTCCCGTAGCCGCCGAACAACCAGGCCACCTGATGCCCGAGAAGGAGCCCGATCGCGGGCATCAACGCCTCAAAGAACCCGAACGCGAGCCCAACCCGGATCCGCGTCTTGACGTCGATCCCGCTGAGGCCGATTCCGATCGCGCCGGCGAAGTTGCTCAGGCCGACGGAGACGCTGACCAGAAGTAGGCTGAGGAGCGCGTGCACCGGCTAAGTGTATTGAGGCTACAAAAGGCCGCCAGGCGTCAAGGTGTTAGGCGATATGACCGCACTCTTTAACAAAAATACTTTGCCTGCCCCATTAGGGCCCATCAGAATTGCACCGAACCTGCAATCGATCCTGTCACCCAAAGTTAGGCTCGCAATCGCTTAAACCAGACAATTCGCCCACCCCAGAAAGCCATGAAGGTCAAGTCACGCGACGCATTCGCGACCTCGGTCGCAGCCACACACGACGGCTCGATCGATCTCGACAAGCCAATTTTCACGCTCAGCGTGGCCTCCGAGATCCTCGAAGTACATCCCCGCACCCTGATGATGTACGAGCACTTGAGCATGATTTCGCCCAAGCGCACCGTTACCAATCGCAGGCGCTACTCGCGCCGAGACGTGATGAAGCTACAGGCCATCCAGACATTGACAAGGGAGCATCACGTCAATCTCGCTGGTGTTCGCTACATCCTCGCGCTGCTCAAACGGCTGCAGAACGCGGGAGTAGATGCCCCGGAGGCGCTCAAGAGCGTGGACGTGACCCAGCTCGAGCTCTGAGAGGCATCGAGGGAGCCCCGACATCAAGCAAAAACCTGGTTAGAGGGAAATGTCAAAGAAAAGAAGGCGTCTAGAGATCAAGGTCGACCCGATTCCGGCGATGTACATGGAAGAGACCGCTTCGTGCCCCGTCTGCGGCCGCGACGCCCAGGCGATCGGCCGGCGCCACGTTCAGATCGTATTTCGATGCGACGGCTGCAAGGTCGTCTTCAAACGAAACCGCCACTGGCCTTACATCTACTAGTCCAACCTCGGATCGACTCAACCTCGTAGCCTGAAAGGGCGATGAGGAGGTTCGGCCGGTCCGCCCTCTACGGCGTTCTTTTCGGTTTGGCGACGGCCGCCGTCGCCGAGGCGGTTCGTCCTCGCGGCGGCACGACGCTGCTCCTGGACTGGGACGAGGTGCGCCGCACGGCGCGAGCGCGCCTGGACGATCCAACCATGGAGCGCGGCGCGCTTGCCAACTCCGCAATGGGCTACCGGTCCCACGCCAAGAAACTCGAAAGGCCGTTGCTGAACTTTGTCGGGGGCCTGCCGCGGGGTGCTTCGATGCCCTCGTTCGAGGCTCTGGATCGGCAAGGTTGGATCGACCTGAACCTCACCATCCTTCGCCGCGTCGTCGATCCCGTGCTCGAGGCTGGGCGCATGCCGAACTCTTTGATCGTCGAGGTCGGCCGGATGGGCGTCGACCGGTACGTCGGCTACATGCTCGCCTTCCTCAGCCGTCGCGTCCTCGGCCAGTACGACCCTCAGCTGCTGGGCGCGGAGCCGATCGGCGGCGAGGGACTGTACCTGGTCGAGACGAACGTTGAAGAGTGGCAGCGCCACGCCAACCTGCCGGATGAGGATCTCCGTCGCTGGCTGATCCTCCACGAGATGACCCACGCTTGGCAGTTCGCCGCTCACCCGTGGTTGCGCCCGTACATGGAGGAGTCGATGAGGGTGCTGATCGACTCCGTCACGCGCAACGGCAACTCGGTTGCGCGGTTCGCCGCCTTCGCGGGGGTGCTGCCGGCGCAGTGGCGGGTCATGCGTCAGGTTCAGGGCACGATGTCGGTGATCGAGGGCTACAGCAACCTGGTCATGAACCAGCTCGGCCGGGAGCTCCTGCCGGGGTTCGAGCGCCTCGAGCGGGCCTACCGGGAGCGGAGCTCAGGCAAGAGCGCGCTCGAGGTCCTGATCTGGAAGCTGACCGGGCTCGATCTCAAGCTCCAGCAGTACCGGCGCGGAGAAGCCTTCTGTCAGGCGGTCTTCGATCGCCACGGGCTGGAGGTCCTGAACCGGGTGTGGTCCGGACCGGAGTCGATGCCGAAGCTCAACGAGCTGGGCAACCCGGACGCGTGGTACCGCCGGACTTCCGCTTAGTCCCTCAGCTCTTCCTGGGCCGTTTCCTCGCTGATCGGCATCACCGCGACCGGCAGGTCGCTGATGTCGAAGTAGCGGATCGGCTTGTTGAGCCGCTTGGCGATCCCGACCTGGACCTTGACGCCGAGCGACAGCCGTCCGAACACCCACACCTCGTCGCTCCGTGACAGCAGGTTGTTCATCGCTTCGCGCACGACGTCCTTGTCCACGGTGTGCATCAGGTAGTAGTCGAACAGCATGAAAGGGCTGACCGGGACCATCCCCGAGTCGAGCACGAACTTCTGGATGTGGGCGCGCCAGTAAAAGCTCCTGTTCGACATCGCGACGTAGACGAGCCGCTTCGGATGACGCAGCGTCTCTTCGGCCTGGTCGCGCGCGCTGGGCTTGGTGGTGGGCTGGAAGATGCGCTCGAGGATGTCCTCGGCCGCTTTGCCGGTAATCGCCATCTAACCCCTGGTCGAAAAATTAATTAGGTGGCGGCTATCGTATCAGTCGTGCCCGCAGGCTCCCTTTTCGACCTGTCAGGGCGTGTCGCGCTGGTGACCGGAGCCAGCCGTGGCATCGGAAGCGCGATCGCCGAGATCCTCGCCGAGCATGGAGCCCAGGTCGTCCTCTCGAGCCGCAAGCAGGCGGACCTCGACACTGAAGCAGAGCGGATCAACGCCCTGTACCCGGAGAAGGCCGTGGCGATCGCCGCCCACGCCGGCAAGCAGGACGACCTGGAGCGGCTCGTCCAGCAGGCCATGGAGCGCTTCTCCCGGATCGACATCCTGATCAACAACGCCGCCACCAACCCTTACTTTGGGCCGGTTCTGGGCGCCGAGCTGAGCGCATGGGACAAGACCTTCGAGGTGAACCTCCGCGGGATCTTTGTCCTGACGCAGCAGGTCTACCGGGCCTCGATGGAAGCGCACGGCGGGGCCATCGTCAACATCGCGAGCATCGGCGGCATCCGGCCCGGTCTCGGCCTTGGCGTCTACAACGTTTCCAAGGCGGCCTTGATCATGCTGACCCGCCAGCTGGCCCGAGAGCTCGGCGGACAGGTGCGCGTCAACGCGGTCGCGCCAGGCCTGGTCAAAACTCGATTCGCCGAAGCGTTGTGGGGCAACCAGGAGATCCTCGACCGTGTCCTGGCGCAGAACCCGATGGGCCGGATCGGCGTACCCAGCGAGGTCGCCGCGGCGGTTCTCTTCCTGGCCTCCGACGCGGCTAGCTACGTGAACGGTGAGGTGCTCGTCGTGGACGGAGGCGGCGGCGAGGTTTAGCCTCGCCAGGCGCCGCGGCCAGAACGGCATCAGCGCCGACCTCACCATCGCCATTCGTCGATGCGACCTGGCGGCTGTGGATGAAGTCTTCCAGCTCCTTCTCGTACTGGTAAGCGTGTCGGTCCGGCTCGTAGCGAAGGACGCGGCGCTGCTGGATGAAGTCCTCGAAAGCGGCGCGGGTGTCGCGCGCGGCACGAAAGCCAAGCTCGCGAGCGGCCTTGGCTGTCGATAGGGTGCGTCCCCAGCGCAGCAGGTCGAGCAGCTGGGGCGAGAGAAAGGCGATGCCCGCCCTGCGGATGGCCAACGCGGCGAGGCCGAGCCCGAGAGGAGGGAGCAGCGGGGCATGCAGCTTGCCGGCTGAATCGAGCAGCGTAGACAGCGGCTCGTTGCCCGCCGGCGCGATGTTGTACGCCCCTCCCGGTCCTCGCTTGGTCGCCAGGACCATCGCATCGATGCAGTCGTCGCGATGGATGAGCTGGACCGGCGGGTCGTAGCCGATCACCGTTGGCACCACCTCGAGGTCGAGGTACCGGGCAAGAGGCTGCGGCTCGTCTGGGTTCAGGCTGTTGCCGAACCTCAGGGCGAGGATGGTGATATGCGGATTGCGCACCGCGAAGTCGCTCGCATAGGACTCGACCTCGACGATGTCGCGCACGAACTGGTGCCGCGAGTTGATGTCGAGGCGGTGATCCTCGCGCAGGCCTGTCGGGAGGTCGAACCGCGAGCCGTACACGTGGCCTGAGGATTTCAGCACGAAGCGACGTACCGGGCTGCCCTCGCTGGCACAGCCCGCGAGCAGGTTCAGGGTGCCGATGACGTTCATCTCGTGCGCTCGCGCCGGGTCCATATCGAACGAGTCGACACGCGTCAGCGTGTGCACGACCGTGTCGATACCCACCGCGCGGACGAGCTTGCCGATGAGAGAGTGGCGGATGTCGAGCTTCAGGTAATCCGCGCGGCCGAGGTCGTAGCGAGGCTCCCGGATGTCGATCCCGATGATGTCCGCGACATCGGGATCTTCCGCCAGGCGCTGCACCACCAGCGCGCCCCACCAGCGCGCCACCCCAGTGACGAGGACCCGCCTTCTCTTTGAGGGCACTACCCCACCAGTCTATGAGGCGGGCCCCTCCGTTCGGCTTGGCCGAAGTTGCTCGTCAGCCTCAGTACGTTCGCTTGATGACGTCGCGTTCCATGAGGATCACGGCCTTCGAGGCGCTGTCGAGAAGAGGCGATTTGGCCTGTCTGAGCGCGAACTCGAGCTGGCGCAGGAGCGAGTAGACGGCCTTCATCGCCTTGATGGCATCGCCGATGTCGACGTTCGCCGGCAGCGGGATCTTGTCGAGCGGCTCACCCGAAGACCACCGGTACGCGAAGTCGATGTAGTCGTGCGACGGCGAGCGTAGGTTGGGCTCATCCAGATCGCGCTCCATGTCGGCGAACCTGAAGTAGAGGGACCGGATGAGCCGTGCGGTTTGCGCGATCGCAGGTGTCGGATAGCGACGAGGTCCGCGCGACTGCCGGTCCCCGCGCCGCTCCCTGTCCTCGGCGGCCAGCATGACCATCACGCCGCACAGCTCTTCAGGCGTGAGCCCCTCGAACCAACCGAGCCAGACAGCTTCCGCCACCAGGATCGTGTTCTCGCCGTACACGCGGGCTGCGAACAGGCCCTTGTCGGTGGGCTTGTTCTTCTGGAGGAAGCCGGCCTCGTCAAGGATCCTCGCCAGACGCCGCAGCTTGCGCGGGTACTCATCCATCTGGCCGGTGACCTCGCGCTGGCCTTTGTCCAGCTCTTGCTGCAGGGTGCGGATCTCGCCGTATTTCTGCAGGAGCTCGCCGAATCGTGGCGAGCGGACCACCTTCAGCTTGCGCTGGCGCTCGAGCAAGCCCTTGGCCTCGATCTCGAGTCGCTGCGCCACCCTGCCCGCGTGGCCCGCCGACCGGTCCCGGCGCCCCCGGCGCCCCCGTCTCTCGGCGCCGGCCTCGCGGCGCAAGCGCTTGAGCTCGATCCGGATCGCGCGCCGGCGGTCCTCGATCTTGAAGTATTGCGCGACGTCCTCGATCGAGATCTGCGGGTCGTCCCACATTCGTTTGCTGTCCGCGAGCTGCTCGCGGACGTTGGCGAGCCGCTCCCCGGCGTCGGACGCGGCCAGCCTCTTCTGAAACTGTCCGAACGAGCGCTGCATCAGCTCCTCGGCCTCCTCGGGCGTGTAGACCCGAAGCAGGTTGAGCGCCATGTTGTAGCTCGGAAGGAACTTGGACTCGACGACGAGCGTCGGGCCCATCGCGACCTCATAGATCGTTCCGACCTCGACGTCGGCCTCTTTGAGGATGGCGCCGTGGCCGATTACGTCGATGCCGCGGCGCCCCGCCCGCCCCATCAACTGCGTCAGCTCGCCAGTGGTCAGGGTCGAGAAGTTGACGCCGTCGAACTTTGTGAATGACGAGACGACCACTCCACGTGCCGGCATGTTGATGCCGAGCGAAAGCGTCTCGGTGGCGAACACGACCTTGATCAGTCCGCGCTGAAACAGCTCCTCGACCATCTCCTTGTGGTACGGCAGCAGCCCCGCATGATGCTCGGCGAGGCCGCGCCGCAGCAAACGCGCGTCCACCATGCGGCGGAAGAGCGCCTCTTCGTCCTTGTCCCTCAACCCCTGCAAGCGCTCGGCGGCGACGCGGTCGATGGCTTCCTTCTCCGCCGCGGTCGTGAGGTCGAGCTCGTGATACGCGCACCGCTGAAGCGCTTCGCGGCAGCCACGGCGCGAAAAGATGAAGTAGATCGCCGGCAGCATCTCGAGGCGGCGCAGCTCAGGGATCACGTGCAGCAGGTCGTTCGACGGAAGGCCGCGATATCCGCCTATCCGGTAAGACGCTTCCTCCTCCTGGGCCGCCCTGCTCCAGGTGCGCTGGTCGATGGCGCCGTCGTCCTTGAACAGCGGATGGAAGCGGTTGTTGATCGCGAGCCACATCTTCAGCTCGACCGGACGCACATCGTGGAACACCGTCTCCATGCCGCCGCGGTTTTCGGCCATCCAGTCGGCGATCTCCCGGTAGTTGCCGATCGTCGCCGACAGGCCGACGAGCTTGATCGTGCGCGGCGCCTGGATGACGATCTCCTCCCACACCGACCCGCGTGGGAAGTCGTCGATGTAGTGCACCTCGTCGAGCACGACGTAACGGACCAGGTCGAGGCGCGCGGGGTCTTCGTAGATGAGGTTGCGCAGGATCTCCGTCGTCATCACGACGACCGGCGCGTCGTCGTTGATCGTGTTCTCGCCGGTCACGAGACCGACCGTGCCTTCGCCGTAGGCGCGGACGAAGTCGTGATACTTCTGATTGCTCAGCGCCTTGAGCGGAGTGGTGTAAAGGACTTTCCCGCCGTCTCGGAGCGCCCTGAAGATCGCGTATTCCGCCACGATCGTCTTGCCGCTCGAGGTCGGCGCGCTGACCAGCACCCCGCCTTGCCCACGATCGAGCTTCTCGATGGCTTCGCGCTGGAAAGGATCGAGGTTGAAGGGCAGCGATTCCTCGAACTCTTCGATCAGCGACTCGATTGCTTTCACAGCGGAACCCGCTCCGTGGAGACGTCGGTGATCCGGGCGCCGTCGGCGTGCGCCTCGATATACGTGAGCGCGGCTGCCAGGACGCGATCCGCCTGGCGAGCGTCACCGCTGACGGTCGCTATCGCGATCTCCGCCAGCTGCCAGCGATCCAGCTCACCGACTTCGGCCGCCGCCACCTTCAGCTCCTGACGCAGGCGGCGAAGCAGCCCGCTGATCACCTGCCGCTTCGATTTCAGGGATCCGCTTTCGGGCATGTGGATGACGACGCGCATGAGTCCGACCGTCAGGGCAGCAGGCATCCTTCAGCTAGATTAGGTCGGTGAAGGCGGGGGCTGAGTTGCGCGAGCTTGGGCGCGACCTGGTGAAGGCTTCATACCTCAAAGGCGATTTCGTGCTGCGGTCAGGCCGCCGCTCGAATCGCTACTTCGACAAGTTTCTGTTCGAAACCGACCCTGTGCTGCTCAAGCGACTGGGACATCATCTCGCGGGGCTCGTGCCCCAAGAGACGCGGCGCCTCGCCGCGCCGGAGCTGGGTGCGGTTTTGCTAGGTGGCGCGGTGTCGATGGAGACCGGCTTGCCTCTTCTGCTCGTGCGCAAGGAGGCGAAAGGCTACGGCACCGCGAAACAGCTCGAGGGCCGCTTCACCGAAGGCGAGCGCGTCAGCGTGATCGAGGACATCGTCACCACCGGCGGTGATTCGCTGCGCTCGGTGCAAGCTCTGCGCGAGGCGGGCCTCGAGGTGATCCACCTGATCGTGGTCCTCGATCGAGGTGAGGGTGGCGAAGAAAACATCCGCGAGGCCGGCATCCCATACGCGCCGCTCTTCCGCATTCAAGACCTTGAACTTGACTGAGCTTCTGATTCGGGGTGGGACCGTTTATACGCCCGACGGCCCGCGCCAGGCGGATGTGCACGTGACCGATGGCGTGATCACTCGCGTGGAACCTCGGCTCGCCGCGAACGGCAAGGCCGTCGACGCCACTGGCATGTACGTTCTGCCGGGCGCCGTCGACGTCCACGTCCACAGCCGCGATCCCGGGTTTACCGAGAAGGAGGACTTTGGAACGCTGACCGCAGCCGCGGCAGCCGGCGGCGTCACCACCGTGGTGGATATGCCGAACACCGTGCCGGCCGTCGACAGCGCGGGGGTGCTGGAGTCAAAGGCGGCGATGGCCCACAGCAAGGCGCGTGTCGACTTTGGGCTGTGGGGCCTGCTGCGGTCGGGCACGACGCCCGAGCAGCTGGAGGACATGGCCGCCGCGGGGGCGGTCGGTTTCAAGGCCTACCTGGCCTACTCGTTCAGCCTGAGTCGCAAGCAGGTCCTCTACTCACCTGGCGTCGAGGATCCCGACCTCGAAGCGCCCGCCGATTACGGCACGCTGGCCCGCCTCGCGCCGGTGGTCGCGCAGCTCGGCCTGCCGCTTGCAATCCACGCCGAAGATCCGACGGTTCTTGCCGCGTTTCGGCGGCCGCTGCTCACCTACGACGACCTTCTCGAATCGCGGCCGCCCGACGCCGAAGCAGTGGCGGTCTCGGCGGCGGCAGCCGTAGCCAGGGAATCTGGCGTTCACCTTCACATCGCGCATCTCTCCAGCGCGCTCGGATTGCAGGCGGCGGAAGATGCGATGCAAGTTGGCACCTCGATGAGCCTCGAGACCTGCCCGCAGTTCCTGCTCCTGACCTCGCAGGACTTCGATCGGGTTGGGACGGCGATGAAGATGCTTCCGCCGATCCGAACCGCGGCCGACCGCGACGCTCTCGTAGACGGGTTGAGGAGAGGCGTCATCAGCATCGTGAGCACCGACCATGCGCCGCACACCGACGAGGAGAAGTCGCAGGACTTCGAGCGGGCGCCTGCCGGCAGCCCGGGCGTGCAGACGCTGTATCTGAGCTGCTTGCAGCTGGCGAAAGACCTGGGCGATGTGTGGAGGGCGCCGCGATGGGCCAGCCAGGCCCCCGCGGAGCTCGTCGGGCTGGGCGAACACAAGGGAGCGATCGCGCCGGGATTTGACGCGGACATCGTGATCGTCGATCCCAGAGGCAAGACCAGCGTCCAGGCCGAGCACATGCGCTCCCGCCAGCGCCATGCCGCCCTCGCCGGCAAGGAGTTCGATTTCGAGGTCAAGGAGGTTTTCCTGCGCGGCGAGCCGGTCACGCGCGGATCCAGAACCCGGGGTCGGATGGTTCGCCCGGCGATGGTCGCGGGATGAAGATCCTGCTCCTTGGCGTTGCCGGGGTGATATTGACATTGGCCTGCTCGATCCCCGGCGCCTCAACCGCGTCCCCTGCAGCCTCCGGGAGCCCGCCGGGCACACCGCTCGCCAAAGCCTCAGGCTCGCTTGGCGCGCAGGTTCCGATGCCGCCGGATTTCCCAACGGACGTTCCGATCTATCCCGGTGCTCGCCTGACCGCGGGCGCCGGCTTTACGTCGACGGGCCAGGAGGCGTGGGGGATGGAGTGGCAGACGCTGGACGGCGTCGCCAAGGTTCAGCCCTTTTACGCCAAGCAGCTCAACCAGGGTGACTGGCTGGTCAAGTTTGCGGACAGCCCACCAGGCTCGTTCAAGGGGACGTTCGCGCGCAAGAGCAATTCCCGCGTTTCGGGCACCCTGTCGGCCGGCACCTCGTCGGGCGTGACCAAGATCCTGATGACCCTGGTGATGCCGCGCTAGCTCGCTAGGCTCTCGCTCCGGCACCCCTGAAGATCGGATTCTGGGCCAGCTCCCTCTCCAGGCTCGTGGCCGGGCCGTGGCCGGGGTAGAGCGCCGTGGAGGGTGGCAGGCGGAGGAGCTTGGTGCCGATGCTCATCATCTGACGGCGAAGATCGGTTTCGGGCATCTGCCGTCCGATGCCGCCCGCCAGGATCGTGTCGCCGACGAACGCGTGGTTGGCGATCACAAAGCACAGGCTGCCCGGCGTATGCCCGGGCGTGTGGAGGACCTGAACTTTGAGGTCGCCGAAGTCCAGCTCGTCGCCGTCCACCAGGTAGCGGTCGGCTGAGCGAAGGAACTGCTTGGCGTCGGCGGAGTGGATCCCCGTCTCACCTCCGGTCGCGGCTTTGACACCGTCTTTTCCGCCAACGTGGCCGGGGTGTCCGTGCGTCGCCAGGATGTACTTGATGGTCAGGCCGGCCGCCTGCTCGACGATCTTGTCGGCAGGCTGGCCTGGGTCGATCACAACCGCTTCTTTGGAGCTCGCGTCCGAGACGATGTAAGAGTTGACCTCACGGTCGAGCTTGACCTTGACGATGCTGAGCTTGGCCACAGATCAGTATTTACCGCAAATGGAGCGCGCAGCGGTGGTTGGCTTTGCGATCTTGCTGCTCTTGATCTGCGCGTACTGGACGTACGGCTACTTCAGGCGCCGTTCGAGAAAGCGTTTCTAGGACCCTCCGTCCGGCTTCGCCGGACACCTCCCGAGGAGCAGCGACGAGCCGCCGGCTAGTGCTCCAGGGCTTCCTGGATCCTCAGCCGAAGGGCGTCAAGCGAATCGAACTTGTCCAGCGGTGGCTTGGCGCGCGGGCGGTCGGGGTACTTGGCAACCTGGACCGCCTCGAGCAGCAGCTCGATCTCGTCCGGCGAGAAGTTCATGGTCTTGAGGACGACGGGCTCCTCCTTTACTTTGCCGGGGCGGTCGACTGCATCCTTGATCACGTCGTCGGTGTCGGACACCACCTGCGGCCGCGTGGGCCTGAAGAGGTCCTCCGAACCAACCAGTGCTACGCGCTTGAATGTCGGCATTTCTTCAGTTGACCCCTTTAATCCTGGACTCGGTGATTCTCAATTACCTTCGCCGCCAACGCGCGATACGCCTTGGCTCCATCGGACTCCTTCGCGTACTGAAGTATCGACTGCCCTGCGAGCGGCGTTTCCGCAAAGCGGATCGAGTCGGTCACTCCGAAGTCGTACACCTTGTCGCCGTACTTCTCCCGCACCGCGGCCAGCACCTCTTGCGAGTGCAGCGCGCGGTGCTTGTATAGCGTCGGCAAGATCCCGATCAGCTCCAGCCTCGGATTGAGCCTGCGCTTCACCCGCTCCATCGTGATGAGCAGCTCCTGCATGCCTTTGAGGGCGAGGAACTCAGCCTGCAACGGGACGAGCACCTCGTCCGCCGCAACCAGCGCATTGATGACGATGAGGTCAAGCGACGGCGGGCAGTCGATGATGATGAAGTCGTAGCGCCCCTTCGCGGCTTCGAGCTTGTCGCGAAGGATGCTCTCACGCCCGATCTCGTTGATGAGCTGGTTTTCCGCGCCCGCAAGCTCGATATCGGCGGGGATGTAGTGGACGCCCATCTGCGGCGCCTCCTGGACGACGTCGGTCACCGTGGTCTCAGGGTCGACCAGAAGGTGGTAGATCGTCTTCTCGAGTTCGCCGGACGGTTTCATGTAGAGCGTCAGGTGGCCCTGTGCGTCGAGGTCGATGAGGAGGACGCGCTGTCCGACCTCGGCCAGTGCTGCGCCCAGGTTGACGGCGGTGGTGGTCTTGCCAACCCCGCCCTTCTGCATCGCGACGGCGATCGTTCGGGCCAAGAGCGATGCGAGTCTAACTGAAGATCGGCAAGAAGGGGTTCCGGGGCCCGTCATCTAGAATGGCGCCCGACCTGTGATCATCGACATCCTCGTCGTCCTGGTGCTGGTGATCGCGCTCATCACCGGATTCCAGCGCGGCGTAATCCAGCCGCTGATGGCCGAGATCTTTTTCTTCGGCACATTGCTCGTGGTTTTTCGGTTCCACGAGCAGTACACGAATGAGATGCAGAAGCTGCTGCACCTCACGCCCGTGTTGAGCGTGTTCGTGGCCCTGATCATCGCGGTGGTGCTGGGAGCGGTCGGGGGAGCCATCGGGGGCGCCTTTCACCGCATGGAGGCGATCCGAGGGGTGGACGGGCTGCTCGGGGTCTTCGTCCATGTGGCGGTGAGCCTGGTCGTGATCTACCTGGCCCTGTCGGCCCTGGTCACACTCGACAATGCATTCGAGCCCGCGCTGCGCACCGCCAACCTCACCGTCGCGCAGGTCAACGACCTCGAGAGCAAGATCCTCTCCAACCCGATCACGGCCGCGATGGTCTCCAAATCGGATCTGCAGGCTCTCAAGGCCGCCGCGGCCAAGAACAACGCCGCCCACCTCGACTCGGTCGGCGGCATCCACCAGCTGCAGCAGATCTACACCGACTTCCTGCAACCGCAGCTCCATGGCTCGAGGACGGCCACATTCGTCCTGAGCATCGGCCACCGGCTGCCGTTCATCGGTCGCGTCGGTCCGGACGATCTCAAGCCGATTCCGACCAGCAGCCCCGCGACCTGCCCGTCGCCTACGCCCAAGGCCGGCGCGACGCCCAGCCCCAGTCCCAAAACAAGTCCCACGCCCGTCGTGTGTCCGACTCCTACGCCGACGAAGTAACTTAGTCGCGTGCTCGACCTAGCCCTCACTCCTGACCAGGAGCAATTGGTTGCCGCCGTCCGCGATTTCTGCGCCCGGGAGTTCGCGCCCCGGATCGCCGCCGACGACCGCGCCGGGCACCACGACCCGGAGATCTTCGCCAAGCTTGCGTCGCTGGGGCTGCCCGGAGTTTGCTTCCCCCAGCGTTACGGCGGCTACGGTCTCGATTACCTGTCGCTGGGTCTCGTGTGTGAAGAGCTCGAGTACGTCGACACCGTCTACCGGACCGTCCTCTCTGTGCATGTCGGCCTGGTAGGGATGGGTCTCTACACATGGGCCACCGAGGACCAGAAGCAGCGGTGGCTCGTGCCCATGGCCTCCGGCAAGAAGCTTGCGTGCTACGGCTTGACCGAACCGAACGCCGGCTCGGATGTCGCCTCGATGCAGTCCACCGCGCGCCGCCGCGGCGACGCTTACATCCTGAACGGGCAGAAGGTCTGGGTGTCTGATGCGGACACGGCCGACTACATGCTCGTGTTCGCGAAGACCGATTCGAAAGCCGGCGGCCGCGGCGTATCGGCCTTCATGCTCGACCGCGAAGCGTGTGGCAATGCCCTGCGCACCGAGCCGATCGAAAACCGGCTCGGCATTCGTGCGGGGGACGTCGGTTCGATCTTCATGAGCGACCTCGAGATTCCGGAGACAAACCGCATCGGTGACGAGGGCGACGGCTTCAAGATCGCGATGAGCTGCCTCGACAACGGGCGCTACACGGTCGCCGCCGGCGCGACCGGTACCGTGCGGGCGTGCCTCGACGCCTCGGTCAAGTACGCGCGCGAGCGCAAAACGTTTGGCCAGGAGATCGGGCGCTACCAGCTGGTCCAGCAGATGATTGCGCGCATGTCACGAGACCTCGAGATCTCCAGGCTTCTCTATTTCAAGGTCGCGTGGATGAAGAACACCGGCGCACGGCACACACGCCAGGTCTCGATGGCCAAGCAGTACGCGACGGATGCCGCATTCAACGCCGCGCATGACGCGATCGAGGTGCACGGCGCGTATGGATATTCGGCGGAGTACCCGGTCGAACGTTTCCTGCGCAACGCCCGCGCGCCGATCATCTACGAGGGCACGCGCGAGGTGCACACGATCCTGCAGGGGGAGTACGCGCTTGGCTATCGCGAGGACCGGCCCGTCAAGAGGTCGCTGCCCCCTTACCAACCGGATTGACGGTCGCGGCTGCGGCTGCGCCGCCGAAGCGGCTGAACCATTTCGATTTCGTCGTTCTCTCGCTCTACTGGGTGGCGATCGGGTACCTGTGGAACAGCCTGACCGCGCTGATCCTCCCTGACCTGATCATCCAGCTCGTCGGCCGGGAACATGAGGGCCTGGCCGCGAGCTTTCTCAAATCACTCGGGACGCTGGTGGCGATCCTGTGGCAGCCGGCAATCGGAGGCATTTCTGACCGCACCATCACTCCGTGGGGACGCCGGCGTCCCTTCATCGTCGCCGGCACGGCCGGCGACGTGCTCTTCCTGACCGGAATCGCGCTCGCGGGCAACTACTGGTGGCTGGTCGCGTGCTACTTCCTGCTGCAGCTGGCGTCCAACACCGCGCAGGCTCCGTATCAGGGGCTGCTCCCTGATGTGGTGCCCGTCGAGCAGCGCGGCACGGCGTCCGGCTACTACGGCGTAGCCAACCTCGTCGGTATCGCGAGCGGCACAGTCGGCGCGGGCCTGCTGCTCGCGCATTTCGGGCGGAGCGCGGCGGTGACGTCGATCGTCGTGGTTCTCGTCACAACGATGCTCGTGACAGTGCTTGTCGTGCCGGACCGTGCGGCACCGGTCGAAGGGCAGTTTCGCAGCGCACGTGAGCTGCTGTCGAAAACGTTCGCGGTTCCGTTTCGCAATCGGGACTTCCTGTGGCTCATGGTCTCGCGACTGCTCATCTTCATGGGCTTTGGCGGACTTCAGAACTTCGCTTTCTTCTACTTCGACAACGTTTTCTTTCAACATGACCGCAAGGCCACGACCATCGCCGCTTCAACGTTGTTGGGGCTTTCGATCGGCGTCGCGGCGCTGATCACATGGCCCGCATCCAGGCTCTCCGATCGCATCGGACGCAAGCCGCTCATCTTCACCTCCGGCCTTTTTGGAGCTGCCGGCACGCTGCTCCTCGTGTTCAGTCACTTCTTGTGGGTCCCGGAAGGCTTGCTGTCGCCCCTTGCACGCTTGCTCAAGGTCCCGGACCTGGCCGCCCAGGCCACGCTCAGCGGCCTGGTCATCGGCCTCGGGCTTGGCGTTTTCTTCTCGGTGGACTGGGCTTTCATCCAGGACATAATTCCGCCGAACGAGGGCGGCCTCTACATGGGCTTCTCGAACATCGCCACAGCCGGCGCGGGCATCATCGCGGTGTTCATCGGCGGGCCAATCCTCGACACCTTCAACGCCGGACCGCGGCTGCTCGGGCTTCCGGGTGGTTTTCCCGTCGTCTTCGGCCTCTTCGTGGTGTGGTTTGTGATCGGGTCGCTTAGCATCCTCAAAGTGCCGGAGAGGAGACGGGTGTGAACCTGGACGGACTGCGCCCATGGGGAGGCTTGGGGGGCGGTGAGCCTGCCGACTTCGTGGTCGCGGGCATTCCTTACGACGGCTCGGCGGTGTATCGCAAGGGGGCGGCTGTCGCGCCTCAGCGCATCCGCCAGCTCTCGGCGGCCATGCCCCCGGTCACCGAAGAGGGCCACCTCCTGGCGGGCCTCCACGTCCAGGACATCGGCGACCTCGACGCGGGCGGCGATATCGAGGCCGGCTGGATGCGGCCCATGGAGCGGCTCGCCCGGGTCTCGCCCAACGCTTTCCTGACCGTGCTCGGGGGCGACCACTGCACCGCGATCGCCACGCTGGCCGCTCAGGTGCGGAGGCACCCGGGCCTGTCGGTGCTTTGGGTCGACGCGCATCCCGACCTGTGCGACTTCTCACGTGGGGGCCACTGGACCTGTGGGTGCGCGCTGAGGCGTGCCCTGGAGGCATCAGGCATCGAGCCGGCGCGAGTTGTCATCGCGGGCGGCCGCGACTACGACCCGGAAGAGCTCGAGTTCATCGCCGCGAACGGAATGCTGTTGGTCTCCGCGGTGGAGATCGCCCGGGACCTTGACGGCGCCGCGAGAAAGGTCGCGG
>VBEF01000023.1 GCA_005881275.1 Chloroflexota bacterium
CACGGAAAAATCCTAATCGACCACGCAGCTAGCCTTTGACGGCACCCGCGGTCATGCCCGCGACGAAATAGTCGACGAAGAACGAATACAGCACGGCAACTGGGACGGACCCCAAAAGCGCTGCAGCCATCAGCTCGCCCCAAAAGAACTCGTCACCGTGGATGAGCTCCTGAGTGACGCCGACCGGGATGGTCTTGACCAGGCTGTCGTTCATGAAGATCAGCGCGTAGAGGAACTCGTTCCACGAAAGGGTGAAGGCGAAGAGGGCGGCGGCCAGGATGCCAGGGAGCGCCAGAGGGATCGCGATCCGAACCATGGCCTGGATGCGGGTGGCGCCATCCACCAGGGCCGCCTCCTCCAGCTCGCGCGGTATGCCCTTGAAGAAGCCCATGAGCATCCAGGTGCAGAAGGGAATCAGGAAGGTGGGGTAAGTGAGGATCAGCGCCCAAAGGTTGTTGAACAGGTGCAGCTCACGGATGACGAAGGTCAGCGGTAGGAAGAGCAGCGTGGGCGGCACCAGGTAGGTGACGAAGATTCCCCAACCGATGGAATCGGCGCCGCGGTAACGCAGCCGCGCCAGCGAGTAGCCGGCCAGGATGCTGCAGAAGAGGGAGATTAGGGTGGAGATGGTCGCCACCACCGCCGTATTGAAAGCCCAGTGCGGGAAGTTCGTTTGAGTGAAGAGGTGTTGATACCAGGCCAGCGTGGGCTCTCTGACCCAGAGCGGGCTGACTGAGAAATCGAACAGCTCGGAGGCCGACTTGAACGAAGTGACCGCCATCCAGTAAAACGGGAACAACGTCACGACCAGCAAGGCGAGCAATGGAAGGTAGATGCGGATCGCGCGGCCGACAAACTTGTCGCCGATGACGCGGCCCGTCCCCGGCTTGCCTATTTTGAGCCGCGCCAGAGAGGCCATCTACTCGGGCCTTCGAAGCATGAATAGCACGCCGGCGACCACGATGGTGAGCAGCGGGAATAGCACTAGCGAGATGGCGGCACCTAGGCCGATGGCGCCCCCCGGAATGCCCCACTGGTAGGCCCAAATAGAGAGCAGCTGGGTGCTGTTGTACGGGGCTCCGTTGGTGAGCACGAACGGGCCCTGGAAGTCGGCAAAGGTCAGGATGGTGGAGAGGAGCAGGACGACCAGCAGCACCGGCCGCAGCATCGGCAGCGTGATGTTGGTGAACTGCTGCCAGCGCGTCGCGCCGTCCACCCGCGCCGCTTCGTAGAGGTCGAGCGGGATGACTTGCATGCCGGCCAGGAAGGCGATGGCGTAGAAGGGCGTGCCGCGCCAGACGTTGACGATCATCAGCGCCGCCATCGCGTTGGCGGGCACTCCGAGCCAGTTGGGTCCTGGATAGTGCACCAGGTGCGTGTTCACCAGGAGCCAGTTGATGACGCTGAACGTGGGGTCGAACATCCACCTCCAGGCCTCGTAGCTGAGCACGGTCGGGATGATGTAGGGCAGAAGCAGGGCGGCCCGCACGAAGCGTCGAAAGGGGAAGGCCTGGTTCAGCAAGAGCGCCATGACCAGGCCGAGGCCGAACTTGAAGACGGTCGTGATCCCGGTGTAGAGGAAGGTGTTGACGACGGCTCCGTAGAAGACGCCGTCGGTGTTGCGCAGCTCGAAGCGGTAGTTGCCAAGGCCGATGAACTGGCCGAGGTTCCCGAGTTCCGAGTCCGTGATCGAAAGCCAGATCCCGAACAAGAAGGGATAAAGCAGGAAGATGCCCAGGACGACAAGGGTTGGTGCGAGCAGGAGGTATCCGAGCGGCGCCTCGCGGTCGTAGATCCGCACGCGCCGCCGGTGCCAGACAGGGGCCGCGTCCGCCCGGGTCGCGGTCCCCATCCCTATGCGCCCAAGCTACCTACCGTCAGGGCCGCTCGAAGATCGCCTTCAGCGAAGTTTCTGCTGCTGTGATCGCCGCCTCCATGTCGCCTGCGCCGCCATTGGCAAGCGCCTTGGCGAACATGTCGGCCACGATGTACTGCGTCTGCGACTGGGCCGTCTTCTTGCTCGGCGGTGCCGGCCAGCCCGGCCACTTGCCCGGCGCCACGACCTCCTCGAAGGCCTTCAGCTTGGGGTCGCTGCTGAAGACGGGGTCGCCATGGAAGGCGTCGAATGGGCCTGCGTTGTAACCGGCCGCGATCGTGGTCCACTTCTGGTATTGGTCCTTCTCCATCAGGGCGAGAAGCATCGCCTTGGCGGTCTCGGCGTCCGGCGACCACTTCATCACAGCGTGGTTGAAGATCAGGTTCATCGCGAAGGTGCCCTTTGGACCACTGGGCATGGGCGCGTTGTTGGTCACGTCGGTGTACTTGTGAAACTCGATTTTCTCTCGGATGTAGATGCTGGCCCCGTTCAACGTCCCGCTGACGCGGTCGGCGTGATAGGCCTGGTTGTTGTCGGGGTCCAGCCATTCCGGGTGCACCACGAGCCCCGCTTTGACCGCTCCCTGCGCCCACCTGATGGCGTCGCGGGTCTCCTTGGAGTTGATGGCGACCGTCTTGCCGTCGGCGTTGACCTCTTTGCCGCCGAAGCCCCAGAGCACCGGGTTCCACATGGTCAGCGAGTCGCCGTAGGCGTGGCCGTCGGTCTGTGAGATCGGCTTGCCGGTGGCTTTCAGCTTTGCGGCGGCGGTGGTCAGCTCGTCCCAGGTCTTGGGGAAGCTGGTCACCCCCGCCTGCTGGAAGTAATCGGTGCGATACGTCCAGGCGTTGGGCACGATCGTGTAGGGGATCGCGCGCCACGTGCCATTGACCTTGCAGTAAGCCTCATTGACGGGATCCGGTTTGCCCAGCTTGCCGATCAGGATGTTTACCTCGTTGCTGACGTCCAGGCATGCATCGGTGTAGAGCTGCGGCCAGGCGTACTGCATCTGGATGATGTCGGGACCAGAGCTTGCTTCCACCGCGGCGGCGGTCTTGGGCTGCAGCTGGTCGCCGGTGACGGTCTCGATCGCCACGGTCACGCCGTTGGCAGCACCCCATTCGGCAGCCTGGCGCTTGAACTCCTCGTCGGCCGGCTTGACGAAGCTGGTCCACTGGAGCAGGCGGATGGAAGCCCCCTTGCGCGGCTTCGGAATGGTGGCCGTGGGGCCCCCACTAGACTGGGGACCGCACGCGATGATTATCTCGGGGAAGGCGAGGGCGGCGGCCGCCACCCCAGATGTTTTCAGGAAGTCTCGACGCGACCAGCCCAACTTGGCCCTCTCGTTTCCGTGCGGCATAGCAGGAACCCCCCTCACTTGTTCTATGTGAGACCCCGGGAGAATCCCATCTTAACCCTGGTTTGGCTTGCTGGCCTGCTCCGCCTGGCTAGCGTGTAGCCACTGATGTACCTGGCCGAGCTGCGCAGTCGCGCCGAGCCGATCCGCGTGGGCGTGGTCGGCGTCGGACGCATGGGCCGGGGCGTGGTCGATCAGGTATCGATCATGGCGGGTATGCGGGTGATGGCGGCCGCCGACGTGGACCTGGGGCGCGCTGAGGCTTGCCTGCGCGAGAACGGCGCCGACCCCGTGGTGACCGACCGGCTGGGGGCGGCCCAGGATGCTCTGCGCCGCGGACGGCCGGTGGCCACGGCCGACGCCGCCCTGATTCCGCAGCTGGAACTGGATGCGCTGGTGGAGGCGACCGGGCTGCCGGAGGTGGGCGCGCGGGTGGCGGCGGACGCGATCGAGAATCGCCGGCACGTGGTGATGCTCAACGTGGAGGCGGACGTGGTCGTGGGGCCAATCCTTGCCGAGCGAGCGCGACGTGCCGGCGTCGTCTACACGCTCGCCGCGGGGGACCAGCCGGGCGCCATCTTCGAGCTCGCCGAGTGGGCGCAAACGCTTGGCTTCCGGGTTGTTTGCGCCGGCCGCGGGACGGTGCTCTTCAAGGACGACCACCACGCGACCCCCGACACCTACCGAGAGCAGGCAGAGCGCAACCGAAACAACCCCAAGATGTACTGCTCCTTCCGCGACGGGACCAAGTCGCAGACCGAGATGGCGGCGGTGTCCAACGTCTTACGAATGCCACCCGAGGTCCGCGGCATGCACGAGCCTTACTGCCGCTGGCAGGACCTCGGCCGCGTCTTCAGCCTGGAGAAGCACGGCGGAATCCTGCGCTCCGAAGGGGTCGTTGACATGGCCAACGCCATCGACCCGTCGGGCCGCTACGTGCACGAGGACAAGGTCTTTCCCGGCGTTTTCGTGGTGGTCACCTCCGACCATGCCGGTGTCCGCTCGTCAATGGGTTCGCTGTTCGAGCCCGGGTTCGGCGGCACCGCTCAGCAATGGGGTCCCAACTGGGGTCTTTTCCGTCCATATCACCTCGCCTGCGTGGAGGTGCCCATGTCGGTGGCGCGGGCTGTGGTTCAGGGCCGGCCGACCGGGGATCTGGGCGGTGGATTGCTGGCCGAGCTCATCGCGGTTGCCAAGCGGGACTTGAAGCCGGGCGACGAGTTGGACGGGGCCGGTGGCTACGCGGTTTACGGGCTGTCGGAGCGCTACGAAGTGGCACGGGAGCAGCGATTGCTGCCGTTCGGATTCGCGTACGGCGGGCGGGTGAAGCGGGCGGTGGCGCGGGATCAGGCTGTGAGTTGGGACGACGTCGAGGTCGAGAGGTCAGGGTTCCTGTACGAGCTGCGGGAGGATCAGGACCGGCTCTTCGGTTAGCGGACCTTGAAGCCCGTGGGCCGGATCGTGACAACGACTCTGTATTCCCGATCGCTCACCTCGCCGACCGTTCCCCGGTATCTCAGCTGAAGAACCTTATAGAAGGCACCTGTGGGATCGTCTTCGATCGCTTCGACAACTCCACGAATTTGCAGGTACCGGTATGGATCATCCGGATCAGAGATGTCCATGGCAACCCGAGGTTCACTCTGAAAGAAGTTGTAGTTGCTGCGGCGCTTCGTGTGGGTGAGCTTGACGACGCCTCTGGCTTCGTCCCACAAGAACCACATGGGATTGACCAGCGGTGCTCCGTCGGGCCGGACGGTGGCGAGATGCGCGAAAAGCGGCCGCGAGAGGAGGTCCGCATGACTGTCGGGAGCATCCGTCACACCAACACCCCCAGTTGACTGATTTAACAACAATGTATTGGCAGTGGCCCGATGCTGCAGCGCGATCTGAGCTAAGTCTTTTGGCCGCCCTGGCTGACAGACCGTCTGTAGTGCAATGTATCTCCAACGGCCATGTGCGTGTGGTCGGGGCCGGAATTGCACCCGCGGCCTCACGGTCTCGAACACCAACGAACCCGGTCCACATAAGCCGAACGAGATGATCAACGGAGTACTAAGGACGGCATCGGTGCTCATTCAGCATGCTCCTCAATCTCCAAATCACTAGTGAACCCAAGCGTTTTGGTTCTGATGGGTGTGTCTGGCTGCGGTAAAACTACGGTCGCCGCTATCCTTGCCAGCCGACTGGGGTGGCCGTTCGAGGAGGGCGATGCTCTGCACCCTCAGGCGAACATCGAGAAGATGGCTGCAGGACATCCACTTACGGACGCCGACCGCTGGCCCTGGCTCGCAAAGGTCGCTGATTGGATTGATGAGCGCCTTGACGCTGGAGAAAACGGACTCATCACCTGCTCGGCCCTCAAGCGCTCATACCGAGACCTGATCAATCGACGAGGTTCGGGCCTGATATTCGTTTTTCTGGCCGGGTCAAAGGAGACGATCGCGGCACGGCTGGCCGCACGCCACGGCCACTTCATGCGCGCGAGCCTGCTTGAAAGCCAGTTCGCCGATCTCGAGGAACCCGCCGCGGATGAGCCGGCAATCCGCGTGGACATCGGGCCGCCGGCTGCGGAGATCGTGGAGCAGATCATGGAAGACTTCGGACTGGCTGAGCGGGCAAAGAGAACATGAGCGCACCTTCTCGCAGATCGAGAGGCCTGACCAGCTTGTGGATGTCGCAACGTTCTGTTGTCTGAGGTGGAGCGACGCAAGGCTTGGGAGTTTGAATTCAGATTGGCTCCGGGACAGGGATTCGAACCCTGAACCTTGCGGTTAACAGATCGCTGCAGCCCGTTCAAAACTGGCGGTCTGAATTCGCTGAGAGCCGCTGAGTACCGCCAAATGCCACCACTTACCACCGGCGTTGCTGTACGACAACACTCGTCGATGGCCCTGAGGCGCGGCGCCACTCCCCGCGGTTTTGAAGACCGCGGTTCTAGGGTCCGCTAACGTCCAGCGATATCCGCGCAAGATGAAGACGCAACAGCTTGGATCCGCTGACGGTCGCTGATAAGCGCCAATGTCCGACAGAATGGCTGTCAACTTGGCTGTCAGGATCTCTGCCTGCTTCGGACGCACGGTCCCGAACCGTGTTGGTTGCATGTCCTGCCGACTCCCCTGGGTGCCGCCTGAGCTCAAATTGCCGCGCCTTCGTGTCCGTCCGTGTCCTGCTGGAGCCTGTTGGTGCCGGAAATCTGTGCCCCGGCTGTGCGCCCCGGCGCTGCGGAGCTCGCTGCCGATAGCCGCAGCTCGTCCAGCCTGGTCTGCGCGGCTCAGCTGAGCTTCAGAAGGCGTCGCCGCCTAGGCGCAATGAGCTTCACCTGATGTTGGTTGATCCGATGAAAGCGCACCCTGGCGATGTCTCGCCCGGGGATGCCGATCCGGTTCTCGGCCCACGGGTTTGGGAAATGCACGACGTCAGCGAACATCCCGCTGGAGTCGAATATCCACCGGACGAGCCATGCAGCCGAGAGCGTGCTGTAGCGCGGCTGCCCATCTCGGTTCGGCGTGACCGCACCGCTGAAGTCGAGGCCGGCTGGCTCAGCTCCGCTTACATGGCCTCGGCGGTCGAGTTTGATCGTGACGCGATCATTGCCATACATCGCTCTCCACAGCGCCTCAAAATCCACGCCCTGGACGCTGGAACCCACGGCAAGGATGAAGGGGATTCCGGCGTCCTTCAGTCGGTGATACCGACCGACCTTGGCCTCAATGTCCTTCTTGATCGATGCGACCCCAGGATTGGTGACCACCGGCGCGCTGGCATCGATGGCGACGATGCTCTCAAGGTTCCGTGAGGCCGGAACGAGAACCGCTCTCAAGAAGGCCGTGCCAATCGGGATCTCGAGTTCGTGCTCCGCCGGCGGCAATCCAGCGATCGCCTTCCTCACCGCCGCCTCGATGAGGCTCGGGCGAACCGACTCGAGGCCCGAGCTGGGAACCCAATGCGGAATCAGGTGCCATGGCCCCGAGATCCGATCCAGCCGCCGCATGACGTCGCGGCGCCGATGGATAAGCGGATTCACCTTCTCGACAATGGTCGTTGACTCAAAGACGACTTGCTTGCCGAGGCGTCCTACGCGGACTGCGAAATCGGGCGTCTTCCCACCCACAGGCAGTCCTTTCGGCTCCTGCTGAACGGGGCCGAATTTTCGCTTGAGGACTTCGCGAAGAACTAACTCCGAGAACGTGCCTGGGCAGTTGCTCTCCCCCAGCAGATCGGTTCGGATCTTCGACCGAAGGGCCGGCGGATCAGCGCGGACCCATGCATCGACGATCCTCCTCAGACGAGCGGCGGCGGGGTAGTCGAGGAGCAGGTGGTCGCGCAACGTCGCATAGCGCGGCAGACGCTGCGGCCGCTGAACGCCTTGGAAGATTGATGGCGGCATGCCGGATCTCTTGATACCCAGGCAGGGCTCGATCCAGTCGCCTGCCAGAAGTCGGAGGGGCTTAGTACCGTTCTCCAAGAAGCTGCCTGGTGTCCAGCACCACCTCCTCGCCAGCGGCCTAGCAATCACGGCCGCAACGTCGGGAGGTCAGTCCAAGATCCTTGAAAGTTACCGTCTCACGGTTATTTAGTCCGGACTGGGATCAACGGCTCTAAAAGCCGACGTAGGCAACGATGCCGATGCCGATTAGGACCAGGGACGTCACCGTGTTGGCGTGCTTCTCCAGCCATTCGCCTTGCATTTGATAGCCCGCAGCGGTGGCGATGAGGGTCAGCCCGACGAAGGTGGCCATGGTCAGGATTGCGAATACCCCGAGTACCGCAGCGACTGCGCTCGCTCCGTAGGCGCTGGCAGCAAGCCCGAGAGGCAGAAAGGATAGGTCAGGCGATGCAGCAACCCCGAAAGGTACGGCGACAGCTGCCAAGTGGCCGACCAGCGTGCCCCGGCTTGCATGAGTGACGATCAGCTCAGCTCGTGCCTGTACAAACGCCTCGTGATGATGCCGGTGCGAATGCTTTTTGCCCGAATGAGTGTGTTCGTGGGCGTGGACGGCGGTCGCAGCCACGCCCTCCGTGTGCACATGGTCGTGCTCCTGCTCCCCATGAATAGCTGAGTCGTGGGCGTGGTGACCGCCCACGCCAACACAGTCGTCGTCGTGCTCGTCAGGATGTTGGCTGTCGTGCTCGTCGTGCCCGTCGTGTGGCTCGTGCTCGGCGCCGGAACCGTGGTCGTGCGGATGCCCGTGGCCTGTTAAGCCCCAGACGAGAACGGCCTCTTCTTCTATGTCAAGGAACAGTTCACCAACTTCAAGCGTGGCGGTTGAGGTTCAGACTCAAAGAACCGGTTCGGGTTCTCGCCACCGGAGCCATCGGGCTCATGCTCCGTGGCACCTGACCCCGCGAGGCGATCCGACGCCATGTCGTCGGCCTACATAGCCTTGGCCACAACGGTGTCTATAGGTAATCTCTCGTCGCCCGGGGACGCAACGCCGGCGATACACGTCGATTATCAGCAGCTTAGAACTCTGAGAATTCTCGTCCAGAAATGGTGGAAACGATCGATTTCAATTCGATTCTTCGAGGGCCCGCACGTATTCCGTCCAGATTTGAGACGTCTTTTCGACGGGTTACTACACGACTACTACAACAACGCCGAGAAGCACGCCCACGAAAATGACCCATGAGATCTTGTAAATCGGATCCGTCACATCCTCACGTTGCTGCACAAACCAGTCATCGGTCAGTAAGTTCTGCGTAGGCGGTCGCTGCCAACTCAAAGCACTCGATCGAAGCTGTGAAGCTGCCTGCCCCTATCTGACCGCCATCTTTGCCGGCGACTCCAATGTCCAGGACTGGCGTTATGCCTTTTTCGACCACGAGCCGGATGTCGATCCCGATGGGGACGCCACGAAAGCCAAGATAAGGAATCCTCAGCTCGGGGTGCTCGCCGAGGGTGATCTCATACATCGCAAGGTTCGCCTCGACCATCCTTTGTGCCGAGCCGCCCTGATACTCCTGTAGGGGGAAGGCTGCGGCTTGTGCGAAACCTCCCAGGCCAGCCGTCTCGTTGAATGTGCTCTCGCCCCCCATGAACTCAATATCCGACTCCGTAAATCCGTCGAACAGCCTGGCTCCAGCCATCCTCGGCAGCGGGCCACGAAACCAGTCGTTACCGAGGCCGCTCACGCGGATCGCAAACTCGCGACAGTTGAAGACCATGCCGGTGACTACGCTCGACCCCGTGATGCCGTGCGCGGCGTCGGCAGCGGCGCGTGACGACGCCATCGAGAGCCGCAGGAAGAAGTAGTCGCTCGACCGCAGGTAATCCATCGTCTGCTTCACGGGCTCGGGCATTCGCTGCTGCAGCTGCATGAGCGGTTCGAACAGCTCGCGCGTGAACAGGAGCGTTGCGGCCGTGTTGCGGCTGTGCAACTCGTCCCCCATGTGTAGGGCCCGCTTCATGATCGGCAGCAATGGCACACCGCCGGCGGCCCGGACCGCCTCACCGATGGTCGGTCCGATGACATCGCGGAGTGAGCAGAGATTCCGCTCCACATCCGAGTTGTAAACACCGTAGTTCAGCCTGTGGCGGGAGACGCCTTCGAACAGATTGCAAAATGCCCGATTCGATCCGGCTCGGTTCTCGACCACGAGCACCGGCATCGATGCGGTGTAGATGCCGGCCAGCGATCCCACGCATCGATAGTCGCCGCATGGACGGACCTGAATCTGACCGGACGCGACCTTGTCCGCCGCGTCGGCCATGTTTTCCGCCAGGCCCTCATGCACGGCGCCGCCCAGGATCCCGTTGCGCTGTCCTCCGACGTACCCCTCCCAGCGAAGCGACGCTCCCGACGCGAGCACCGTGCGCGGGTCGAAATCTGGCACCGCCTCCGACAGTGGCAGCACGTCGACCAGCACAGGGTCCGCCGCGGCCAGGCGGTGGACCGCCTCGGTGTTGGCGCTGTCCCGCGGCGTCAACGCATCAGAAGAAGGTCAGGTACCGCTCGATCTCCCAGGGGGAGATCTGGTTGTGGTAGTCCCACCACTCATGTGACTTGAGGTCGACGTATGCCGTTTTCAGGTCCGGGCCGAAGACCCTCTCCATCAGCGGGTCGGCCTCGAACGCCTCCACCGCCTCGAGAAGCGTCCGCGGGAGCGTCTTGATCCCGCGGTCGGCCAGCTCGGCATCGGAGAGCAGGTACATGTTCTCCCGCCTGGGCTCACCGGGATCGAGCTCGTTCTCTATCCCGTCGAGGCCCGCCTGCAGGTATGCGGCGGCTGCGAGGTAGGGGTTGCAGGTCGCGTCCACGGCCCGGCTTTCGACCCGAGGGCTGGTCAGCGGAATCCGAAGCATGTGCGTCCGGTTGTTGCCGCCGTAGGAGCGGAAGATCGGCGCCCAAGTGAACCCGGTCATTGAGCCCGACTTGACCAGCCGCTTGTAGGAGTTGACCGTCGGCGCCGCCACCGCGGTCAAAGCGGGCGCGTGGGCGAGCACCCCTGCGATGAACTGGTACGCGAGCTTCGAGACACCGCATTCGCGAGGGTCGTCAGGATCCGCGAACAGGTTGGCCCCGGAGTGGATGTCAGCCAGGGACATGTTGAAATGGGCGCCGGTCCCAGTTCGATTCGCGTACGGCTTCGGCATGAGCGTGAGCTCGAAGCCGTGGCGTCGCGCGACCTCCTTCATCATCATCCGCCACAGCGTCTGGCGGTCGGCCATCGACATCACGTCCGTATAGGAGAAGTCGAACTCGAACTGCGAGTTGGAATCCTCGTGATCGAATGAGTGCACGTCCCAGCCAAGCTGGTTCATGTATCCGATCACCTCGTCCATGAACGGCATGTTGGCCAGGAGGTCGGAGATGTCGTAAGCGGCCTTAGCCAGCACGTCGCGTGGGTTGGCGGGGACGACGGCGCCGTCCTCCTTGCGCACGAGATAGAACTCGGTCTCGATGCCAAGGTTGAAGACGTAGCCAAGCCCGGCAGCGCGGTCTACCGCGCGCTGGAGCACGACCCGGCTGCACATGGGCCACCGCTGATTGTGGAAATAAAGATGGCCCGGGGCCCACGCGTACCCACGCATCCAGGGCAGCTCCACGATGCGATCCAGATCTGGTCGCACGGAGAGCTCATCGTCGTTTGGCTCCTGCCCAAGACCGTCGAGCGCGGCTCCCGTGAACAGCTCGGAGCCACGCATCATGCCGCTGAAGTGGTCGATGGGGACGCACTTCGCCTTGCCCACGCCATGGACGTCCGTGTACGCAGCCAGGCAGTAGCGGATGCCCGCCTTCGTAAGCTCCTCGCGCTTGGCTTCGTATTCCGATCGATCGCCGGCGAGGATTGGGTGTCGGCCCTGCACCTTGTTAGTCATCGCCCAGCCCCTCGGCGAGCGGAGCGAACGGAATCCGCTCCGACCACGCCTTCCAGCGAGCGACGTTAGAGGCGTCGATCATCTGCCCGATCGGTCCCAGCGCCAGGTCTTCACCGTCTACCGCGCTAGATGCGAGGTGACGGACGATGACGTCACCCAACGCGCCGCCGATTCCAGGCGCGTTGATGTCCCATGTGCCCTCCGAGCGCCCTTCGCGAACGGCCTGCACCGCCTTTGGCGTTCCATTGCGTGACACGACCTTGATGCTCTCGCGTCCGGTCTCGTCGAGAGCGTCTAGCGTGCCCAGCATCGTCTCGTCGTTGAACGGGACCATGCCGTCAAGCTGAGGAAAATCGGCCAGGATTCGCAGCGCCGTGACGCGTCCTCCCGGCCGGAGGTCGGATTCGTTGCGGTACTTGTCCTCCGTGGGATCGTTGACACGATTCAATCCGCTGCGGTCGACGCCGTTGACGATTCCGGCGACGAGCTCGTCGTCGTCGATGATCTTCGGGCCGCCGACCACGGCCACGGCGGCACCGGTGCGCAGCCGATCGGCCAGGTGCTCGGCCATGTATGTGCCCTGGTTGAAGTTCGGGTAGACGAGCGAGCCGTCCACAGGAAATCGCGGGCGCTCGAAGCTGAACACCTGGAGCCCGGCCTTGCGCGCCCGAGCGACGGCGGCCGCCGGCTCCATCGGGTCGAGCACGTAGATGACGACAGCGCGAAACTTCGCCGCGATCGCCGCGTCGATTGTCGAGGCGGCTCGCTCGCGCCAGTCCGCCCGCGAGAAGTCGTTGAAGACAACACGCAGCTCGAGACCCGAAGTCTCAAGACGGTGATGCAGACCATGAGCGATGGCGTCGACGCCCGGGTTGGTCCCGTAGTCCATGGGGTTGAGGTACAGGACGCGCCCGGACGCTTTTGACGTCATCGCCTGACCAACGTGCGCGGAATCTGCTTGGTCAGGACCTCGACGCCTTGATCTGTTATGAGGAGCTGGTCCTCGGCGGTGAAGATTCCGCTCCTCCATTCATCGTCGCCGTCCATGCCCACGATCGTCGGTTCGACGCAGAGCACCATGCCGGGCCGTGCGACCACCTCCCCCTGCTCGGTGCCGGGCTTGCCGACGAGCGGCAGCTCCCAATGGTCGAGCCCGATGCTGTGCCCGATCTGGCCGGGTATGAGCGTGAAGGCGCCAACACCTGCGTCATCGAAGCACGCCTGCGCAGCGCTCCATGATTCGCCCAGCTTGCGGCCGGGCCCAAGCGCCTCCACCGACGCGTCCAGCGCCTGCACCGCGATGTCGTAGTAGTGCTCCGCTTTGTCGCTCAGCCGTCCGATGACGCCGGAGCGGATGAAGTCCGCGCGGTATCCATCGACCGAGCATCCGCCATCCAGCCACACCTGCTCACCTTCGTTGATGGGCCTGTCGCTCGCCGGCTGGAGCACTTGCCGGTACCGCTCCGGACCTGCGAGGAAGATGAGCGTCATCGGTGTGACCGACGGACGGGCCCCGGCGGCGAGCATCGCCTGCGCCGCAATGCGGGTCAGCGACGCCTCGGTGACGCCGGGGGTCAGCGCATCGAGCGCAGCCATGTAGCCGATCTCGGAAAGCCGCACCGCCTCGCGCAGGCGCGAGATCTCCTCTCCGCTCTTGAGAGCTCGCATCGCCCAGATCGGAAGCGCGACGTCGACGATCTGCGCGCCGGTCAGGCTCGCCACCAGCCGCTCGTGGTCGTGGGGGCTCAGGTTGGGCCGCTGGCCGAGGCCAAGCTCAAGGCCCAGCCGGCCGCGATCGAGGCCACGCTCAGCGATAGCCCCCACGATCGCTGCGATGGGATCGTCGTCCAGCGCGTACAGGCAAGGCTGCATCCAGCTCGTCCCCGCCACCCCACCTCTCTCGACGACCGTGGCCACAAGGGCGGCCTGCCCCGGATCCTGGGTCACGATAGCTGCCGTCGGAAGCAAGGGCGGCAGGATCCACAGCCAGGTCTGCAGGCCGCTGATGTAGCGAATCGTGTTCGGCTGCGCGAGCACCAGCGCGTCGAGATTCAACTCGCGCATCAAGCCGGATGCGGCCGTGTATCGGAGTGCGTACTCGCCGAGCGAGAACTCCAGGTTGGGAGCATTTCGCCCGGTGAGCGCGATCGGCTCGGCCCGCGACCTTGCGACTGTTTCGAGCAGCCCGTTGAGGTCCATCACGGCCTGCCGGATTCGCTCAGCGCAGTGCGGCCCGCGTCACCTCGGCGCCAATCGGTGCGTCAGGCCCAACCGGCTGCTTGACCCTGCGGCGAAGGACGAGGAACCACCACAGCGCGCCCAGCACCGCGGTCACCACGAACGCTTCCTCGAGGATCGGGAACGAGCCCAGATTCGGGTTCGTTGCCGCCCTCGGCCAGGCTGCGTCGATCGCGACGAAGCCCACCCACACGATGCCGATGACCGCAAGCGGCGTGCCCCATGCACCCAGCTTGAAAGGTGCGTCTGTCGTCGGCCACCCGGCGAGCCGCCTCCTGATCAAGGAGGCCAGGACGAGGAAGTACGGGATCAGGATCATGAACGTGATTGCTGCGATCAGGACCGGGATCTGCTGAACGAACAGCAGCGGAACCATGCTCAAAAGCGCGGCCACGACGATGCAGATGACCGGTTCACCATTTCCCGCCAACCGCGTGAGGAAGCGCGAGCCTGGGAGTTGATTGTCCCGCGCCATGCCGTACATCATGCGCACGATCGCGGCCAGGGTTGCGATCGAGGTGCTGGATACGGCGACGAAAGCCGCGATGAGGAACGCCTTGGCGCCGAACGAACCGAGATTCTCGTTCAGCGTCGCAGGGATCACCCCTTCGGGCTCCGCCATCCCCTTGGCCACGTCGGGCAGCGACAGGATGAGCGCGAAGTCAAAGACGAATACGAACAAGCAAGCGCCCGCCAAAGCGGTGACGATCGCCCGGGCTGGGCTCACTCGCGAGTTCCTGGTTTCTTCCGCGAACGTACCCGCTGTCTCAAATCCCACGAACTGCGTGATCACCAGCGCGACCACGATGAGGAACGGCACGATGTAGCTCCCCTTCGCCTCCACCCCACCTGTTGTGAAAAGCACGCTCAGAGGCTGATGGACGTGGCCGAGGAGGAGGATCGCCGCCCCAAGTAGAACGATGAGCTCGAGTGTCACGCCAATGTTGTTGATCAGCGCCACGACACGGACCGACGTGCTCATGATCAAGGCCGTGGCGATGATCGTGAGGAACGAGATCACGATTTCAGTCGTCGAGTTGAACTTGATCTGGTCAGGAAAGACTCCGGCCAGAACGATGTTGATCACCAGCCCTACCGCAGGCATCACCAGGATGATGGCGACGAGATAAAAGAGGCCGGTCGCCCAACCCACGCCTTCGCCGCCGAGGTATTTCGCCCACTGGTAGATCCCGCCCTCGAGCGGGTAGTGGGAGCTGAGCTCCGCCCACGACAGAGCCACGAGCAGCTGGAAAAGGAAGATCAGAGGTATGGACCAGATGAACGCCGGGCCGCCGAAGAAGAGCGTGGCGCCGGTGATCAACAGAGCACCGGTGGTGGGGCCCTGAAACGCGATCGCGAACAGCGAGCTCGAGATGTAGCCGATGGCTCGCTTGAGCTTCGGCTCGACGCCGAACTGCCTCAGATAGACGTCATCATCATGGCCTGCCCTGGACTCGGACATGGTTGCTCCCCTCCCGGGGCGCATGGCCCCAGCCTCATCAAGCGCGTCGCCATCCTCGACGCTGTACGCGCACAGTAAGGCGTCAAAGCACGGTTGTCAACATCAGGGGGTCGTTTCGCGCCGAATCTCGTCTTTGGAGGCGCCTGACGAATTGACCTTCGATCCTGGGGGTGCTAGCCTAGCCGGCAACGCCAAAGCAGCTCGTTCTAGGGGGAAGCGCGATGCAAAGAGCGATTGCGGCCAGTCCGCAGCCGGAGCAGGCATTCCTACGGAAATCGTCCGGGCTTGTCCGAAGCGCGGGCGCGGCCGATGTCTTCTTCTTCAACCTAGGCCTCATCAGCGTTGGCATCGCCATCGCGCTCGACCAGCTGTTCGGGCCGGCGTTCTATCCCGGGGGCAGCGTCGCCGGCGCCTCGGTCGTGGCCGCCATCTTGATGATCCCGATCGGGCTCACGTTCTACTTCTGGACGGTCACCTATCCGCGGTCGGGCGGGCCATACGTCTATCTGAGCCGCGGCGCACATCCCCTACTTGGGTTTGCGTTCAGCGTCACAGAGAGCTTCATCCTTCTGTTCTATGGCGCGGTGGCTGCGGCCTTCGTCGCGACCATGGGCCTATCGCCCCTCTTTGCGATCCTTGGCTACGAGACCGGGTCCTCAGCGCTCACCAGCGTGTCCGCCAACGTGGCTGGCCAGTGGGGCATCTTTACGGTGGGCACCGTGATCATCGTGATCGGCGGACTGCTCCTCATCTCAGGCATGGCTCGGTACTTCACTGTGCAGCGCATCCTGCTCGGCCTCGCCATTCTCGGCACCCTGGTCACGATCGGCGTACTGCTTTCGGGCTCGCGCAGCTCATTCACGAACAATTTCGACTCCTACATTGGCAAGCCCGGCAGCTACCAGGCGGTGATCGATGCCGCGACCAAGGCGGGATGGACCAGCTCACCCGTCGCGTTCGGCGCCACCCTCACGCTTCTCGTGTGGCCGCTGCTTCCACTGCTCGGCGCCATCCAGTCGATCGGCATCGGTGGTGAGATCAAACGGGTCACGCGAAGTCAGATCCTCGGCATCTTCGCCGCTCTTGCCGTGGCCACTGTTCTCCTGGTTGCGGTGGCGCTGCTGTCGGACCGGGTTTTCGGGACCGACTTCCAGGGCGCGATCGCCTTCAACACGCTGAGCGGCGTCTCCCCGGCCACCTCGATCACACCCTGGTTCACGCTGCTGGCAAGCCTGCTCGCGAATAACCCCGTGATCACGATCATCATCGCGGGAACGATGTGCCTCTGGCCGTTCTTCTGGGTTCCGCTCGAGCTCGCCTACGTCGACCGCAGCATGCTCGCGTGGTCCCTGGACAGGATGGCGCCCGAGAAGCTGGGTTACGTGAGCGACCGGTACCACACACCGGTGGTGGCAATCGTCGTGTGCATGATCGTGGCTATCGCTTTCCTCGCGCTGTACGCGTTCACACCGTGGTTCGGCACGCTGAGTCTCATTGAGGCGTTGAGCATCATTTGGGGCGCGTGCATGCTGGTGGGCGCTCTGATGCCTTACCTCAAGCGCGACGTCTGGGCGAAGTCCCCAGCCGCGAAGTACCAGATCGCGGGCGTCCCGCTGATCACGATCTCGGGCCTGCTGGGTACGGCGGCATTCGCCTACGTGATCTACCTCCTATGGAACGACACGGTCGCCGCAGGACACACGAACCTGAGCGTCGGAGTGCAGCTGGGCCTGTTTGCGGCAGGCCTCGTCGCCTTCCTGGCGGTGAAGTATGTCCGGGCAAGGCGCGGCGTCGACATCGCGTATGCGTTCAAGGAAATCCCAGTCGAGTGAGGGCGGGCGCCGGACCTTAGCGGAGCCACATGTTCAAATTGCGGTCCGGCCCCCGGCTCGACCTGACGATCTTTTTCGCCACGGACATTCACGGATCGGACGTCTGCTTCAGGAAGATTCTTGCCGCTCCCGACTTTTACAAGGCGGATGTGGTGGTGCTCGGGGGAGATTTGACTGGCAAGATGATCGTGCCCGTCCTGAAGGCACACGATGGATGGGAAGCCAGGTATCTGTCTTCGACGGTGCATCTCGATGGCGAGTCCGGGGTGCGCGCATTCGAGAAGACGGTCTCGGATGCGGGGTATTACCCGTTCCGCACGACGGTGGAGCAGCTGAACCACGAAGGCGCGGCAGGGAAAGACCATGTCTTCAAGGAGCAGGTCATCCGCCGCCTGCAGATGTGGGACGAGCTGGCTACCGGCCATTTACCCATCTACGTCGCTCCGGGAAACGATGACGACATGTACGTGGACGATGTTCTCGCCCAGAGCCGCAACTTCATTAATGCTGAGGCAGTGGAGGTCGAGCTTCCGGGCGGCTACCGTCTTTACAGCACGGGCTGGACGAACCGCACTCCGTGGCACACACCTAGAGAGCTGGATGAACCGGAGTTGCTCGAGCGGTTGGAGCGGATCTTGGCCGGCATGACAGACCCGCACAAAGCGATCTTCAATTTCCACGTTCCGCCGAAGGACAGCGGTCTCGACACGTGTTTTGAGGTCAATGAGCGGCTCGAGGTCGTGAGCGAGCTCGGCCAACCCAAGTTGACATCCGCGGGCAGCAGCGCGGTGCGCGACATCCTCACCCGCCTGCAGCCCGCGGCCTCGCTGCACGGCCATATTCACGAGTCACGCGGCATGAGCCGGATCGGCCGCACCGTGGCATTCAACCCCGGGAGCGAGTACACGGAAGGGATCCTCCGCGGGGTGCTCCTCAGCCTCAAGGGCGATCAGATCGAGAGACACCAGTTCACGTCCGGATGACGACGATATCCGTATTAGAGAGGAGATCAGGTGAGTGAATTCGCCCTAAAATGGCCAGTGACGTGATGTCCCCCAAACCCCGGCTCCGCGCTTCGAGCCGCCAAGCCAATCAGCCGTACGACGAGCTTGACCGTCAGATCATTGGTCTGCTCCAACAGGACGGCCGGCGGCCCAACACCGAGATCGCCCACCAGCTGGGCGTGACGGAGACCACGGTGCGCAAGCGGATCGGCCGGCTGGTGTCGGAAAACCTGATCAAGGTGGTCGCGGTGCCGAGCCCCGAGGTCGTGGGCATGACGATGAGCGCCATCGTCGGGATAACCGTGGACATGAACGCTCACCGTGACGTCGCCGCCGCCCTGGAGGCGCTGCCGCAAACGCGGTACGTCGGCTACTCCACAGGGCCCTACGACTTGATCATCGAGGTCTTCTTCCGATCCCACGAGGAGCTGCTCGACCTGCTTTCGAAAAAGCTCGCGAGGATTCCGGGAATCATCAAGACCGACACGTCGGTCATCCTCAAGGTCACCAAGTTCGCGTACGAATGGGAAATCCCAGAAGAGTCGACCGGGTCGCTCGGCGGCGAAGCAGCCCCCCGGCCAGGGCCGTGAAGGGCAAGGAGGATCGGATGTCATTGTTGATCGCGGACGGGCGCTCGGTCGACGACCTCGACGCAATGCAGGCCGACCTGATCGCGCGCGGCGTCGAGTACTGCGTCGGGTCGTACGTCGACGTCCATGGCGTGACGAAGGCGAAGATGGTTCCCGCGGATTGCTTCGCCCGCATGTGCCGCGGCTCCGAGCTCTACACGGTAGGAGCGCTGGACGGCATGGGCGATCTCGGGCCCGAAGAAGACGAGTGCGCCGCGGTCGCGGACATTCGCTCGGCGGTGGTCTGCCCGTGGGATCGCCATTACGCGTGGGCTGCTTGCGACCTGAGCTGGCACGGCGAGCCGTATCCCTTGTGCAGCCGCAGCATCCTCCGACGTACGCTCCGAGACGTCGAAGCGCGCGGGTGGACGTTCAATCTCGGCGTGGAGCCAGAGTTCTACGTGCTGCGGGAGATCGATGGCCGCTATGCGCCACTGAGTCCGACCGACACATTGAAGATGCCGGGCTACGACCTGCGCAGCACGTTCGACTCGATGCCGTTCCTTTCGACGATGGTCGCGCATCTCAAGGAACTCGAGTGGGGCGTCTACTCCTTCGACCACGAAGGCGGCCGCGGCCAGTTCGAGTTTGACTTCGGCTATGCCGACGCGCTCACGATGGCCGATCGCTTCACCTTCTTCAGGCTGATGGCGAGGCAGGTGGCGCAGCAGATGGGCATGGTGGCGTCATTCATGCCCAAGCCTTTCGCCGAAGACTTCGGCAGCGGGGCCCACTTCAACATGAGCATCGCCGACGCGGACGGGAAGAATCTGTTCATCGACCCGAAGGGCCCCCATGGGCTCAACTTCTCGAAGCTCGGGCTCTCGTTCACCGCGGGTGTCCTCAAGCACGCGAAGGCACTGACCGCGCTCACCTGCCCGCTGCCCAACTCGTACAAGCGGCTGATCACGAGGGGCCTCATGCCAGACATCACCTGGGCTCCGGTGTTCATCGCCTACGGTTCCAACAACCGATCCGCAATGCTCCGCTTGCCGGGAAACCGGCCGTGCCTGGAGAACCGCGCGCCGGATGTCTCGTGCAACATCTACCTCGCAGCCGCATTCAGCATCGCGGCCGGGCTTGAAGGGATTGAAGAGGCGCTCGATCCGAGGGCACCCACCAACGACAATCTCTACCTCGCCAGCGACGAGCTGCTGGCCGAGCGCAAGATCGACGTCCTACCGCGAACTCTGCTCGAAGCGCTGGACCACCTCGAGAGCGACCCATTGACGGAGAAGGTCCTGGGCCCGGAGCTCAAGAAGGCGTACCTGAAGGAAAAGTCGATGGAGTGGGCAGAGTTCCACAACCAGGTTACCGACCCCGAGCGGCAGCGCTGGATCCGGTTCTTCTGAGGTGCCTATGACGACGGCCCAGGCCAACCAGGCGGCATTCGAGCGGCTGACCAAGGCGGAGCCGGTGCTGGTCGACATCCGGCCAGCGATCGAGGTAGTGCCTGGGATGACACGCCACATGGTGCTCACCTCAGGCCCGCCGATGCGCTGGTCCGAGTATTTCGGCGGGCAGCGTGACGGAATCATCGGCGGCGCGCTGCACGAAGGCCTCGCCGGCACACGCGAGGAGGCGATCGCAAAGCTCGACGAAGGCGAGATCACGGTCAACTCCTGTCACGAGCACGATTGCATCGGCTCCGTAGCAGGCATCTACACGGCGTCGATGCCTGTGTTCATCGTCGAGGACCGGCAAACAAGCACGCGCGCTTTCTGCAACTTTTATGAGGGGCCGAGCCGGTACCGGCTCAACTACGGCGCCTACAGCCAAGAGGTGCACGAGAACCTTCGTCACATTGCCGAGGTCATCAGCCCAGTCCTGGCAGATGCGGTCCGTCTGACGGGAGGACTGCCCTTGAAGCCGCTGATTCAGCGGGCCCTGCACATGGGTGACGAGCTGCATAGCCGGAACACCGCCGGGACCATCTTGTTCACGCGCGAGCTCTTTCCGAAAATCGTCGAGGTCGCGCGACACAAACTCGACGACGTCAACGCAACACTCGCTTTCATCCGCGAAAGCGATTACTTCTTCCTCCGCCTGTCGATGGCGACGGCCAAAGCGACGGCCAACGCAGCGCACGGCATCGCGGGGTCGTCGGTCGTGACCGGCATGACCATAAGCTGCCGCGACTTCGCGATCCGGGTCAGCGGTCTCGGTGACAAATGGTTTCATGGCCCGCATCCGACGTTGCAAGGCCGCTTTTTCGAAGGCTTCTCAGAGCATGACGTGGAATGGATGGGGGGCGAGAGCCATCACACGGAGGCGATCGGCCTCGGGGCCTTCGCGCAGGCGGCTGCGTTCGGGCTGCAGGCGTATCAGGGGGGCTCCGCGGAGGCGATGGTCGCGAACAACCTGGCGATGTACAGGATCACGGTCGGCGAGCACCCCGATTTTCGCATCCCATACTTCGGCTTCAGAGGATCTCCGGTGGGCATCGACGTACTCAAGGTGGTCGAGACGGGCATCGTCCCGCTTATCGACGGCGGGCTTGCCGGTAAGGGCGGCGGTCAAATCGGAGCCGGCGTCCTGATGGCGCCGATCGAGTGCTTCAAGGCAGCGGCTGCCGCGCACGCCACGCTGGGCCCGACTACAACCGCGGCGTCCTGAAGCTGTCAGCCGACCTCTTCGGGCAATTCGTACCAGCGGATCCTTTCGCCGATGCGGGCGCGAAGCCTCCAGCGCAGGCTCTTGCGTCCAGAGTCGAGTATCGCCTCCAGGCCGGCAACAGTCTTCAAGATGCGGGTCGTGGCCGGCCCATCGACGATTGATGGCGCGACAAACCGGATCTTCTCCAGGGTCAGCTGAGACGTCTTCCAGAGCGGCCAGTCATTGCCCCACACCCGCTCGAGGTGATCGATGTCTATCCCAGGACCATTGCCGCGGGCAAGTGCGAGGTCGTGCAGAAGCGCCAGGGCGTCGAGGACATCCTTGTGATTGAGCTCAACGATTTGCAGCTTGGTCAGCAAAAGGTCGGCGGGGCTGAGCGTGTCCTCCAACAGCAGCAGGCGGTCTTTGAAATCGATCACGTGACACATGCGCACTGCGTCAACGAACACATCGACGTGGCGGCCATTGGTCGCGTCGATGAACTGGAGTCGCGTGCTTCCGTTCAGGGCGTTAAACGTGGATTCCGGCTGATAGCCGAGACCGCGCAGGAGATCGCTGAGCGGCCTGTGCGCTCCGCCGCCGGCAATCGCGAGGTCGAGATCGGCGTACTGGCGGTTCAAGGGCGGTTTGCTCGCCGCGGGGCAAATATGGCGGATGGCCAGACCGCCCGCCAGCCGCACCACTACGCCTCGCTCGCGCGCGGCCGCAAGGACGCGTTGCGACTCGGCCACGAGGTCGGGGAGGGGCGCGGCGATCATCTGGGTAAGTCTGAAGGAGGTTCATGCCATGTGCGGAACGCCGCACCACAGTCACGGAGACTCGCCATCGTCACACGCCCGTGATGTTGATCCACGGCTCTACTTCGACCGCGACATAGCTCCCACGAGGGAGGTTTCGCCGGCCGAGACGTTTGTCGTCGACACGGTCGACTGCACCGGAGGGTTGATCAAATCTGAAAATGACCTGATTGGGAGCCTCGACGACCTGATCTCTCAACTCGGGGGAATGAACTACGTCACCGGGCCGATCGCAGTCAAAGGAGCGCGCGCGGGCGACATCTTACGGGTGACCGTTGTCGACATAGACCCGGCTCCTGACACACATCAAGGATTTATCGCCGTGGTGCCCGGTTTCGGCGCGCTTGTTTATGACAATGGACGCGGGCTGGGCGAGCAGATCGCGCCGAGCACAACGATATGCCCCGTGACGCGCGACGAGGTCATCCTGCCTTTGCCTACGGGTGCCGTGCGCCTACCAAGCCGGCCGTTCATCGGCACCATTGGAGTGGCACCGACCTACGAAAGGCGGATGACGCTATCCCAGTCGCCCGATTACCTCGGCGACCTGGACATCCCCGACCTGCGCGCCGGAAGCACGATCCACGTGCGGGCCAACCACGATGGAGGCCTTCTCTCGATTGGAGATGTCCACGCGGCGCAGGGCGATGGCGAGGTGGCGGGTGTGGCGGTCGAGATCGCCGCCAGGGTGACCTTGAGAGTCGACGTGACACCGCGCGGTGAGACTCAGGTCCGGCGCTTGCCGCTGCTCGTCGATGCCGAGCAAGTCGGAGTCGTGGCCGCCTTTCAGGGCCTGCCGACCAGCCTTTGCGTGCGGTCGGCATTCGTCGAACTTTGCGAGCTCCTTACTCGGCTGGGCATGACTCAGGCAGACGCGATCAAGTACCTGTCTGCCGCAGCTCGCGTACGAATCGGCAACATGTTCGAACCCTTTTACTCGGCGTTCGTGTCGGTCGGTCGAGCAACTCTTCCCGTCACACTGCCCGAAGACCTCATCCCTAGCTGATGGCTGCAAGTTCGCGTCCGTTGAGCTTGCTCTGGGAATCCACTGGGTTATCACCAGCAATGTGTGTTGCTGGACCAACTCAACCTCAGAGTCCAAATCGTTCTCACGATCGATCCATTGACCGATTGGCGCCCGAGGTCATGAGACGTCAGCTCCGCTGACCCCTCCGCGTGCGCTGCGAGAACTCCATGCGCTTCGGCGGCTCTTCCATACACCTGGCTCGGTCAGCCTGGAGACCAATCCGCGTCGATATTCGCGACTCACGACAGCAGACTAAGGAGGTAGTGGGAGTCGGTTGGGCCCAAATCCCCGGACTATTTGAGCCAGCGAGCGAGCAGAAAGTGCCAGCGATTAGTCGAGTAGCGGAGGACCGATAAGGTGGCGGTTGCTGCACTGTTGCTGCACTGTTGCTGCACTAGCACCGTCGGTGGTCAGCACGCAGACGAACTTTGAGTTCAAATTTGGCTCCGGGACAGGGATTCGAACCCTGAACCTTGCGGTTAACAGCCGCCTGCTCTACCGGTTGAGCTATCCCGGATTCAGAACTCGAATTCTAGGAGAGGCCCGCCTGCGGCAGTACCCGCGCCGCTAGTCCCGCTTTGGTTCGTACGTCACGATCAGCACGCCCTCACCCCCGACGGGTCGCGAGTCTACGAGACGGAACGACCACGCGTGCGGGCTGTCCCCAAACAGCCGCTTGCCCATGCCCAGCACGATCGGAAACACCATCAGGCGAAGCTCATCGACCAGGTCGTTCTCGATCAGCGCGCGAACCAACTCGCAACTGCCGTTGACGAGGACATCGCCACCGCGCTGCTGCTTGAGCTTTGAGACCTCGCCCACAACGTCTCCACTGATGACCGTCGTGTTGTCCCACTCCGGATTCTTCAGAGAGTTCGACACCACGTACTTTCGCATTCGATTCATCTTGTCCGCGAACCCCGTCTCGTCCGTGCGGCCCGGCCACGCGGCGGCGAACCCCTCGTAGGTCTTGCGTCCAAGCAGCAGTGCATCCGCCGACGTCACCTCGTCGAGCTTGAACTTGTCACCTTCCGCGCCGCGATTGAACTGGAACGCCCATCCGCCGCGGGCGGATCCTTCAGATCCACCCGGATCCTCCATGACTCCATCAACCGAGATGAATTCCGATACGACGAGCTTCGCCATCAGAAGTTCAACTTACTCCAAGACGAGCGCTACGCTCCAACCCGCAATGTCGGTTAGCCCAATTCGGACTGAGCGCCTCGACCTCGTACCCCTCGAACCCGATGCCATCCGCCATCTGATGACCGGGCGACGCAAGGCGGCGGAGCGCCTGCTGGGCCTCACCGTGCCGCACGAGTTTCCAACCACGGAGGATGTCGCCGGATTCCTCGCCATCCAGCTCCGGCGCATGGAGGAGTCCCCTGATCGCCGCGAGTGGATGGCGCGCCTGATGGTCGCCCGTCCTGCAACCATCATCGGGCATTGCGGCTTTCACGGACCCCCCGACGTGATCGGCCGAGCGGAAGTCGGTTACACGGTCTTCGCACCGTTCCGGGGTCAAGGCTTTGCCAAAGAAGCGGCGCGCGCGCTGGTCGAGTGGGCTTTCGCGCAGGGTCAGCGCGAGGTCTACGCCAGCGTCTCGCCCGGCAACGCGCCGTCCCTTGCGGTCGTGCGCAGGGTCGGGTTCAAGCAGGTCGGGACGCAGGACGACGAGATCGACGGCCTCGAGTTCGTGTTCGCGATCGAGCGGCCGCCCCAACAGCCGCCCCAACAGCCTTAGCCAGGAACGCCGCGTGCGCTCGCTCGACCTCCCCTGCGACCGCGATCGCCGTCTCGACGAACGCAGCCACGGCGGGCGGACGGTAACGATCGCGATGCCAGAGCACCACAAGCACGCGCGGCGGCACGGTTTCGGCAAGCTGAAGAAGCCGCACTTTCGAGTCGGTTTCATCGACCGCCAGCAGCGGCGCGAGCGCGAAGCCCAGCCCCGATGCGACCATCGCCTGCACTGTCCCGTTGTCGTTGGAGCGAAAAACAATGCGCGGTCGAACACCGCGTCCGAGCAGAAAATCCTCCGCCAGGTCCTGGTGCTTTCCATGCTGGTAGCCAACCATGGGCAACCCGGCCAGGTCCCCGATCTGGGGTCGGTGCCGCGCCATCGCCGAACCCGCCGGCGTGACGAGCACGTATGGATCGCGCATCAGCTCTCGCACCTCGAACGGACCCGCAGGGATGGGCTGGATCGCGAACGTCAGGTCGAGATCGCCGCCTTCCACCGCGTCGATGAGGTCGTTGTCATGTGCAGCCTCGGTAAGTTGGACATCCACGTCCGGCCACCGCTGTTTGAAACGGCGCATGACCTCGGGCAGCACCTTGTTGGCAACGCTCTGATAGATGCCGATGCGCAAGCTGCCCGACCGGCCCGACGAGTACGCGCGGAAGTCGGCCTCGGCCGCTCGCAAGCGGGACTCGATTGCCTCCGCGTGGCCGAGCAAAACGCGCCCCGCCTCGGTCAGCTCGACCGTGCGCCGGCCCCGAGAACGCTCGATCAGCCGCTGCCCGACGAGCGCCTCCAAAGCCGTGATGTGATCGCTCACGGTGGAGAGCGAGCTGTTCAGCTCCACCGCCGCAGCCCAGAAGGTCCCGGTGTCCGCGACCGCTCGAAGAGCCCTGAGATGCTTGATCTCGACGCTCCGCCAATTGTCCGGCATTCCGATATTTTACGAGGAAAACTCATGTTGCTTCGGAGATTCGGATTGGGAAGACTCAGGTCATGGAGGTTCTCATGGCCGTCCTGGTGATCGTCCTGCTTGTATTGCTGTCTGCGCGTTGGGGTGTCGATTCGCGACCTGCCGACGCCGACCGGCCAACGAGCTGGTGGCCCGCCACGCCCCGCGACTGAGCCTCTAAGCCCGGCCCGCACCGCACAGGTGACGGGCAGGATCGCCGTTAGAGGCTTAGAGACATGAGGTGGCTCGCCTCGGGCACTGCCGCGCTGATCCTGGCTGGGCTGATCCTGGCTGGGCTGATCTTGGGTACCGCCTGCAGCGGATCGCCTGCCTCCAACTCGACAGCGACGACGATCGACTTCTGGTACGTGCCCAGCGGCGCGCAGCCCGACCAGTACTTCCAGGACGCCGCGAAATCCTTCCACGCGCAGCACCCGGACATCGAGGTGAAAGGCACGAAGATCGCGCCGGGCGACGCCTACACCAAGATGCGCTCCGCGCTGACGGGCGCCGGTGCCGGCGGACCAGACGTCATGCAGGTCGACATGAGTTGGGTCGGAGCCTTCGCCGCGACCGGCGCGATGCGCGAGTTCACGGCGGACGACGTCCAAAACCTCGGCGGAAGCACCGCCTTCGTCCCCGCCGCATGGTCGACCTCCGCCGCGTTCAACACCGGCAAGATCACGGCGATCCCCTGGTTCATCGACACGCGCGCCATCTACTACCGCACCGACATCCTCAAGCAGGTTGGTATCGACCCTGCCGATGGGTTCAAAGATTGGGAGGCGCTCGACCACACGCTCGAAGCAATCAGAGCGTCGGGCAAGATCGCGCCACTCGGCATCCCCGGCAAGAACGACGCGAGCGTCGTCGCGAGCTTCGCGCCCTGGATCTGGGAGGCGGGCGGCTCGCTGATGAGCGACGACGGAACCAGGCCGACGATCAACCAGCCCGCGGCGGTGGACGGGGTCGACGAGTACCAGCGCTTCGGTGGCAAGTACGTCGATCCGGGGGTGCTGCAGCGGACCAACACCGAGGTGGAATCGATGTTCGCGGCCGGCAAGTTCGCGGTCACAATCGCCGGGCCCTCGCTTGCCCTCAAGCTGCAGGGCCAGCAGTTCGGCGTCCAGCAATTCCCAAACGGTCACGCGGGCCACGTGGTCTACCTCGGCGGCAGCGACCTGGCCATCCGAAAAAGCAGCCCGCGCGCCACCCAGGCCTATGAGTGGGTGCGCTGGCTTGTGAGCAGCGCCGGCCAGACCACCTACGTCAAGAAGACAGGCATGTATCCCGCACTGGTCGCGGCCGCGCCGGAGGGCGCCTTCAAATCCCAGATGTCGCTCGGTCGCACGTTCCCCACGCTGGCCGCATGGCCCGCGCTCGAAAAAGTGATGGCGACCAACCTCGCCAACATCTGGAATGGCGTGGCCTCCGGCAAACAGCCGATGCCGAAAGACGCGCTCGAGACAATCCTCAAGAACACCGCCACCGATATGCAGACGGCGCTCGATCAACCCTAGCGCCCCAGAGCCGCGAGAGGTCTCAATGTCCGAGAACTTGACACGGCGCGCGGCGACTCAATATGGTCGATTCCTAAACCACCCCTAACCCGCGGATAACGGGGCGCGGGTTACGGTCGGTGAGGCGAGCCCTGGCGTGACTCGCCGATGCAGGCGGCGGTTCAAGGAACTAGGGGGTTTGGTATGAGACGGCTGATCCGGCTCGCATCCGTCGCGGCGCTCCTCGCGATGCAGGGTTTGGTCCCCAGCACCGCGGCGGCGCACACTACGGCGACGGTAACGCAAAACTGTTCGCTCGACAACGGAATCCAACACGTCATCTCCATCACGTTCGACAACACGCACCTCTTCCGCGACCGCGCCGGCGTGCCCTCCGACCTCGAGCAGATGCCGAACCTGCTCAACTTCATGACCGGCAACGGCACGCTGACCGACAACAACCACACCATCCTCATCTCGCACACCGCGGGTGGGATCCTCACCTCGCTCACCGGCCTCTATCCGGACCGCCAGGGCCTCACCGTCACCAACTCCTACGGCTACTTCAAGCCGGACGGCTCGACCGGATTCTCGACTGCCTTCAAGTACTGGACCGACAAGGTCGATGACGTGACTGCAGACGGCGTCAACGACCCGCTGCCCAACATGGTCACCACGGGCGGCCTCAACACCCCGGCGCCATGGGTGCCCTACACCCGCGCGGGATGCGACTACGGCGCCGTCTCCACCGCCAACGTCGTGGTCGAGAACACCAAGATCACGCCGGCCGGGGACATGACCAGGGTCTTCGGGAAGGACTCGGCTGAGTGGATCGAGGCGAGGGACCACGCCGCGCTGGCGCAAACCGACTTTGTCGGCATCGCCATCCACTGCGCCCAGGGCGGCGGCATCTGCAACACGAGCAGCCATGCCAAGGCGGACGTGCTTCCCGATGAGCCGGGCGGTTACAACGGTTTCAGCGGCCTGTTCGGAGCCAAGTACGTCAACCCGGCGATCACCGGCGGCAACGCAGCGGTGAAGGACACCGAGAACAACAACATCAAGGACCCCGCGGGCAACCCGGGCTTCCCTGGATTCGACGGGATGTACGCCAGGGTCAGCCTTGGCTACGTCGCCCAGATGCAGGAAGCGGGCGTGCCGGTCACGTTCGCGTACATCTCCGACGCGCACGACAACCACACAGCGTTTCGCGCTTCTGGTCCGGGCGAGGCTGACTACGTCGCCCAGCTGCACTCCTACGACCAGGCCTTCGGTGCCTTCTTTGCGCGCCTTGCCGCGGACGGCATCAACAAGTCGAACACCCTGTTCGTCTTCACCTCGGATGAGAACGACCACTTCGCCGGCGGCAGCTCCACCAACGGGACGTGGAGCCACACCTACTGCAACATCAGCGGCGGCGTGACGTGCCCCGCCAACCAGATCGGCGAGGTCGACCAGAACATGAAGGCTCTCGTGCCGGCGGCCGACCTGCCCCCCGCCTTCGACATCCACTTCGACTCCGCTCCGACGGTGTATGTGGCGGGTCAGCCCGCGCGCACGGATGCCGGCTTGCGTAAGTTCGAACGCGACCTCGCCGTCGCCACGTCTGTGGATCCGTACGTCAGCTCGTCACCAAGCCCCGTCATGCTCTACATGGCGGATCCCGTGGGGCAGCAGGCGCTGCACATGACCAACGCCGACCCGCGCCGCACCCCGAGCTTCACCTATTTCGCCAACCCGGACTACTTCCTCACCACCGGCAACAACCGTTGCATCGAAAAGCCCGCCACCTTGGATGTCGCGACCTGCATCGACTACCACTTCGCCTACAGCCACGGCGATGCGACCGACGACATAGGTCGCACCTGGCTCGGCCTGGTAGGGCCTGGTGTCAAGCACCTCGGACGCACGAGCGAAACGTGGGTGGACCACGCCGACACCCGTCCGACGATGCTCGCGCTACTCGGGCTGACGGACAGCTACGAGCCCGACGGCGCGGTGCTGGCCGGCTTCCTCGAGACCTCGGCGGTCTCGCGCGACCTTCGGGCGCACCACGCGTCGCTCGTGCGGCTGCGCGACGTTTACAAGGAGATCGCGGCGCCGTTCGGACCCTTCGCCCACAACATGCTGGTGGCTTCGACTCACGCCATCGCCAGCGGCACCGAGACCAGCGACGCGCACTACTCCTCGGTCGAAAGCAGCATCGCGTCGCTGACCGGGCAACGAGATGAGCTCGAGGCACAGATGCGCACCGCCCTTACCAACGCCGCTTTCGGCGGCTCCACCGCAAGCGAGCAACAGCTGAAGGACATGATCGCCCGGGGCGGGCACCTGCTGGACCAGGCGTCGACGCTGGCGGCGAACTCGTAACCGACCGGGCAGGTACCTGAAATCAGGTACCTGCCCCGACCCTTTTCAGGTGTTTCCAGCCTTTTGAGGCATACCCCCTGATTCCTACTCTCGACTCAACGGTTCTGCACCGGCAGCCGAAATCAAAAAATCGTTAGGAGAGAGAAATGGAAGCCAGAGCATCGTTGCGCGGAGCGTCAGTCTCGAAAACGTTCGTCTTCGCCGTCCTCGTAATCGTCGCCATGGGCCTTGCCGCGATGGGCGGCTACATCGCCAAGAGCGTCCAGGGAAGCGGCGCGGCCGTGACCCAGAACCCGGCCGTTCACGCGGCGCCCGGTACTGTCCTTCGCCAGGACAAGGGCACCAGCGGGGCGCTTCTTGACCGAGGCGCGGAGGCTGGGGCGCCGGCGGCGGTGCTGCCGAGCTGGGCCTATCGCGAGACCACGCCGAACGGAAACCCGCGGATCCTGGTGGACGACCCCGCCTTCATCAACCAGTACAAGCAGCAGCCGGCAAGCGTTCAGTCGACCGGCCACCGCGAGCTGCCCTAAGGCACCGACATGCACCCTCTATCCCCCAGGGTGCGCCGACCGGAGAGAGGGACCTGGCCGTCCCTCTCTCCTTTTTCGGTCCCCGGCGGGACTGTGAATTGCCGGCGGGCTGGGCGAAGATACCCGGATGGGCACGGTGGCCGGCCAGCGCCACCAGTCGAAGGCTGTTCCGAGCAATCTGCCTCTCCATCTCACGACCTTCGTCGGCCGCGAGCCCGAGTTGCGCTCGCTCAAGTCGCTGGTGCGGAGCGCGCGGATCGTCACTCTGACCGGTACCGGCGGTGCCGGCAAGAGCCGTCTCGCCGTGGAGGTTGCGGGGGCAACCCGTGATGCCTGGCCCGATGGCGTCTGGTGGGTGGCGCTGGCGGCGGAAAGCGACGTCGGCGCTGCGGTCGTCGCGAATCTCGAGCTGCCGGGTCGCGGCTCTCCGCGGCAGGTCGCGTCCTCCTGGCTGGCATCGCGCCGCGCTCTGCTCATCCTCGACAACTGCGAGCACCTCGTCGCCGAGTGCGCATCGTTCTCCAACGCACTCCTCGAACGCTGCCCCACCCTCACCATCCTGGCCACCAGCCGCGAGCCGCTCGGCGTGCCGGGTGAGGTGCGCTGGCCGGTGTCCTCGCTCGGCGACCCTGACGCGCTCAACCTGTTCGAGGCGCGCGCCCGGCTCGTGCTGCCGGACTTCAAGGTTGCGCAGCCCAACCGCGAGACCGTGTCTGCGATCTGCGAACGGCTCGACCGTCTTCCTCTGGCCATCGAGATGGCGGCGGCCAGGCTCGACCTCATGTCGGAGCGGGAGCTGCTCGTCAACCTCAACGATCGGTTTCGAGTGCTCGCGTCGGGCGCGCGGACCGTACCCGAGCGCCAGCAGACGATGGCGGCGGCGATCGATTGGAGCCATCGCCTCTTGAAAGCAAACGAAGCGACCATGTTCCGGCGCCTTGGCGTGTTCCAGGGCGGGTTCACGCTCGAGGCCGTCCGTGGCGTCTACCCGGATGCCGCTGACGGCGACGCGCTCGCGGTGCTGACAGGCCTCGTGCAGAAATCCATGGCGGTGGCGGACCGGCTCGAGGACGGCAGCACCCGCTACCGCTTGATGGAGTCGCATCGCGACTTCGCCCATGGCAAGCTCGAGGAATCGGGCGAGCTGGAGGAGATCCAGCGCCGACACTACGAGCACTTCCTGTCCCAGAGATGGAAGGCGCGCGAGTCGGCGAACTTCTGGGCCGCCCTTGGCTGGGCGCGCGACAAGGTCGACGATGCCGGGCTGGCGCTCGCGATCAAGCTTGCCGAGTCGGAGTTTTTCGATCAGGTACGCCTGCGCAATGCGCTGCTCGACCGGCTCGAACTCGCCCCCACCCGGGACGCGGGGCGGGCAAGAGCGCTGAATCTGGCGGCGCGCCTTGCCTCGAGGCAGGCCGACCATGCGGCCAGCAAGACGCTGGCCGATGAGAGTGTCGAGCTCGCGCGCGAGCTGGGCGACGCCGAGCTGACCGCGTACACGCTCCGCGGCGCAGGCGCGGTCTATCACTCCCTCGATCAGATCGACGTGTCCGCCCGCATGTACGACGAAGCCCTGGCTCTGCTGGAAAAGTCAGCCGACCGCCAGGCCGCGGTTGAGGTCCGCAACCAGATCGGCATGATCGCCACCGAGCAAGGCGATTTCGCGACCGCGGCCGGAATCCTTCGGGAGTGCGTGGCTTTCAGCAGGTCCACCGGCGATCAACCGGAGATGGCCCGCCACCTGGAGAGCCTGGCCAACGCTCAGCTCGGCCTCGGCGACGTGGACGGCGCCGCGGCGAGCTGGGAGGAATCGCTCGCCATCTTGCGCGACCTCAACGATCGCTTCGGGATCATCTGGTCAGTGGGCGGGTTGGCGCTCGTCGCCGCCGCGCGAAAGGACGACGAACGCGCGCTGCGACTCGCTGCTGTCGTCGACCGCCTGTCACGGGAGTCCTTGTTGAGCACCTGGTCGTTCAGGGTCAAGGAGCTCAACGAAATGAGCGATCGGATCCGGAACAAGCTTGGGCCGAGCAAGAGCGAGGCCGTCTGGACCGGGGGTCAGACGATGAACCTCACCAGGGCTCTCGAGTACGCGCTTGGCGGCAGCGCTCAGGCCGCATCTGCGGCGGCCGAGTCCGGGCCTTTGAGCCGGCGAGAGCGGGAGGTTGCGGCGATGGTGGCCGGCGGCTTGACCAACCGCGAAATCGCGCAGCGGTTGTTCATCGCGGAACGGACGGCTGAGGGTCATGTCGAGCGCATCCGCAACAAGCTCGGCGTCAGGTCTCGCACCGAGGTCGCGACCTGGGCGGTCGCGCACGGACTTGTGCCCCAGCAACCTTGACAACCCGCCGGTCGTGTGTACTGTCTGACCGGGGCACCGTGCAGTCGGCTCGTCACTCACCGGGAGGGCTACTCGATGGGTTCGGAATGGAAACCTGACGACAGATTTCTCGAAAACAAGAGAAGCGGCGGCAGGGAGAGAGTGGATGCCGCCCTCAAGCGCCCAGACCGGATTGTCACCTCGCGCGACGAAGGCATGGATGACATTCGGTTTCGGCTCAGGCGGGAAAACATGCCGCCGGGCTGGGACACATGGCAGCTGCCCGTCTATCTGATGAGTGAGGCCACCTTCTTCTTCCTGACCTCGAGCGCCCCTGGCGCCATCCTTCCGTCGCACGGGCACAAGGTGCCGCAGTTCCGCATGGTCCTTTCCGGAGGACTTCTCTACAACGGGATTGAGCTCCGGTCGGGCGACTGGATGTACATCCCGCCGGGAGAGGAGTACAGCCTCAGCGCGTCACTGAATCCGGGCGGCTGCGTTCATATGTACGCCTACTGACCTCGCAACCGAGGATTCAGGCGGAGTGCGGCGTTAGCAGCTCCGCGATCGAACCTTCGAACTTGGCCAGTTGCTTGTGGACCTCGATCACCTCGTCCGAAGTCACGGGGTCCATCGGGTCGATGTCGTTCTGGTGCTCAGTCCACTCGGCCCCGCATTCGCAGCGGTGAAAGAGAAAGCGATCGGTGCGTGAGCGATAGGTGTAGATGGCGGCGTCCTTTCGACGCCTGCCGCAGGCACATCTACCTCGTTCCGGTTCCAATCTTGAGCTTTGCAATGACGTAAACCTCGACCGGTATAACGAACCAGAAACCAGTTTCGTGGCAGCTTACACCCGCGGACTTCGAATTGGACTGTTCAAAAGTGTGTAAATAAACGCCGACAATTCGTGCACTTGCCACGAGGAGGGACTAGCCGGAGGAGTTGAGCTCCTTGAGCAAGCCGCCGAGGTCCCGCAGCCGCTCCTGGCGAGCGGCGTGCTCGAGCGTCTGGTACTGGGACAGCACGTCGACGAAGCCCTCCCCCAGCTCGTAACCGTGCCTGCGCAAGGCCTCCCGACCTCGCTCGCCGAGCCCATCGACGACCTGCCGGACCTTGCTCTGCGGGCCGAAGCGGTCAGGCACTCGGCGGCGGCGGCTCGGTCTTCTTGAGGATCACCCGGTGGCCGTGCCACCGCTCGGGCACGCCGGCCGGCTCGTCGCCCTGGTAGGTGAGCTCCAGGCACCAGATCCCATCCACCTGGACAGGGGCGACGCTCAGCTTGGTCTTCGGATTCCTGGGCTGCAGCGACTGCAGCAGGGCGACGCCGTAGATGACCAGCGCGCCCGGAATGTTGATCGTGTTGATGCGCCCACCCTCACTCGAGCCATCGACCCCGGACGTGCGTGAGCCGAGGGAGTGGACCATTCGGTGACTAGGTTATCGGCTTGCGTGTCTTGAGCGCCGAAAGGATGGCGTCGACTGTCGCGTCGTAGCCCAACCGGCCGGTGTCCAGGACCATGTCGTAGTGCGCCGGGTGGTTGCGATCGTGGCCGTAAACCTGCTTGATGTACGAGGTCCAGTTCTCGTCGGTCTGCTTCATCCGCTTGCGCGCCTCCTCTTCGGAGATCTTGAAGCGGGCCATGATCGTCTTCACCCGCGCCGCCTCGGCCGCACGAAGGAACACATGCAGGGCGCCGGGAAAGTCTCTCAGGATGTAGGCGCCGCCGCGCCCGACGATCACGACGTTGCCCGCGCGGGCTGCCTCCTCGATGACGTGCTGCGTGATCTGCAAGACCGCCTTCCTGGTGTCGAATGTGGGTGCGGCGTTGGGCGGTGTCCAGGCGGTCGCCTCAGGTGGGATCAGCGGCTCGGTGCTCGCCGAACCGAGCGCGACCAGCAGTCGGGCAAGCAATGAGCCTGGCTGCTCGTCCTCGGCCTCCACCTCCTCTTTGGGAAGCTGAAGCCGCCGCGCCACCTCGTCGATGATGTTGGAGTCGAGGACGTCTGCCTTCAGCCGATCGGCGAGCATGCGGCCGACGGTCGCGCCACCCGCCCCGAACTGCCGCCCCACCGTGATCACCGGCACGGTGGTAATTGTCAGGCGAAAGGGTTAACCCCGGATAGGCCGGACTATCAAGGTTCAACGGAACCGGAAACGCCGGTTAGTCCGGACTATCCGAAGTGGCCCCGGGGCTACTCCAGGTAGTCCCGCAGCTTCTTCGACCGCGACGGGTGGCGCAGCTTGCGGAGCGCCTTCGCCTCGATCTGGCGGATCCGCTCGCGCGTGACGCCGAACCGCTTCCCCACCTCTTCCAGCGTCCGCTGGTGCCCGTCGATCAGCCCGAACCGCAGCTGCAGCACGCGCCGCTCGCGCGGCGTGAGCGTGTCCAGCACGTCCTCCACCTCGGAGTGGAGCATGGTCAGCGAAGCCGCGTCCGACGGCGAGACCGCCTCGCGGTCCTCGACAAAGTCCCCGAGGTGCGAATCCTCCTCCTCACCGATCGGCGTCTCCAGAGACACGGGATCCTGCGAGACCTTCACGATCTCGCGCACCTTCTCGGGCGTGATCCCCATCTCCTCACCGATCTCGTCATCGGAAGGCTCGCGTCCCAGCTCCTGCAGCAGCCGGCGCGAAACGCGCACCAGCTTGTTGATCGTCTCCACCATGTGCACCGGGATGCGGATCGTCCGCGCCTGGTCGGCGATCGCCCGCGTGATGGCCTGCCGGATCCACCACGTCGCGTACGTCGAGAACTTGTAGCCCTTGTGGTAGTCGAACTTCTCGACCGCGCGGATCAGGCCCATGTTCCCTTCCTGGATCAGGTCCAGGAACGACATGCCGCGGCCGATGTATTTCTTGGCGATCGAGACGACCAACCGCAGGTTGGCTTCGGTCAGCCGCTGCTTGGCCTCATACGCGCGCTCATACCTCTCAGTTAGTCGGTAGCGAGCGATCCGGTACGACTCCAAAGCCTCCGCCCGAACGCGCGGCCTGGCCCCGTTCGCGATCCGGCGACGCTCCGCGGTCGCCGCGTCGGTGAGGTTGTCCAGCTTGGCCAGATCGAGCAGCCCGAGCAGCTCCTGCGCGATGTGTGCCTGCTGCCCCTTGCGCTTGACCGTTGCCAGCCGCTCGATGACCTCAGGCAGCAGCTCGTCGACCGACCTCTGCCGCCCGTCGACCTCTTCGATCACGTTCAGCGCCTTCATCGCGTCATGCAGCGGCTTGGCCTCGATCGCCTGGGCCAGCTCCACCTCGTCGTTGGCGGTCAAAAGCGAAACGCGACCGATCTCTTTGAGGTACATGCGGACCGGGTCGTCGAGCGAGACCGAGTCCATCATCTCGATGTCGAGCAGCATCTCGTCGTCGATCTGCTCGACCTCTTCGAAATCCTTCTCGCCATCGGTGACCTCGACCCCGATCTCCTTGAACGCCGCGAAGATGCGGAAGATCTGGTCGGGTTCGGCATCGATCTCGGGGAATCCCTGCAGGACGTCGTCCGGCGTCAGATAACCCTGTTCTTTGCCTTTGATGATGAGCTGCTCGGCAACGGCCATCAGCTCGTCTTCGAACTTCTGCTCCGGCTTGTCGGCGGCCTTGGACGCCTTGACCGCTTTAGGCGTCACCGCCTGTTTCACTACACGCGCGATGTCTAGCTTCTCCTTTCCATGTCTGTGATCGCGCGGGCGAGCTCCCTGGCTTCAGCTTCCAACCGCGCCACCCTCTCCGAGTCCCGACCCCTTTCGGCCTCGGATAGCTCGCGGATTATCCCACTGTGCATACCCTTCATGTGGTCCAGGCGGATTCTCTCGGCCAGCTCGACTGCCACCTCATCATCAACATTCGGCGGCGGCGCCGCCCACGCTCGTCGAATCAGGTCTTGCTCCTCCGGGGGATAAAGGGCCAGATCGGCCTCGAGCCCGGCGGGGCCACCGCGGTCGTAGCTTCCCAGCATACGGATGAAAACGTCACGGTCGCCTGAGTCCAGCTCCTCGGGGGTCAGCCTGGTTCGAACCTGGTCGAATGCAGCGGGCCTGACCGCCAGGAGCTGCACCAGGTAGCGGGCGGCCGTCAGCTTCTTGCCCGGGATCCTGGCCGCCGCCCCGTTGGTAGGTCTTGGAGCCGGGGTGGGCTCCGGATCGCGGAGCAAGAGATGGCGGGAGATCCCGGTGTGGCGCTCAGCCGTTTCGGCGTATCCGTCGCGCAGCCCGTCGGGAAACTGCCTGATCCACTCGCGCAACCTTCCTGCCACCAGCTCCACCTGGTTCGGGTTGCTCGGATTGAGGCCCGCCGAATCATCCGCCATGCCCGCCTCGAAACCGGATGGCGCCTTGGCAACCAGCTCGTCCCATCGCGCCGCGGCATCGGGACCGGCCGCGCGCAGGAACTCGTCGGGATCCTTCGCGTCGAGCAGCGTGACGACCCTCGTCCGCATCCCATGCGCCGCCGCCAGTGTGGCCGCCTTTCGCATCGCCGCCCGGCCTGCCCGGTCCGAGTCGAAAACCAGGAGCAGCTCGTCGGTGAAGCGTTTCAAAAGCCTGACCTGGTCCTCGGTCAGGGCGGTGCCCGAGCTGGCCACGGCGTTGCCTACGCCGAACTGGTGGGCGGTGATGACGTCGAACTGCCCTTCGACCAGTGCCGCATTGCCCTGGTGGGCAATCTGATCTCGGGCCAGGTCCAGGCCGAAGATCACGCGTCCTTTTATGTAGGTTGGCGAATCGGGTGAGTTGATGTACTTCTTCTGTTCGTCCTGGCGCACAGCGCGCGCGGTGAAGGCCAGGACCTGGCCGCGCTCGTCCCGGATCGGGATCGCGAGACGCTCCGCGAAGAAGTCTGTCCCGTCGCGCCGCATCAGCCCGGCCTCCAGCGCGTCCGCCAGCGACCGGCCCTTGGCCCGGAGGTATTCGGCAAACCCCCGGCCGGCGGGCGCGTAGCCCAGCTGAAACCGCCGCGCCGTCTCCTCGGCGACGTGGCGCGACTCGAGCAGCCGCCGTCCCGGCTCGCCCGCGGGCATCTTCCACAGCACGTACTCGTAGTACTGCGCGGCCAGCTTCAGCATCGCCAGCGTGCGCTTGCGGAGGTCGGCCTTGTCCTTCTGCTCCGGGCTGAGCTTCTTCAGCTCGACGCCCGCCCGCTCCGCCAGCAGCTGCAGCGCCCCGCGCTTGTCGGTCTTCTCGATGAGCTCGACGAACGTGAAGACATCGCCCTTCCGCTCGCAGCCGAAGCAGTACCACGACTGCCGCTGCGGGTTGACGTGGAAGCTCGGGCTGTCCTCCTGGTGGAAGGGGCACAGGCCCCAGTAATCCTTGTTCCGCTTCGTGAGGCGCACGTGCTCCTGGACGACCTTGACCAGGTCGACCTTGGCCTTGACCTCCGCGAAGGCGTCGTCGGACGACAGGGTGGGCACGGGCACTATTGTGCGGTGCGCCGGGAAGCGGTGCTTGCCTTAACTGACCAGCGCCAGGGAGGCGGCCGTCAACACCGTTCCGACCACGAGGAATCCGACCGCAAGCACGGGAGCCAGCCACTCGGACCAGGGCAATGGCCCTTCAGGTTCATCGTCGCGAAAGACCAGGCCTGAAGCGCCGTAAAGCAGAAACAGCGGTCCGAAGACGAGGCCGAAAGGGATGTGGCGGATCAAGACGACAGCCAGGGCGAAGAGCCAGACGAGCGCCATCCCATACCAGACGAAGCGGCCCAGTGACCCCCGGGTCAGCACATAAGAGAAGCGCGCGGTGACGGCCGACTACCGGGCCCCGACCGCCACTTCTTCAGCTCGCTCGGGCACGTCGACCACCACCGGCCGGCGCAGCATCGGCTCTGGCTCGACGCCGAGGTCGCCGATCCCGATTCGCTCGTACAGCCATCGCAAGGGCTTCGGGGCCCACCAGTTGACGTCGCCGAGCAGTCGCATCACCGCCGGCACGACGAGCGAGCGGACGATGGTCGCGTCGATCGCCACCGCGATCGCGAGCCCGATGCCGATGGCCTTGATGATCACGACCTCGGCCAGGCCGAACGCCATGAACACCGTGAACATGACCGCCGCTGCCCCTGTGATGAGCCGCCCGGTTTTCTCCAGGCCGCTCGCGACGGCCGCGGTGTTGTCGCCCAGGCGCACGTACTCCTCGTGCATTCGGCTGACGAGCAGGACCTCGTAGTCCATGGAAAGCCCGAACACGATCGAGAACAGGATCACCGGGATGCTCGGATCGAGAGACTGCGGCGTGAAGCCCAGCAGGTTCGCGAAGTGGCCCTGCTGGAAGATGAACACAAGCGCGCCGAATGAGGCGCCGATCGACAGGAAGTTGAGCACCACGGCCTTCAGCGGCAGCACGACCGAGCCGGTCAGCAGGAAGAGCAGCACGTAGGTCACAAGAACCACGGTCCCGACCGCCAGGGGAACCTGGTCGTAGATGAACTGGATCACGTCGATGTCGATTGCGGTTGCGCCGCCGACGAGCACTTTGCCATCGGTGACGCCGCGGTCGGCGCGAATCGACTTGACGATGTCGCGCGCCGCGTTGGAGCTGATCTCGGCGTTGGTCGATGCCTGTATCAGCACCACGTGCTTGCCGACGCTGCTGGAGATCAGCTGGCGCACCGGCTGCGGAAGGTTGTTCGGATCGCCGGTGTAGAGCTGCGTGTACTCGAAGAGGCCGAGCTTGGGGTCGACGTCATAGATCGAGCTCGTGCGGAGGACGCCAGGGATGGCCGCGATCCGGCGCTCGAGCGTGTACTGCTCGGCGATGCGGTTGGCCGTCAGCGGTGAGCCGTCCGGGTAGTTGACCACGATGTTGAAGGTGGTCTGATCCTGGCCGGGGAAGTCGGCGAGCAGGCGGTCGTAACCCTGCCGCGCCTCGATGTGCGTCGGCAGCATGTCCACGTTGCCGTTGGCAAGCCGCAGCTGCAGGAACGGCGTCGCCGCGATGACAAGGAACGCCACAGTCGGGATGAGCACCACGATCGGGCGCTTCATGACCCAGTTGGCGAGACCGGCCCAAAAACCCCCGCCGCTGGCTGCGCGCCCGAACCACGGTATCCGCAGGCGGTTCACGCCTGGGCCGATGACCGCCAGCATCGCGGGGAGGAATGTGAGCGCGTAGAGAACGGCGACAGCGACGACGATCGCGCCGGCCGCGCCCATCGACGCCATGAAGGTGCCCTGGAAGAACAGCATCGCCGACAGGCCGACGGCGACCGTCAAACCGGAGAACGTGATCGCGCGGCCCGCGGTCGCCATCGTGGTCGCGAGGGCGCCCTCGCGACTCTGGCCGCGGGCGAGCTCGTCGCGGAACCGGTTGACGATGAACAGCGAATAGTCGATCGAGACGCCGAGTCCGATCAGCGTGACGATGTTGAGCGCGTACTGCGATACGTCGGTGAAGCGGTTCAGGAAGAACGTGCCGCCGATGCCGCCGACGATCGTCAGGATGCCCACGCCCAGGGGCAGGCCGGCAGCGACGATCGTCGCGAAGATCAGGACGAGAAGGATGAGGGTGACGGGAGGCGTGACGTACTCGGCGCGTTGAAGGTCTGATTCGAGGGTCTTGTTGAAGGCCTGGTTGATGGCGACGAAGCCGGTGCCGGTCACGGTGAGCGTGCTGGACTTCACCTCGGCGCGCAGCGCGTCGTAATCCTTCCAGGCTTTCTGTCCGGAGGAGTTGAGCTCGATGCTGACGAGCGCTTCATGGCCGTCCTTCGAGGTCAACGCCTGCGCAACGCGCGCTTCAGGGACGTTGTAGGGCGTGACCATCTTCGAGATTCGCGAATCGCTCTGGATCGGCGCGAGCGCGTCGATGACGGCGGCCTGGAACTGAGGGTCGCTCACAGTCAGCGTGTCGCTGCGGAAGATCAGGTCGAAGTTCGACGTGACTTTCGCGGCGCCAAGCTCGGACGTGATCAGGTTCCCCGCCTTGGCGGACTGGAGGTTGCTGGTGAGGGGACCGCCGCTCGTCAGCGTGCCGCCCATCATCAGCAGGGCGACGGAGATGGCGAGCAGGACGCCGGACGCGGCCAGCGTGGCCCAGCGAAAGCGGTAGACGAATCGACCCCAGCCTGCGAACACTTTCCCCTTCTCCTTACCTATGCGCCCTGCCCGGGCGTGAAAACGGCCGACAAGGACATCGCGTTGAGGGCGTCGACAGCCTCTTCCGCGTTGAATTCCGGATCGATGAGGTTCTGCACCATGATCCCGAGCACGGCCGCCTCGATCACCGACGCGATCGCACGCGCCGGCGTCGGGTCGGCCTCGCGCTCCGCGAACACCTGGCGCGCAATGTCTTCGATGTGGGAGCGGTCCTCCCGGATGAAGTCGAGCACGCCGCCACCGAGCTCTTTGTCGTGCAGGCCCACCGCGATCAGCTGGATGTACAGCGCATGCGTGGCCTGCTTGTCCTTGAGCATGGCTTTGAACTTCTCGTAAGCGGCCTGGGCGCCGGCGGCACCCTGCTCGTCGCCGTACTTCATCTCCCGACACACCTCGGCAAGCACCGCCAGGACGAGCTGCTGCTTGGACTTGAAGTGATAGTGGACGAGGCCCTGCGCCACGCCCGCCTCCTCGGCGATCTCTTTGATCGAGGCGTTCTCGTAACCCTGGCGGGACAGGACGGTGAACGCGGCCTGGAGGATCTTGCCCCGGGTGTTGGTTGAACGATCAGTCAACATTGTTTGG
>VBEF01000024.1 GCA_005881275.1 Chloroflexota bacterium
GGCCCGACTGAATGAATTGGTGACAATTACCACTTGCATTTAGTGCATTTGTTTGGTACACTTTCGACGTGCTGGATGAACTCGAGAGGCTGAAGGTTGCGGTTCGCGATTTCCAGTCCCGTGCAGATCTCGACTTCGTCGATCCCAAGGAGCTTTCCGGCCTGGTCGACAGCCTGCAGGGCACCCTCTGCACGGTTCTGAACCAGGCCCGGAAGCGCGGCGCAAACCTGCTCACCGGGCAGACTCCTTGCTCCTGGGTGGCTCAGACCTGTGGCCTGACGCCCAATGCCGCCTCCGACCGGCTGTGCGTCGGCAAGCATCTCGACGCGATGCCTCTTGTAGCCGAAGCCTTGAGCTCAGGTGAGATCGGCTACCAGGCGAC
>VBEF01000076.1 GCA_005881275.1 Chloroflexota bacterium
ATTCAAGACCTTGGCTGTGGCGCCCGCGATCCCCCCGGCCAGTACATCCCGGAAGGGTCCATACGGCTCGCCGTCCTTTTCGAGAGAGCGGCCGGTCAATACGAGCCAGCCCTTGGCCGCCGCATCGGTGGCGACCTCGGATGCCAGCCTCGACGCCCCGATGCCTGGAGTGCCGGTCAGGAAGACGAGTGAACCGCTGCCCATGGCGGCGCGATCCATGACCAGGCGGATGTCGAGACGTTCCTGCGCGCGATCGACAAAACCGTCGTCAGTCGTCATCACGTGCTGCGTTTCTTTGACTTCGCCAGGCGTGACCTGATGCAGCCGCCAGCGGTCTGGGAATCCCTTGAGCTTGTAGCGGCCCCGGAAGTCGAACTTCATCTCGGAGGTGGGGCCGACGAGCTGGCGGACAATTTCGGAAACGAGGATCTCTCCGCCCTTGGCCTTTCCCGCAACGCGAGCCGCGACGTTGACCGCCGCGCCGAAGATGTCGCCGGCTTCTTCGACCACCTCGCCTGTGTTGAGGCCGATGCGGATCTTGAGCTTCCGTTCCGGGTTCTGCTTGCTGTATTCGGCGATCGCGCGCTGGATGTCGATCGCGCATTCCACGCCGTGACGCGCCGACCCGAAGCTGATCATGAAGCCGTCGCCGAGACCTTTGATCCGGCGGCCGCTGTGCTCCGCGACGCGCTCGTCGATGATCGTCTCGTACGCCCGCATGATCTCGTGCGACGCGGTGAAGCCGCGCGTGGAAAGCAACCGTGTCGATTCCTCGACATCGGTGAACATGATCGTCACGGTGCCCTCGGTCTGGCCCACCGCGAGGCTGCCGATGATCGTCTCAGCGGTCAGAGGAGCCGCTGCGTTGATGGGCTGTCCGAGGCCTTCGGCGATCTCTCGCAGCAGGCCCTGTGAAGCGCGAAAGCCGGCTTCGCCCTGCGGGTACCGCACCGTCTGCAGCAGTCCCGCCTCTGCCGCGAGGCGCATCTCGCGGCCCGCGGAATCCTTGCTGATCTTGTTCTGGGATGCGTAATCGCTCGCCTTCAGCTCGGCGCCTTCGAACGCCTCGGTCAGAGGCGGTGCCAGACGGAGGCTGAGGCCCCGCCTTGTGATGATGCTTTCGATCACCGCCTGGATGCGCCGCGAGGCGCCTGCGGGACCGGGCGCGCCCTCCGTCCCGCGGACGGTGGGGAGCATGCCGCTGAATCCGTTGGAAGCAGCTGCCAGCTGGCCGAGGGCGGTCGTCGCGCGTGCCATCGCGGTTGCGGCCTCGAGCGCCTGGTGGGCGTGGAGGTCCGGCACCTGCCCGTAGTAGGGCGGGGGCGTGGCGCCTTCGGGCAGCGGCGGGCCGGGATAAGGCTGCGCTGGATACGGCTGGGAGGGATACGTGACGGGCGCACCCTGCGCCTGCGGAACCTCGGGGCGCTCAGCCGGCGCCGCCGCCTGGAGGTCGGCCACCGCGGCGCGAGCCGCGTCGATCAGCTTGCGCATCTCCTCCTGCATCTCAGGCGTCTGCGCCGGAGCAGCGGCCTGAGCCGACGGCGCGGGCGAGGCCGCCGCCGGGCGGTCGGAGCTGAACGGGACAACCACCACCTGCCGGACCACGTTTTCGGTTTTGGCCTGGCCGGACATCAACGGGTCCTTGACGACGGGCATCATGCTGTCGGAGCCCGCGGGGATGAAGCGCGACTTGACCGGGTCGAACAGATCCCGGTTGACCTGGACCCCGTAGAACGCCGCCTTGTCGAGCGCAGTCGGCACGTAGCCGGTCGCGTTGTACTCCAGCCTCAGGTCGGGGCCCATGCCGAGCAGGAAGATGTCGCGCAGGATCGGTCCGTTCGAGTCATAGCCGACGACCTCGGCAATCTGCGCGACTTTCCGCCGGCCGTCCGGCATGCGGGCCTGATGGACGATGAGGTTGACCGCGGACGCGATCTGAGCTCGTACAGCCTCAAACGGTATGTCGATCGAGGCCATCATCACCATCGTCTCGAGACGAGACAGCGCGTCCCGCGCGGAGTTGGAGTGGATGGTCGACATCGAACCGTCGTGACCGGTGTTCATCGCCTGCAGCATGTCGAGGGCCTCCGCGCCGCGGACCTCACCGACCAGGATTCGGTCGGGGCGCATCCGGAGGCTGTTGCGGAGGAGCTGCCGGATGGTCAGCTCGCCCCTGCCCTCAACGTTGGCGGGGCGGTGCTCGAGAGCGATGACGTGCGGGTGGTCGATCTGCAGCTCGGCCGCGTCCTCGATCGTGATCACGCGCTGGTTGTGCGGGATGAACCGCGCGACCACGTTGAGCGTGGTGGTCTTACCTGAACCGGTGCCCCCGGAGACCAGGATGTTCATACGGCCCAGCACGGCGGCCTGGAGGAACTCCGCCATCGCCGGGCTCAAGCTACCTTCGTGTTTCAGATCGTCGACGCCGAGCACCGCGTCCTTGAACTTGCGAATCGTCAGCGCCGGACCGTGGATCGCGGCGGGCCGGATGATCGCGTTGACACGGCTGCCGTCGGGCAGTCGCGCGTCGACCATCGGGTTGAGCCCGTCGATGTGGCGCCCGGTGGTGGCCACCATGCGGCGGATCGTCTCGAGCAGCTGGTTCTCGTCCTCGAAACGGACGTCGGCCTTGGTCAGGACGCCGCGCCGCTCGATGAAGACCTGATCGGGACCGTTGACCATGATCTCGCTCACCGATCGGTCGTGGAGCAGGCTGTCCAGCGGTCCATAGCCGACCGCAGCGCGAAGGATGATGTCGGCCAGGGCCGATTTCTCCTGCGAGTTGAGGCTGATGCCGTCCTCGAGCAGGAAGCGGTCGAGGTGCGTGCGCACCGCTCGGGAGAAAGCGAGCGTGTCACCCGTCGTGAGGCCGACGTCGCGGATCATCGCGAGGCGGTCGCGAAAATCGTTGGCGAGCTTGTTGAGGTCGCGGCCCTGCCGCGCGGCTGCCTCGAGGATGTCGGAGCGGCGGCGCTGCGGTTGCCCCGGCGGTCTTGTCGTCGTGGTCCACATGTCGACGAACTGCATCTCGAGCAGGGACGGCGACGCGGCCACGGCGGGGATCACCCTCTGCAGCTCGGTGAGGCGGATCTTGATCGCGATGCCCTCGCCCTCCTGCTGCACGCCCTGGTCGATGTAGGCGGCGATCCACTCGCCGTCGCGGAACCGCAGGATTGCTTTGCGCGAGGTCGACTTGTCGCCGGGATCGGCTTCGAGCGCCGAGTCGTCGAGGGAGCCGAAGACGATGTACTTGATGTCCCGGGTGGGGACCATGCGCGCGCGCTGGAAGTCACCGCTGGAATAGAGAGGGAACCCCTCGGAGGAAATCGAACGAGCGTCCGACTCCCCTTCCTCGAGCCCACCGTCGAGGCGGTGAACCACGACCTTGACCCGCGGTGGCCGCTGATCCGGCGCCTGGAGCGTCTCCGTTATGACCTCGCTCATTGCGCTGTCCCGCCGGATGCTAGCACCGGGCTACCGTCCGTCCAACTGGCAAAGGCTCCCGGTCGCATCAGCTGAAACGCTCCGGCGGGCGGCGGCGGTCGAGCACCCACTTCGATCCGGGCATGCGCTTGGCCACGCCCTTGACCTCGGACGCGCGGGCGGCCACCGCGGCGGCGCTGCCGTAGCTGCCGGCTTCCGCGATCACGATGCCGATCGACACCGACACGAGTGGCGTCCGCAGCACGCTGCCGCTCCGCTCCTCGGACTCGATCCACCCGCGGTCTCGATCGATCGGGTCATAGAGGGCGGGGATCGCTTCGTCGAAACGCCTGGTGATCTCGGTGGCGATCGTCTCCGCCATGCTTGGCTCGGTCAGGACCACGAAGTCGTCGCCGCCGACGTGCCCGGCAAAGTGCTGAGGCGAGTGATCCTCTTCGAGGACCTCGAGAATGATCGTGGCGAGCGTCTTGATCACATCGTCGCCGCGCAGGAATCCGTAGTGGTCGTTGTAGCTCTTGAAAGAGTCGATGTCCGGATAGAGCACGGCGAAGCGTTGGTTTTGAGCCAGGCGCCGGCTGATCTCGCGCAGGATGTCGCTGTTGCCGCTCATGCCGGTGAGCGGGCTCAGCCCGCGCGTGGTTGTCGAGCGTGACATCACAGCCCGCAGCCTGGCCACGAGCTCTTCGGGCACGAACGGCTTGGTCACGTAGTCGTCGGCGCCGGAGAGCAGGTGCTCGACTTTGTCTTTGAGCGAATCGCGCACCGTCAGAAACACGACAGGGATCAGGCGGGTGCGGAAGTCCTCGCGAAGCTCGGCCATGATCTGGTCTCCTGTCGTGTCGCCGAGCATCAGGTCGAGCAGGATGATGTCTGGCCGCCACTCGACCGCGGCGTCGTGTGCCGTGGCTCCGTCGTTGACCGTCACGCACTCGATGCCGGCGCGATCGAGAACGCGCTTGACGAGCCGCAGCACCTGCTCGTCGTCGTCGACGACGAGCGCGATGTCGCGGTGGACCAACGCGGAGTGGGGCCGGTCCGTCGGCGAGCCCGCCCTTCTCGCAACTGTCATGCCGTACTCCCCGGGCGCGGCAATTTGTCCGTGAGGAGGATGGCGCGCTCCGCGGCCGTGCGTACTTCCTGGATGTCGGCCTTGACCGCTTCCGGGTCGTTGGTCTCTTCGGCGATCAGCTCGCTGTAGTTGACGATCACCGCGAGCAGGTTGCGGAACTCGTGGATGAGCGCCCGGCCGGAATCCTCGGGCAGCCGCGCGTTCACAGCCGTTTCACCAGCCGCCATTTGTTGACCTCGCCCTCGCGTTCGTAGCCGAGCTCGTCGAGAAGTGAGCGCGCCATGGCGAGGCCGCGACCCGCTTCGCTGTCATGCGCCGGCATCTCGCGCGTGAGGTGCTCGTGGACCGGGACGCCCGAGTCGCTGAGCGACGCCTCGACCGTGACGCCATCGAAGCGAAGCGTGTAATCGACCGGTCGCTCAGTGCCCGCCGGACGGCCGTGGGTGAGGACGTTGCTTCCGATCTCGCCGAGCGCCGTTTCGAAAAAGATGAGCGAGCGATCGTCTTGGGGGCGACCGATCGCCTCCCGCAGCCGCTGGATGGATCCGTGCAGGATGTCCAATCCTTCATCAAGGCCGGTGAACGTCGCGGTGAACTCAAAGCGGCGGTGATTGGACCTCATCGGCTAAAAGCCGGTGAGGGCTTCCTCGACTGTTGCGTAATAAGGAAAGACCCGATCGAGGGTGGTGAGCTCCAGGACCACGCGAACCTGCTGGTTGGGGGCGGCCAGGCGAAGCTCACCGCCCTCGCTGCCGCGAATCTGCTTCAGCACCGCGATGACCGAACCCAGGCCGGTGGAATCGACGAAGCTGACTCCCTCCATGTCGATGACGACCCTCGGCGGGCTGTTTTTCACGACCTCCGAGATCGCGTCCTTGAGCGCCGGAGCCCCGGCCACGTCGAGCCGCCCGGTGGGGGCGACCACGGTGACGCCGTTCTCCGCCTGGCGGGTCTCGACTTCCAAAGCCACAGCCGGAAGAGCATATGGCAGAAAGTAGGGACTTTAGCCTCTCTACACTGCATGGCCGTGGCCGGATCACCCGGAAGCGAACGTGTACTCGTCGTGGATGACGACGAGCCCCTGGCACGCGTCATGGCGCGGATCCTGCGCAGCCGGGGTTTCGAGTGCGACGTCGCGCTGACGGGCTCCGAGGCCAGGCGCATGGTCGGGGTCAAGGACTACGCCGTGGCCCTCCTGGACGTGCGCCTACCGGACGAGTCTGGATACGGCCTGCTCGAGGAGCTGAGGGCGACCCGGCCCAACATCGCCGTGGTCATGATCTCGGGCGTCGACGACCCGGAGCTCGGCAGGGCCGCGCTCGACCACGGAGCCTTCGCCTACCACGTCAAGCCGGTCGGCGCGACACAGCTCTACCTGCTGGTCGTCAACAACCTTCAGCGCCGCAGCCTGGAGATGACCCATCGGGCCAGCCTGGACAGACTCGAGGGAATGGTCGCGGAGCGCGCCGAGCAGATGCGCCGCGCTGCGGAGCTCCAGGCGGGCATGCTGCCGCCAACACCTTATAAGGAGAACGGGTTCGAGGTCGCCGCCCATTTCACGGCGGCGCGCGAGATCAGCGGAGATTTCTACGATTGGTATCGCGCGACGGATGGCCGCCTCACCGTCACCCTGGGCGACGTCATGGGCAAGGGATTGCCCGCTTCGCTGATGATGGCCACCGCGCGAGCCGCGCTGCGCGGAGTCGCCGGCGTCGAACCGCTCGAGGCCGGCATCAAGCAGGCTGCAGCCGTGATGTCGGCGGCGCTCGAGGTCAACCACGCCTATGTGACGGTTTTCCACTGCACCTTCGACCCGCGGACCGGAGAGGTCGAGTATGTGGACGCAGGCCACGGGCACGCGCGGCTGCTGCGCGGCGCGGCGGATCAGGAGGCGCTTCCTGAGCGAAGCGCGCCTATCGGCATCTTTCCCGACACCAAGTTCCTGGTGGGCAAGGTCACGCTCGAGCCAGGCGATTCGCTGGTCGTGTTCTCGGACGGCCTGCTCGACCTCAGGCCGGACCTCGCGACCAAGGACGTGCACCTGCCCTCGGATGCCCGGCGCGCGGCGTCGGCGCAGGAGATGGTGGACATTCTCGCCTCCGGAGCGAGAGACAAGGAGCTGTTCGACGACGTGACGGTGGTGGCGCTAAAGCGTATTTAGACGCGCTTTACACAGCTTCTTTTGTGAGCCAGCGTTCGAGGACCGCCGCGACGACGTGCAGCTTGATCGGCTTGGTTATGTAGTCGTCCATGCCGGCGGCGAGGCATCGGTCGCGCTCGTCCGCGACCGCGTCGGCGGTCATGGCGATGATCGGCATACGCCTGCCGCCTCGCTCGTTGTGGCGAATCTGGCGGCTCGCCTCGTAGCCGTCCATCTCTGGCATCTGGCAATCCATCAGCACAGCGTCGTAATGGCCGCGGCCGACCATCGCCGTCGCCTCCGCCCCGGTGCCCGCGACGTCGCCACGATAGCCGAGGCGCTCGATCATTCGCAGCGCGACTTTCTGGTTCGCCGCGTTGTCGTCGACCACAAGCACGCGAGCGCCCTGACCCCGAATGACCGGCGCGCGCGCCAAGGCTTCCGCCGCGCCGTGCGAAGGCCGTTCCCCGAGCACGGTCTGCAGCACGTCGAAGAGCTGCGAGGGGCGCACCGGCTTGACCATCTCAGCGTCGACGCCCGGGATGTCCTTCTCGGATTTCCCGGCGGAGGTGAGGAGGATGACGGCGAGGCTGCGCAACGCTTCATCCGACCGCACCGCGGCGGCGACCGCAGCGCCGTCCAGCTCGGGCATCATCAGGTCGACGATCGCGACCTCGAACGGGTCCTCGCCATGCGATGCCCGACGCATCTCACGCAGTGCCTCGTGACCGCTGTCAAAGCTTCGCCCGCGCATCCCCCACGACGTGACATAGCGCTCGAGGATCGTTCGGTTGGTTCGGTTGTCGTCGATGATCGCGACGCTCAGCCCGGCAAGGGGCGCGGTGGTTTGCGGCCGCCGCACCTTCTGCGCCGCCTCGCGGAACAGCGCCGTGAACCAGAACCGGCTTCCTTTCCCCTTCTCGCTGTCGACGCCCATCTCGCCGCCCATGAGCTCGGTGAGCATGCGGGCGATGGCGAGCCCGAGACCGGCGCCGCCGTGGCGCCGGGTGGTCGAGCTGTCGAGCTGGGAGGAGACGGCGAAGATGCGATCCCCCTCCTCGCGCGTCAAACCAACGCCGGTGTCGATGACCTCGAAGTGAACCGCCACCCCTGGGCCCTTGGCCTCCCGCTTGCCGGCGCGCACGACAATCTCTCCCGCCTCTGTGAACTTGACCGCGTTGCCGATGAGGTTGATCAGCACCTGGCGCACCCTTCCTGGGTCTCCGATCACGGCCTCGGGCACATCGGCGGCCACATCCAGCACGAGCTCGATGCCCTTGTTGGCCGCGGCTTCGGCCGGACGTGTGGATGGTCTCCACATATTCGCGCTGCTCGGGCGTGAGCTCCGTCTCCATCAGGAGGCCCGTCATGCCGATGACACCGCTCAGCGGAGTGCGGATCTCGTGGCTCATCGTGGCCAGGAACTCGGACTTGAGGCGCGTCAGCTCCTGAAGGTCCTGGTTGCGCTGCGACAGATCGGACAGGAGCACCGACTTCTGAGCCTCGGCCATGACGGCGGCTTCTCGGTTCGCCTCGAGCTGCGTCACGACGCGGCGCACGAGGATGCCGAACGCGACAAGGAGCAGGCCTTCGAGCAGAGCGGCGGCCGGATCGCCGGACGCGGGGTTGATCCCGGTGACGAGGATGAGGTCGGCGACCGCGAGCGCCGCACCGATCGCAAACTCGATGGTCGTGTAGTACAGAGCGAGAAAGATCAGCGGCAGGAGCACGAAGGGAAAAGCACGCACGATGCTCAGGCCGAACTGAATCTCGAGGGCAAACGCAACTGCGAGCGCTCCGATCGGCGAGACGGCGTGGAGGTACCGTGGGATTCGCTCCCACGGAAGAAGGACGAGCGCGCCGCCGAGGATCGTGATCACGGCCGAGGCGACGACGCCGAACACCGTCCCGTCGGCCCACAGCGGGTGGAGAGCAAGCACAAAGCCGCCGACAACCGGTATCGCGGTGACGATCACGCTCTTCGCCGGCGTATCGATCTGGGCCAGCGGGATCAAGACAAGCGCGACGCCGACCGCCATCGCGCCGCTGAGCGCAAGCGAGTTGGTGACGGCCGCGAAGCCGTGGACGCTGACCAGGCCGACGATGGCGAGCCCGATGAACGGGTAGACGCGCCGGCTCAGTCCTTCTGCCTGGAGGGGAGTGCTGGGGTGGTTCAAGCTGGCGGCCGGCCAGCACTTTAAAGCAACTTCTCGTCAGTTGCCCGCCGCTTGGCGCAGGACGGCAGTTTGACTGCGGTTAAGACTGCTGCAGGCGCGAGGTCCGCCACTACACTTTGGCCCCTGCGCACCTTCCATCCCGCCAGGGGGGGCGAGGCTTCCGGGGAGCTGCCAGGAACCGGTCCGCTACGCCGAGGATCGACCTCGTGGACGGGGACCCTGGTACGCCGAGGCACGCCGTTTGCCGCGCTGGCGGCCGTCTTCGCGGTCCAGGCCCTGGCCAGCGCCGAGCCGGTCGTCGCCTTCCCGCTCTACCTGACCGTCGTGCTGTTGGTCTCGCTGCAGCAGGACCGGGCCGAGTCGGTGGCGGTCGCAATCGTCGCGGCCATTGCGCTGCTCATCCGGCCGCTGGCGACCGCCGGCCAGGCGGCCGATGTCGCGCCCGCGGTTCTGCTCTCCGCCGTGCTGGTCGCCGTGGCCGTCGCAATGAACGAGCTGACGAGGCACTCGCGTGAGGCCGCCGCCGCCGCGCAGCAGAGGGTGGACGACCTCGCCGCGAGCGAGCGGCGCCTGCGCGCCACCCTGGAATCCGCCGCCGTCGGGCTTGCCCTCGCCGGCCCCGATGGGACCCTGCTCGAGACAAACGAGCCGCTGGCCGTCGTGCTCGGTCGCAGCCGCGAAGCACTGCTCGGGACATCGCTCGCCGACGTCACCGCGGACAGCGATCGCGAGGCGCTCGCCGGAGGGCTGGAGCTGCTGGGCGGCGGTGACATCGTCCGCTGGGACGCCGACATCCACGTGGTGCGGCCGGACGCATCGCTTTTGCCGGTCGGGCTGTTCATGGCGAGGCTCCCCAATCCGATCTCGGGCGATGAGTCATTGCTCGTCCAACTCGCCGATATCTCGGCCCGCACGCACGCGGATTCGCTCCGGGATTGCGTCGCCGCGGTGCGTCAGGTCGTCGTCTCCTCGGCCGGCCTTGATGGAGCGCTGCCTCAGCTTCTGAGGACGTTCTGCGGCTATCTCGGTTGGGATGTCGCGCAGTACTGGGCCGTCGATTCGGATCAGCGGGCGATGCGCGTGCACAACGCGTGGAACGCCTCGGGGGAGGCGCTGGACGGATTCTTGGACGCGAGCCGCACGGAGGCCGTCGTGCAGGGGACGGGACTTATCGGGCGAGTGTGGCGATCCGGCGTGCTGGGCGCGGAGGAAGACCTCAACGACGTCAATGATTACGAGCGCCTTGCCGTCGCGCAGTCCGCCGGCCTTCGCTCTGTCGTTGCGTTTCCGGTGGTCGCCGGCGGCGAGGCGGTGGGCGTCATCGAGCTGGCGTCAGTCCGAGCGCGCGGGCTCCAGGACGATGAGGTGACGATGCTGGTGACTGCGGGTGTCGAGATCGGCCAGTTCATCCGCCGCACAGAGATCGCGCAAGCGCTGAGGCGGAGCGAGGCTGATCACCGAGCGATCTACGAACGTTCGCCGATCGGCATCGCGCGAATCAGCAGCGGCGGAGAGATCCTCGAAGCCAATCCGGCCCTCCTCCTCATGCTCGAGCACGACGAAGAGACGATGCGCGCAAGCGCCTGGCCCGACCTGCTTCGGGCCTACGACCAAGCCGCAGCGCGCCAGCACAAGGCGCCGTTCCTCGCCGGCATCAGCGACGGCCGCAGCGTGCAGGTCCGCGCCGCGACCGGCGCCGGCAAATGGTTGTGGCTGCAGCTGACTGCGACCTCCATTCCCGATGCGTCAGGCAGGCCAGAGCACGTGCTGGTGATGATCGAGGACGTCACGGCGGTGCGCGAGACGTCTGACAAGCTGGCCGAGGCCCTCGAAGCTCAGCGCGACGCCAACGTCAACCTCGAGAAGATCGACCGCACCAAAAGCGAGTTCCTGAGCATCGTCAGCCACGAGTTTCGCACTGCGCTGACAGGCATCCAGGGCTTCAGCGAGCTCATCCGCGACGGCGGCCTCGAGCCCGATGAGGTGCGCGCCTATGGCGGCTACATATTCAACGACGCGGAGCGAGTCAACCGGTTGATCGGCGACATGCTCGACCTGGACCGCATGGAGTCGGGTCGGATGTCCATGCGCGCGACGGACGTCGACGTCAACGACCTGCTCATGGAGGCGATCTCGCGAGCGGCGCCGTCGGCGGTCTCGGTCGAGTTCAAGTCAGACCTCGACCCACGCCTGCCCGTGGTCACCGGCGATCGGGACCGGCTGATCCAGGTCATCAGCAACCTCGTCAACAACGCGGTCAAGTACTCGCCTGAAGGCGGGACCGTCACGCTTTCGAGCCGCGTCGAGGGCCAGTTCGGCCTGGTCAGCGTCAGCGACACCGGCATCGGGATCCCTCAAGACGAGATCAGCCACGTCTTCGAGCGGTTCCGCCGCGTCCGCAGCGGCGCCGCGCAATCGATCCCCGGGACTGGCCTGGGCCTCACGATCGTTAAGCAGATCGTGGAGATGCACGGGGGCAAGATCTGGGTGGAGAGCGCGGTCGGGCACGGTTCGTCTTTCCACTTCACCATCCCCCTGGTCGCTGAGGACGCCAAAACCCTGCAGCTCCGGCATGCCTGAGGAGATCACGGGTGATGGCGCCTTCAGGGTGTTGGTGGCGGACGACAACGAGGTTGCCCAGCGCCTCTGCAAGCGCGTGCTCGAGAAGGCGGGGTACCCGGTCTTGATCGCGGCTGACGGGCTTCAGGCGGTGGACATCGCGCTGAACCAGCGGCCGGCAATGATCCTGATGGACGTCGCCATGCCCGGCATCGACGGGCTCGAGGCGATGCGCCGGATCAAAGCCGAGATCCCGGCCATGCCGATCGTCATCGCCAGCGCCCACTCCATGGCCAGCGACCGCGAGCGGTTTCTTGCCGCGGGCGCCGACAACGTGTTGAGCAAGCCCTTCAAGCTCTCCGACCTGATCACGATCGTGGCGCAGCTGGCGGCGGCGAGATGAAAGACCTGACCGGGACCCGGCTGGGCCAGTACGAGATCGTCGAGCGCCTCGGCGGCGGCGGGATGGCGGTCGTCTACCGCGCGGTGCAGCAGCCTCTGGGCCGCGAGATCGCTTTAAAGGCACTGTCGTCGGAGCTGTTCCAGGATGACGGTTTCGTCAAGCGATTCGAGACCGAGGCCAAGACGCTGGCCAAGCTCGACCATCCGAACATCCTGCCGATCTACGACTTCGAGGTCATGGAAGGCAATGCGTTTCTGACCATGCCGCTCATCCGCGGCGGAACGCTGCGCGACGTGCTGAACCGCGGACCCGTCGACGCGCTGACGGCCTGGCGATACCTGCGCGAGATCGGCGACGGCTTGCAGCACGCCCACGACGCGGGGATCGTGCACCGCGACCTGAAGCCCACCAACGTCCTGATCCACACAGACGGCCGCGCGATGCTCGCGGACTTCGGCCTCGCGCGCGGAGCCGGTCAGCCCACACACCTGACGACGATCGGCCTTGCCATCGGCACGCCCGGCTACATGGCGCCCGAGCAGGTCATGGGTCACGACGTGGACAAGCGCGCGGACATCTATGCGATGGGCGTGCTGACCTTCGAGATGCTGACCGGGCGGCTTCCCTTCATCGGCTCCAACCGGATGGAAGTCGCCTACGCCACGGTGAACACGCCGATCCCGTCCGTGGTGAAGATCAACCCGAACCTTCCAGACGAGCTCGACCAGCTCCTGCAGAAGGTGCTTGCGAAAGACCCGGCGCAGCGGCCGCAAACGGTTCGGGAGCTGCTCGCGCAGATGGCACGCCTGCCTCAGCGTCGGGCGGCGCCCGCGGCTGCGGCGTCCGCTACCCCAGCCGGTGGAGTGGCGGTCCTGTCCCGACCGGCCACGACATCAAATGGGCCAGACACCGCCTCGATGCGCGCGATGCCATCGGCGGCGCCGCCGCCCACGATCCTCCACGGCTCGCCGCTTCCCACGCCGACGGCCGCCGGCGCGTCGACGATCCGGACGCTGGAGCTGATGGGCGTGCGGCCGGCAAGGGCGAGGGGTCGTTTCATCCTCAACTCCCACTTCAGCAACTTCGTCCATGTCGCTCGAGACGTGACCGGCGATCGGTGGCCCGAGGTGGCTTACGCCGCAGGCCTGGTCCAGTACATCGAGCAGGACGCGCCTCATGACGACCAGCTGTCGTCGCCGGTCGAGTCGTTGAGCCGGCTCAACGAGGCGTTCGAGACGATCTACGGTCCGGAGTCCGAGGACATGATCCGCGCTTGGGCTCGGCGCGCCACGGAGCGTTGGCTCGCCGACGGCCGGCACGGATTGGGCGGTGCTCGGCGTTTCGTGCCGGGCCGTCAGCGCAAGCTCGCCGGCGTCGTCAAGAACTTTTCCGAGGCGATGGACAACGTTCGTGGCGAGCACACGCATGCGTGGCTGCAGGTGGACGAGCACCAGTTCTGGCTCGTCAACTTCTCGAACATGTTCGCGCTGGGAAGGATCAAGACGGTGAAGTCATGCCATGTGTGGACGTCATCCATCGAGACGATCCTGCGTTGGGCGGGTCTCGCCAACGACTGGTACGTGGAAGAGGTCGAGTGCGGGTCGGTGACGGGGACGTTCGACTGCGCCTTCGCCATCCGAGCCTCAGAAACCAGCTAAGCCTCGATAGAGGGAAGGCCCTCCACCGGGGGGCAGAGGACCTTCAGAAAGGAGGGAGGGCAACTTACGGCTTAGCTCCCATGTTACCCCCGCCCGGCTGAGGGCGCGCGGGGATCTTTCCGCTCTACATTCATGTGGTGAGCCGGTTCGCGATCGACGTCACGGCATGCTGGCGGCCGCAGCGCGTGGGGATGCTGACGGTGGCGGTCGAGCTCTCGCGAGCCCTGGTTGAAGGCAGCTCCGGCGACCGGTTCATCCTCCTGTGCAGCCGCGATCGACCTGTGTCCCTTCGGGAGCTCGACTGCGAGGCCGTGTTGGCGCCCTACCGCCACGAGCTCGTGATGAAGGCGAGGTGGCTCCCGGTGGTCGAGCCGCAGCTCGAAACCGACGCCATCCTTTATCCGTACTGGCCCAGCCCACCCTTCCGGCACGCCGGAGCGCCGCCCGCGGCCATCTTCGTCCACGACCTTGCGTTCCGGATCCGCCCTCAGGAGGTGCCGTGGCAGCAGCGGATGTACTTCCGCGCCGTGCTTCCGCGGGCGCTGCGCCAGGCGGCCGCCGTCATCGTGCCCTCGGAGTCGACGCGCCGTGATCTGCTCCAGCTGTACAAGGTTCCGGGCCTCGAGCACAAGGTCGAGGTCATACCCGAAGGCGTTCCACCGGCGGTGGCCGCCGGGCCGCTGCCCGACGGCGTCGAGCCAGGATTCATCCTGGCGGTGGGCACGGTCGAGCCTCGCAAAAACTATCAGCGGCTGCTGGCCGCCTATCGCCAGCTTCGCGGGCACCGTGGCGCCCTGCCTTTCATCATCAACGGCCGCCCCGGCGTACCCCAGCTCGTGATCGCGGGTCGGGCCGGATGGGCTTATGGCGACACGCTGCAGCGGATCGCGGCCGAGCCCGGCGTCCGCTACCTGGGCCATGTGGACGAGCCGACGCTGGCCGCTCTGTACGAATCTGCTTCTGTGCTCGCGTTCCCGAGTCTTTACGAGGGCTTCGGCCTCCCGCTGCTCGAGGCGATGACGCGAGGCGTGCCCGCCGTGGTTGGCGCTACGGGTGCGCTGCCGGAGCTCGCGGTCGGATCGGCGATCACCGTCAACGCCGAGGACGCCGGGGCGATCGCCGGCGGCCTGGAGAGGCTGCTCGCCGACGAGGGTCTGCGCAGGAAGCTGGGCGAGGAAGGCATTCGCCGCGCGCGCAGTTACACATGGGCGAACGCCGCCGAGCGCACGCTCGACGTGCTGCGCCGCATCGGCACCACAAGAGAAAGGAAGGCCGCCTAGTGAGGATTTCAGTCCAGGCCGTGCTCGAAAACGGAAAGCACGACTACGCCCAACTGCAGCTCGAGCAGAGACTCTTCGATGTTGACTTCGGTTCCTTCTCGCCGTCCGGTGATCACGATGTCGTTCTGGTCGCCACAGATCAACCACTCGTTTCACGCCAGGCGTCGGCCCTGCGCAACTTCGTCCGACGGGGAGGCGGGCTGGTTCTGCTGCACAGCACGCTTGCCGCGTGGTCCTCGTCAGAGGCAATACGCGAGCTCGCGGGTTGGGTTCCGAGTGGCCCGGGTCCACTGACCGAGCTGATCGTCCGGCCTGATCCGAGGCATCCGATCACGCAGCGCATTGATGTGGAGTGGAAGGTGAGGGACGAGCTCTACCTCAGCGAAGGCCCTCCGCTCGATGCGGACGTCCTGCTGAGCACCAGCTGGCGATTCACCGAGCAGGTCGTCGCATATGAGCGCGCCTACGGCGACGGCAGGTTCGTCTACATGGGACTCGGCCATCATCCGTCGACTTATCAAGACCCGACGTTCCAGAAGGTCCTCGGCAGAATGGTCCTGCACGCGGCAGGTAGGGAGGCAGCCCCGCCGGTCGGAGTCGGCCTGATTGGTTACGGTGCGATCGGTCGCGAACACGCGGCTTCGATCGACGCGGTCAGCGGCCTGCGACTGGTATCGGTCTGCGACCTGTCGGAGGAGCGTCGCCAGACAGCCGCGCGCGAATGGCCTGTTCGCGTGCACGCCCGTCAGGAGGAGATGCTCGACGACCCGGAGGTTGGTCTCGTCGTGGTCGGCACGCCGCCAAGCACGCATCTGGATCCGGTCCTTGCGGCGCTGCACGCCGGCAAGCACGTTGTGTGTGAGAAACCATTCGCCGTACGGGTAGCCGATGCTGATCGGATGATCGACGCCGCTACATCGCGCGATCTCGTGCTGAGCGTTTTTCAGAGCCGGCGATGGGATCCCGATTACCTGGCGATGCGCGATGTTGTTCGATCCGGCAGCATCGGCGAACCCTTCTACATGGAGTCGTTCATCGGCGGCCACGATCATCCCTGCGACTTATGGCACAGCCACGAGCCGATCTCGGGGGGAATGATCTATGACTGGGGATCGCACTACTTCGACTGGATCTTGCAGCTGTTTCCAGACACTGTGCGCACTGTCGCGGCCCACGCGCACAAGCGCGTGTGGCACGACGTGACCAACGCAGACCAGGTGCGCGTCGACATCACGTTTGCTGGGGGAGCGCAGGCAACGTTCCTGCAGTCGGACATCGCGGCCGCTCGCAAACCGAAGTGGTACCTGCTGGGCACAGACGGAGCAGTGATCGGCGAATGGGCACAGGAGCCTCTGCCCGCGGACTCCCCCGCCAGGGTGAGGGTATTGAGGCGGTCGGGCGAGGAGGCGCTGAATCTTCGGCGCCGCGACGAGCACGGCTTCTACCGCAGCCTCGCCGATCATCTCGCCTGGGGCGAACCGCTCGCGGTGACCGCCGAGGAGGCGCGCCGCACGGTGGCCGTCATGGAAGCAGCGACCGAATCGATCGCGCGGGGTGGCGCCCAGATCTCGGTGAACATATAGCCACCCGTCTCGGCTGGGGCGTGCTCGGGGCGGCCGACATCGCGCGCCGCGCGGTGCTCGCGGCGATCGCGGCCTCGGCCAACGGCCGCCTGGTGGCGATGGCAAGTCGCAGCCCCGAGCGCGCCGGAGCGATGCTTGCGCCTTATCCCGACGCCCGGGTCACCGAGTCGTACGAGGCGCTGCTCGCCGACCCAGAGGTGGACGTCATCTACAACCCGCTGCCCAACCACCTGCACAAGGAGTGGACGATCCGCGCGCTCGAAGCGGGCAAGCACGTGCTCTGCGAGAAGCCATTCGCGATGAACGCGATCGAGGCTGAGGAGATGGCATCGGCGGCTAAGGCGTCCGGCAAGCACGTGATGGAAGCCTTCATGTACCGGTTCCATCCCGCGATGCGAGCCTTCGTCGAGCAGCTGCGTGACCCGATCCATGTGGAGGCGACCTTCGGGTTCACGGCGAAGGATCCATCGGACATCCGGCTCCAGGCGCCTTTCGGGGGCGGTGCGCTGCTCGACGTCGGCTCCTACGCGGTCAGCGTTTCGCGCTGGATTCTCGGTGAGCCGGGTGAGATTTTCGCGCGGGCCAGGATCGAACGGGATATCGATATGACGACCTCGGGGCTGCTCATGTTCGATGGTGACCGGACGGCATCCGTGTGGGCCAGCCTCGAATCGCCGGGAGCAGAGAACCTCACCGTGGTCGCCGCCGGCGGCGTGCACCGCCGGGAGCGCCCCTTCACCGCCCACCGCGACCCGCAAGACCCATACCAGCTGATGGTCGAGTCGTTCGGGGACAGCGTGTTGAACGACAGGCCGGTCGCGATCCCACCGGCCGAATCGATCGCCAACATGCGGACTCTCGACCGCATTCGGGAAGCCTCTAGGTCTTGATCGTCCCCGGCTAGGTTTGCGGCGCGTCGGGGTCAGGCAGGGTTCATGTCCGTGGTCTGCGTGCCCTTGAACGTGATCGGACCCGTCAGGCCGGGCGTCGTGGCGCCGGCCGCCATGTTGAGCGTCATCGTTGCGTCGATAGAGCCTGATGAGTGCGTCTTCACGACGCGGCGCGCGCCGGTGTCGATCCACGACGTCACGTCGGAGGTCGTCGTGCCCTTCATCGACAGGCTTTGCAGTCCGGCGCCCGCGCCCGTCGGAAGCAGACTTCCCGCCTGCCCTGCCACGGCGGACATGTCGATCGTCAGGTCCAGGTTGCTCACGATGTTCGACTGCACCACGGCGGTGCTGACGTTCTTGACCTGCTCATCGCGCAGGTATTTGTTCTTGCTCGTCATGTGCACCGCTCCGGTGCCCATCGGGTTGGCCTGGTCGTAGTCCTTCGTCCAGGTATCGCCGGGCTTGACCGCGTGGTCGGGAAGGATCGCCGTCACCAGGCCGCCTCCGGTTCCGGAGACGCCAGGCAGGGAGCCGTTGGTGAAGGAACTTCCGTTGACGGCCACGATCCGCCCGTCCGAAGCGACCTTCATCTCGAAGTTGGTCGGCGCGCCCGTGGTCGTGGTGTTGGTCACCCCGTTGGTTGTCGTCTTGACCGAGAGGTCGCCGAGCTCGACGGTGACATCGGCGGTGCCGCTCGAGTCCACCGACTTGACGGTGATCGTCTGCTTGCCGGTCATTTCGAGGTTGAAGGGGATCGCAAATCCTTCCGCCCCGATCTTGTAGTCGAGCACGGTATGCAGCGCGTACTTGTAGGTGTCGCCGGCCTTGTACGCGAGCGAGATGGTGTGGGCCTGGGCCCCGATTGAGCCGCAGGCGGCGAAGACCAGAAAGACGAGCGCGGCGAACCGCCTCATAGCCCCAGCTTAGGTTATGCCGCTGTTTTCGGAACCTGTTCCGGGGCCTCTTGCGGCTCAGCCGCAGCGGGTGTCGTCGCCGCCACAGGCACGATCTGGCGGAATCGGTGGAGCGCCTCTTCCCAGCCGGCCAGCATCTCGGCCGCGACCTTGCTTCCGGTCCTGCGGTGATGCTCCTCGATCAGCGCGCGCAGCTCATGCGCATCCTCGCCCGGGACCTCGCGCGCCACAACGCTGTCCACGTTCAACTGCCTCCATTCGACGGCGTAAGCGGTGCCGCCGGTCATCCCGGCGCCGGCGTTCCAGCCGACCGGGCCCAGCGCCACCGCGACACCGCCGGTCATGTACTCACAGAAGTGATCGCCCGCGCCCTCGACCACCGCGACCGCGCCCGAGTTGCGCACGCAGAAGCGCTCGCCCACACGGCCCGCGATGAAGAGCCTGCCGCCGGTGGCGCCGTAGGCGATCGTGTTGCCGGCAAGCACAGGCTCGGCCGCCGCGTCGTTCGCGAAGGGCTTGATCGCGATCACGCCGCCGCCCATGCCCTTGCCGACGTAGTCCTGGGCCTGGCCTTCGAGCGTGAGCTCGACATCGCGATCGAGAAACGCTCCAAAGCTCTGCCCGGCGCTGCCCCGATATTGTCGCCGCTCGCCGTGCGAGAGGTTGGCGCCCGTGGTGCGCTGCGAGTTGTCGATCTCGCCCGTGGGCGGCGCGGTCGTCGGCGCTTCCCCGTTTCGCTTCCACCGCCGGCTCCTCGGAGCGGCGACGTCGGTGGGCGCCAGCACGTAGGAGAGGTCGAGGTGCGCCTGGGTGTCCTGCTCCAGCAGCTCGACGCGCCCGACGATCTCATCCAGCGAGCGTGCCCCCAGCTTCGCGAGGTGCTCACGCACCTCCTCGGCGATCAGGAACAGGTAGTTGACGACGTGCTCCGGCCGGCCCTCGAACTTCGCCCGCAGGTCCTCGCGCTGCGTGGCGATTCCGGTTGGGCAAGTGTTGAGGTGACACTGCCGTGCCATATCGCAGCCGAGCGCCACGAGCACACCCGTGCCGAACCCGAACTCTTCCGCACCCAGGAGAGCGGCGACCACGATGTCGCGCCCGTTTCGCAAACCGCCGTCGGTGCGAAGGCTGACGCGGTCGCGCAGCCGGTTTGAGACCAGGACCTGCTGCGCCTCCGCCAGGCCAAGCTCCCACGGCGCGCCGGCGTTCTTGATCGATGAAAGTGGCGACGCGCCCGTCCCGCCGTCATGGCCGGAGATCAGGATGTAGTCGGCTTGCGCCTTCGCGACACCCGCGGCGATGGTGCCGACGCCGGCCTCCGAAACGAGCTTGACGCCGATACGCGCGCCCGGGTTGACGGTCTTGAGGTCATGGATGAGCTGGGCCAGGTCCTCGATCGAATAGATGTCGTGGTGCGGCGGCGGCGAGATGAGCTGCATGCCCGGCTGGGCGTGGCGCAACCGGGCGATCAGGCTCGTGACCTTCAGGCCCGGGAGCTGCCCGCCCTCGCCTGGCTTGGAGCCCTGGGCGATCTTGATCTCGAGCTCGTCCGCCCGCTTCAGGTAGCGGGGAGTGACACCGAATCGCGCCGAGGCGACCTGCTTCACGCGATTGTCGCGGCGCACTCCGCCTGCGTCGTCGTACATGTCGGGGTCTTCGCCACCCTCGCCTGAGTTGGAGCGCGCGCCGACCTGGTTCATCGCGATGGCGAGCGCTTCGTGCGCCTCAGGGGACAGCGCGCCCAACGACATCGCGGTGCTGACAAAGCGCCTGACGATGTGTGTCGCCGATTCCACCTCGTCGAGCGGAACCGGCTGGGTACATTCCTTGATGGTCATGAGCTCGCGCAGCGACTGCGGCTCGCCCATGCTGGACAGCCGCCGCCACTCGCGGTAGGCCTCCGCGTCGCCGGTTTGCGCGGCCTTCTGCGCCGCGCGCACCGCGAGGGGGTTGTAGGCGTGGTGTTCGCCCGCCTTGCGGAATCGCATGCGTCCGTGGTCTGGCATGGCCTCGGGTCGTGTGCGCGCCAGGCGTTCGAGGTCGGCCAGGTCCGCTCCACCGATGCGCGAGGGCACGGCCGGGAAGCAAAGCTCCATCACCTCGGCGCCGAGCCCCAGCGCCTCGAGCACCTCGGCTCCGCGATAGCTCGTCACGCAGGAGATGCCCATCTTCGCCATGACCTTGAGCAAGCCCGTCTCGAGGGCCTTGCGATAACGAGGCGCCGCCTCGTCTCCCACCGTGGCGAACGCGAGGTATGGATGTACGGCGGTGGCGCCGATCGTGATCAGGCACGCGACGTCGTGCACGTCGACTGCGTCGCCCGCGATGGCGACGATGTCGGTCGCCATGCGCCGGCCAGTCGCCAGGAGGTGCGAGTGCACCGCTCCCACCGCGAGCGCCATGGGCACGGGAAGGCGATGCCACACGGAGCGGCGGTCGCTCAGCGCGACCACACCGGGCGCCGCGTCCGCCTCCCGGCACAAACGAAGCAGTGCCTCGCGAAGAGACTCATCCGGCGAGTACGTCGCGTCGAGCACCGTTGCGTCTTCGAGCACGCGGGCAAGCTCGGCCGCTGCCAGGATCGGCGACTCCAGCTCGAGCAAGTGGGCATCCGTTGGCACCGCGGGGTGATGCCGGCGGAGCAGCTCGCGATCGGCGCCGCCCTCCGGCTCCAGCGATCGGTGACGCGCCCCGAGCAGCACGCGCAGCGACATGACGGCCTTCTCGCGGAGGGGGTCGATGGCTGGATTCGTGACCTGCGCGAAGCGCTGGCGCAGGTACCCGTAGACGCGCCGCGGCGTGCGGCCGAGGGCGGCGATGGGGATGTCGTCGCCCATGGAGTAGACGGGCTCGGCGCCCGATTCGCCCATCACGTCGACGACGAACTTCACGTCCTCGAAGCCCCATCCGTGCAGCGCGTGCTGACCGGCGAGATCCTCGAGCGGCTCGAGGTCGACGTGATGCCTCTCCACCGGGACGAGCGCACGGTCGGCGAGGAGCGCGTAGTCGTGCCGCGAGGCGGCGCGTTCTTTGGCCTGCGCGTCGCGCAGCAGCGACCCGTCGCGAGTATCGACGAGCAGCATCTGCCCCGGGCCAAGCCGTCCGCGCTCCACGACATCTCCCGGCGCCATGGTCACGACGCCGGCCTCCGACGCGGCGGCGACGAGCCCGTCCCGGGTTCGCTGCCAGCGCAGCGGCCGCAGCCCGTTGCGGTCGAGCGCCGCACCCACCACCACGCCGTCGCTGAATGCCAGTGCGGCGGGACCGTCCCAGGGCTCGAAACGAATCGACTGATAGCGGTAGAAGTCGCGCACCGGACCGGCCAGGTCGCCGCGCCCCTCCCACGCGTCGGGCACAAGGCTCATGAGCGCCTCGCTCACCTCCCACCCGCGCTGCACGAGGAGCTCGAGCGCGTTGTCGAGCGACGCGGAGTCCGATCCCTCGGGCCAGATTGCTCCACGCAGCTCGGGCTCCAGCTCTGCCTCGCGCGCACGCATCCAGGCCCGGTTCCCCGTCACGGTGTTGATCTCGCCGTTGTGCGCGAGCATGCGGAACGGCTGGGCCAGCCGCCAGTCCGGCATCGTGTTCGTCGAGTACCTCTGATGAAAGACGGCGAGGCGGCTCTCGCATGCTTCGTCCTGCAGGTCGAGGTAGAAGTCGGCGAGGCGCGTGCCGGCCATCAAACCCTTGTAGACGAGCGTGCGGCTCGAGAAGGAGGGGATGTACATGCGGACGCCGTTTGACTCGGCGCTCTTTTCCGCCCGCCGGCGCGCGAGGTAAAGGCTGCGCTCCCACTCCTCAGGGTCGAGGCCCGGGTCCTCGATGAGGCCGTGCCAGATCGCGGGCATCGTCTCGCGGGCGCGCTCACCGAGCGAGTCGACGTCCAGAGGAACCGCTCGCCAGCTCACGATGCGCATCCCGAAAGACCCGATGGCCTCCTCGACGATGGATCGAGACCGATCGTCCCAGTCGAAGAGCGCAACGACCGCGTACGCGCCGCCGAGCAATCGCGCCGGGACCTGGATCAGCAGGCCCGCCCCGTCGCCGCTCTTGCCGTCCGCGTCGAGCCCGCCGCGATGGGCGAGCCGGGCAAGCGCCCTCACCCCGAGGGCCACCGCCTCATGACCCAGCCCGGGCGTGGCAACAAAACCCATGCCGCAGGCGGCACGGCTCGTGGGGAGGTCCCCAGGCCATGCGAGGCGCGAACGAGACAGAGCTGGGGGCACTGGGCTGAAGGCTACCGGCCGTCGCCTGGCCGGGCTAGTGCGTCGCTACCAAAAGAAATCGCAAAACGTTATGCGGTTGCTACATTCCCAGAAGGGACTGAACTCGCAACGCGACCGAGAGGTTGAGCCGGGTTTCCGGGTCTTCCAGGTTCAAGCCGGTGATCTCGCGGATCCGGTCGAGGCGGTAGCGCAGCGTGTTCGGGTGCACGCGGAGCCTCTGCGCCGCGTGCTGCTGCTCGCCGGTTTCCAGGTAGGCCCGGAGCGTGGCGACCAGGGCGCTCTTGCGGGCGGCGTCGTGCTCGACGAGAGGACCGAGGTGGCGCCGGCTGTAGTCGACGAGGCGCTCGTCGCTGACGGCGGCGAGCAGCCCGGTCAACCCGAGCTCGGGCACCGCCACGACCTGCCCCCACCGCTTGAAGCGGGCCAGCGACTCCATCACAGAGGTGACCTCGCGCAGTGCGCCCTCGACGGCGCTCGGCGCCTCGATCGGGGCGCTGAACCCGACGGAGACTGTGAAGCCCGGCTTCCACTCGCTGATCGCCTGCTGGATCTGAAGCCCAAGGGCGTGGCTTTTCGCCTGGTGGTCGCCCACCTCCGTGCCGAGCGGCAGCAGCCCGACGACCTGGTCGGACCGGCCCTGGACGAGCGCGCGCTGGTAGCTGGCGCGCACGACCGCGGTGACCCGGCGCAGGAAGTCGCGCTTCAGAGCCTGGATCGCATCCTCGGAGATCTGGCGCGCGCGGTTGAAGCCGCGGAAGTCGTCGATGTCGACCAGCACCACGATGTGGCTGCCGTGGAGCGGATACCCGACGTGGCGGGCTCGGCGTTGAGCTGCGGCCTCGTCGCCATACGTCCCATGCAGCAGGTCCTCGAGGAACTCACCCCGCACCCGTCCCTCGACCTCGGACAGCTCGCGCTCCTTCGCGATCGAGAGCGCCACCGAGGTGGGGGAAGGCCGGAACCTTGACCGGCCCGCGCTTGGCCTCGACCTCGCGCAGCGTGCGCTGGATCTGCGGGTCGAACAGGACGCGGTGCGGCGTGCCCTGGCGAAGGATCGTCTCCTTGCGGTGCGGGTCGGCGCTCCCGCCGGCGTGCGCGAGCAGGTGGAAGCTCGCGTCCTCGACCACGACGGCGCTCTCGAGCAGGTCGGCGAGCGTGCGGCAGATCTCGTTGACGCCCTTGCCGTCCAGCACGAGCTCGGTGAAGCGGCGGTGGATCTCGATCGAGCGTTTGAGCCGCCAGTGCTCCGCGTTGATGATCCGTTCGAGCAGCGGCGCCATCAGGTCGACGAACTGGACGTCGGAGGAGATGGTGAACAGCGGCACCTTCAGCCGGTCCGCCTCGGTGATCATCTCGGGCGGAAGCCGGCGCAGGTAGGGCAGCGGGCGCACGACCAGCCCGGCGCCGCCTCCCTCCGCGATCCGCCCGACGAGGCGGATCTGGGCGTCGGGGTCGTCCTTGATCGGGAAGCCGCTCGTGAACATCAGGTCGCCGGCGCGTGGCTGGACCTCGGGCGTCTCCATGAGGCGGACCCACTCGACCTGGCGGTCCAGCCCGTCGGCGCCGGCGACGAGCTTGGCCGAAGCCAGCACCGAGCGCATGGCCTCCCGCACCGTCGGACGGGGCTGGTCGATCTCCGTCTCGAGCTTCTTGGCCGCCATTAATCGAAGCTTAAGGTGTGAATGGGCGACAAGCAATCCCGGCTTGGGATTGTGCGGTGGTCACTAGGAGCGGTCAGGCGAGTCGGTCTACCGTCTGGCCATGACGTACGAAGAGGCCCCGGCCTGCGATCGGCACGAAGCGGGCGTGACGATGCGGCTGCGCACCATGCACTCCGACTCCACCCGGCCCGACGTCCTGGTCGGACTGTTCGAGTGTCCGGAGTGCGGGCACGAGCGCAGGCTTCCGATCGGCAAGGGCGAAACGGCCGAAACCGCGGCGTAAGCCCCTCCGTCCGGCCGCGCCGGACTCAGGGTCTACTTCTTCGCGATCAGCTCCCTGAGGACCAGCGGCAGGATGCCGCCGTGATGGAGATAGCCGACCTCGGTTTCGTTGTCCACGCGGCACCGGGTCGAAAAGCGAGTGGCCTTGCCGTCGTCGGCGACCGCCTCGACCTCGACCAGCTGCCCCGGCTTGATCGTGTCAAGGCCGTGGATGGTGTAGCGCTCGCGACCCGTCAGGCCGAGCAGGTGCGCGTTCTCGCGGGGCACGTATTGCAGCGGCAGGATGCCCATGCCGACCAGGTTCGACCGGTGGATGCGCTCGAAGCTCTCGGCGATCACCGCGCGCACGCCCTGCAGCAGCGGACCCTTCGCCGCCCAGTCGCGCGACGATCCCGTCCCATACTCCTTCCCCGCCAGCACGATGAGCGGCACGCCCTCCGCCTTGTAGCGCTGCGCGGCGTCGAAAATCGTGACCTCGCCGCCGTCCGGGAAGTGGCGCGTCCAGTAACCCTCGCGTGATGCGAGCGCGTTGCGCAGGCGGATGTTGCCGAACGTTCCTCGCTCCATCACCTCATGATTGCCCCGCCGCGCGCCGAAGCTGTTGAAGGCGAAGCGATCGACACCCTTCTCGATCAGGTAGCGGCCGGCCGGGCTGTCGATCGGGATCGATCCGGCGGGAGAGATGTGGTCTGTGGTTACGGAGTCGCCCACCATCACGAGCACGCGGGCGCCATCGATATCTGTGAGCGCTTTCGGTTGGGCAGAGAAGCCGTCGAAGTATGGAGGCTCCTTCACGTAGGTCGATTCCGGATCCCACGCGAAGATCGGTCCCGTTGGCGCTTCCATCGACTTCCAGTGCTCGTCGCCTTCGAAGATGCGCGAGTACTCGCGCCTGAACATCTCCTCCTTGACGCAGCGCTGGACGACCTCGTTCACCTCGTCCTGCGACGGCCAGAGATCCGAGAGCATCACCGGTTTGCCGTCGGCGGTTTGCCCGAGCGGATCCTTGGTCAGGTCCTTGTGCACGGTCCCGGCAAGCGCGAACGCCACGACCAAGGGAGGCGACCCGAGGTAGCTCGCCTTGACGAGCGGATGGATGCGCGCCTCGAAGTTGCGGTTGCCGGACAGCACCGCGACCACGCTCAGGTCTTCCTTGCTGACCGCGGCTTCGATCTCTGGGCTCGCCAGCGGTCCCGAGTTGCCGATGCAGGTCGTGCATCCGTAGCCGACCAGAAAGAACCCGAGCTTCTCTAGCGGCTCGAGCAGGTCCGCGGTCTTCAAATAATCGGTGACGACTCGTGACCCTGGCGCAAGACTGGTCTTGACGTAAGGCTTGACCGTCAGGCCGAGCTCCACCGCCTTCTTGGCGAGCAGGCCGGCGGCGATCATGACCGACGGGTTTGACGTGTTGGTGCAGCTCGTGATCGCGGCGATCACCACCGAGCCGTTCTCGACGGTCGCCTCCGGCTTGGCGGCGACCGCAACCGTCGCGCGGCCGTTGATGGGTCCGCCTTCCTGGGTCAGCCGCGAGATGGCCTCGGGCTCAGGCCTGGGGCCAGGCGTGAACACGGTCGTGAAGCTGCTCCATGCATCGCGCAGCGGGACGCGGTCCTGCGGCCGCTTGGGGCCGGCGAGGCTCGATTCGACCTTGCTCAGATCCAGCTCCAGCAGCTCGCTGAACTTCGGCGTTGCTGCACCGTCGACCCTGAACAGACCCTGCTCTTTCGCGTAGCGCTCGACCAGGTCGATCTGTTCGCGGTCGCGGCCGGTGACCTGAAGGTAGCGCAGCGTCTGCTGGTCAACGGGGAACAGCGCCGAAGTCGCGCCGTACTCGGGGCACATGTTGCTCAGCGTCGCCCGGTCGGGAACCGACAGGCTGGACAGGCCGTCGCCGCAGAACTCGACGAACTTGTCTACGACGCCATGCTTGCGCAGCATCTCGGTCAGCGTCAGGACGAGGTCGGTGGCGGTCGAGCCCGCGGGCAGCGCACCTAGGAAGCGCACGCCGACGACGATGGGAGGCGCGAGGTACGCCGGCTGGCCGAGGATCGCGGCCTCGGCTTCGATTCCTCCGGTACCCCAGCCGAGCACGCCGAGACCGTTGACCATCGTGGTGTGAGAGTCGGTGCCCATCAGGGTGTCGGGGATCGCGACTTTCTTGCCCCCGACGTCCCTTACCTGGACGACCTTCGCGAGGTGCTCGAGGTTGACCTGGTGGCAGATGCCCATGCCCGGAGGCACGAGCGAGAAGTTGTGGAACGCCTGCTGCGCCCAGCGCAGAAGCGAGTAACGCTCGCGGTTGCGCTCGATCTCCTTCTACGTCCGGCGTCCTTGCCGGCGCGCTGCATGGCGGACCGCATCGCCGCCAGGTCCACCACCGCCGGGACACCGGTGAAGTCCTGCATGAGGACGCGCGCGGGCAGGAACGGCAGCTCCGCGTCGGCGGGAGGCAGCGCGGGCCAGTGGGCCAGCACGCCGATGTTCGATTCGTCGGTGACCCCTGCCTCGGCGAGCCGGACGAGTCCTTCGAGCAGGATCTTGACGGTCATCGGCAGGCCAGACGGGTCTTCGATGCCGGCCTTGGCCAGGTCGTTGAGCGGATAAAACTCGAGGTCGCTTCCGCCGAGTCGGGCCCGCTGGATCACTGAGGCAAAGATACCGACTTCCTTGATCGTCCCGAACCGCCGCCGAATTCGTCCTTGACAGGATTCGGGCTCCCGACTAGATTCCGCTAAACCGATTTACGCCCGTTTATTAACCGCGCCCGAGCGGGGTGGCGGGGAGGATCGCGGCAGCTAAGGAGGAACGACTCGATGGCGTTGAATCGATGGGGTAGGTCGGTGGGCGTTGCGCTCGTCGCCATGGCGGCCATGGTGGTGGCGGCCTGCGGCGGCTCCGAAAACACCAATACGACGACCACGGTGAATCGCAGCGGCACGATCACGGTCTGGCACGGCTACGAGGGCAGCTACCTCGACGCCAAGAAGGCCATCTACGACCAGTACACCAAGCTCTATCCGAACGTCACGATCAACCTCGTCCACAAGGTCAACCTCACCGACGCGGTGACCGCGGCGGCGGGAGCGGGCCAGGGACCGGACATCGTCGCGTGGGTGGATGACCAGATCGGGAAGTGGGTAAAGCTCGAAGCCATCAAACCCATCGACGCCTACGCGAACAAGGACTACATGAACGCGCAGTTCAGCCAGGCGGCCGTCGACGCCGCCACGTTCGAAGGCAAGACATATGGCATCCCTGAGACGGTGGAGGCGATCACCCTCCTCTACAACAAGAAGCTGATCACCACCGACCAGATCCCGAAGACGACCGACGACCTCGTCACGTTCTCGAAGAGCTACAGCCAGAGCCACCCGGGGAGCTACGGTGTGGTCTGGAACCCGAAGGACGCGTACTTCCAGGCCCCGTGGATCTACGGCGCGGGCGGCTTCTACGTCAAGGCCGACGGCACGGTCGGGCTGAACACCACCGGCACCAAGGCTGGCTTCAACTACGTCGCCAGCTTCAAAGGCGCGATGCCCGCGGGCGTTGACTACGGGATCGCGGACACGCTCTTCAAGGAAGGAAAGGCGGCGATGATCATCAACGGCCCATGGTCGGTCGCCGACTACGGCAAGGCCGGCGTCGATTACGGCTTTGCCACCCTGCCGAAGTTCACCTCAGCCGGGAAGGCGGCGTCGCCTTTCGTCGGGGTCAAGACGCTGATGCTTGGCGCGACCTCCTCGAACCCGGCCCTGGCCGTCGATGTCATGAAGTTCTTCTCCAACCAGGCCAACCAGGCCACCATGGTCCTCGCGACCAAGGAGATCCCGGCGAACAAGCTGGCCCTGGCCGACCCCAAGGTCCAGGCCATCCCCGACATTGCCGGTTTTGGGGCTCAGGTGAAGAACGGCGTGCCGCTGCCGAACACCCCTTTCATGTCCGCCCTTTGGGACCCCGTCGCCAAGGCGCTCGAGGCGGTGTGGACAGGCAAGCAATCCGTTGACGCCGCGCTGACAGCTGCGCAGTCCGCGGCCGAGAAAAACGTCGCCCAGCTGAAGTAAGCGAATGACCGGGGGCTGCGTGCCCCGTGTTGGAGGGCGGCAGGCAATGCCGCCCTCCACCGGCTGACACATGTATCGGGTTCGAGCGGCAACGACGCTCGTGTACCTGTCCCCGATGATCATCGGGGTCGGCCTGATCAGCTTCTATCCGATCCTCTACAACGTCTTCATCTCAGCGACGAACCAGAACCTCTACCACTTCCGCCGTTACTCGTTCATCGGCTTGACCAACTACCAGAGCCTGCTCAAGACCTTCGACGCCGACTTTTTCATCGTCCTCGGAAAGACTTTTCTTTTCGTCGCCATCTGCATTCCATTGTTTCTCGGCGTCGGGATGCTGGCGGCGCTTGCGCTCAACCATCCCGCCGTCCGCTTCAAGGCCTTCTGGCGCGTGGCGCTCATCGTGCCGTGGGCCGTCCCCAGCTACATCACGGCGCTGGTGTGGAAGTTCTTTTTCAACGGCGAGTTCGGCACGCTCAACCAGCTGTACCGGGTGGTCGCTGGCCCGCAAGCCGGCCTGCCGTGGCTGACGGATCCCAACTGGGCGTTTGCCTCCATCGTCCTGGCGAACCTATGGATGTCTTACCCGTTCTTCATGGTCGTCATCCTCGGGGCGCTGCAGAGCATCCCCAGCGAGCTCTATGAGGCGGCCGCGGTGGACGGCGCCGGCGCGTGGCGCAAGTTCTGGCGCATCACCCTCCCGCTGCTGCGCCCCGCCATCCTCCCGGCGACGGTGCTCAGCGCCATCCTCACCTTCAACACGCTGAACACGGCTTACCTGATCACGACCGGCGGCCCGTTTGAGAGCGCGGCCAAGCCGGGCGCGACCGAGTTCGTGATGGTGTACGCATTCCGCGAGGCGTTTCAGCTGTTCAACTTCGGTTACATCGCTGCATTCGCGGTCGTGATCTTCGTGATGCTGTTCGGCGTCACGCTGGGAAGCCTCCGGTTCAGCGGCCTGGTCCGCGAGGAGGGTCGGTGAGAATCCTCGCGCGATTTGGGGTGCCGGCCCTCCTCTACGTCTTCCTGAGCGCGATGGTGATCTTCGCGTTGTTCCCGGCTTTCTTTGTCGTCCAAGCAGCCTTCAGGCCGGGCCAGTCCCTCTACACGCTGACGTTGAGCCTGTGGCCTGACCATCCCACGCTCGACAACTTCGCCTACATCTTCACGCAGATTCCATTCCCCTCATGGCTCCGCAACAGCCTGGGCGTGTCGGTGGGCACGATGGTGGCGGGCCTCATCGGCTCGGCGACGGGCGCGTACGCGCTGTCTCGTTTTCGTTTCGCCGGCAAGCAGATGACGTTGATATTGCTGCTCGCGATTCAGGCCTTTCCCTCCGTCCTCGCGTTGATCCCGATCTACCTGATCCTCAAGACGATCGGCCTGGTCGGATCGCCTTTCGGCCTGGTCCTCGCCTACATGTCGGTCGCGCTCGTTTTCTGCACGTGGAACTTGAAGGGCTACTTCGACACGATCCCGCGCGAGCTGGACGAGGCGGCCCTCATCGACGGGTGCTCCGTGACGCAGGCGTTCTGGCGCATCATCCTTCCCCTTTCGATCCCGGCGCTCGCGGTCACGGCGCTGCTGATGTTCCTCACCGCATGGAACGAGTGGGTGATGGCATCCGTCCTTCTGCTCGACGAGAACACGTACACAGTGCCGGTCGGACTGTGGGGCCTCCAGAACGACTACCGGGTGCCCTGGGGTTATTTCGCCGCGGCGTCGCTGATCGTTTCGATCCCGGTCATGGCGCTGTTCCTCGGGCTGCAGCGATACTTTCGGGCCGGATTGACCGTCGGCGGCGTGAAGGGCTGATCCGAAACCCACCGGGTCGGCTCGGCCCCTAGTCTGGGCCCACGCCGAGTACATCATCCTGGCGAAGGCGATCGCGACCGGAGCCGTCGACGACCGTCCCGCTTAACGTTTTGACGTCGAGCGTCACGACCATCCGCTCCTCGCCCAACACGCGCTCATAAACGAGCACATCGCCGTCGGCGCCCAGCGTGCGTCTCGAGCCGCGGCGGAGCGCGGCCGACTCGCGTCGCAGACGGCCCAGCCGCTGGAAGAAGGAGAGCAAGTCCTTGTCCTGGTCGTCGCCCCACAGCATCGGCAGGCGGGCCTCCGCGTTCTCCGTCACGCCGTCGTGCCGCTGGGTCAGGCCGACCTCGGTCCCGTAATAGATGACCGGCATGCCGGGCAGCGTCATCAGCAGGGTCGCCGCCAGCTTCAGGCGCCGGGCGTCGCCGCCCGCCATCCACAGAAAGCGGTTCATGTCGTGGTTGTCGAGCAGCGTGGCGAGGGCGAGACCTGGAAACGCGTCGTCGTGGGCGTCCAGCCAGGCAGCAAAATCCGCGAGCTTCATGCTGCCGCGCGCGAACGTGTCCCTGACGACGTGAGCGAAATCGAAATCGAAGATCGCGTCGATTCGTCCCGCGTAGCGGGCGAGCCAGGCGAATTGGCCGGTTGCCTCGGCGAGCACGAGAGCGTCGGGCTTGACCTCGCGCAGCCCTCGCCGCAGCTCGACCCAGAACGAGGGGTCCACGCCGACCGCGTGGTCGCACCGCACGCCGTCCGCCCCGTACTCGGTAACCCAGTGTCGGGCTGCGTCGACCAGGTAGTCCTGCACGCGGCGGCTGCCGGTGTCCATCTCGGGCAGGGAGATCACGTCGTAGAAGCAGCGGTAGTAATGAGGCCACTGCCAGAATCGGTAGAAGTCCGCAGCGTCGCCGCCGTGATTGATCGCGTCTCGGAACAGGTGATGACCGCGACCCGTGTGGTTCGGCACGAAGTCGAGCAGCACGCGCATGCCCCGGGCGTGCGCCGCATCGATCAGCTGTTTCAGCGCGGACTCACCGCCGTATCGCTCCTCGACCTGGAAGAAGTCCTCATGGTCATAGCCGTGGTGGGAGGGCGTCTTGTGGATCGGCGTCAGCCAGATCGTGTTGCAGCCAACGCTCGCGATGTGATTCAGGTGCGCGCGCACGCCGTCGAGCGTGCCTCCGTACAGAGCGGTTGATGAACCGGGCCTCGGCAGGTCGCCGTCGGGGCGCGCGAACCGGTCGACCATCAGCTGATAGATCACCGCGTCGCGTGTCCAGTCCGGCGGGTCGGGATCCAAAGCCAAGGCGAACTCCTGGCCGCCGATGCGCGGGTCAGAGTCCGAAGCCCACAGGCTGCCTGATCCCGTTGTGACCTTGATCTTGTAGCGGCCCGCGCCGCCCGGCTCCACCGCGATCGTGGTGGGTCGCAGGTCCGGCCGCACCTCAACCTCACGACCCGGATCATGGCCGCGGGCGGTGAGGCCGCCGTGAAACGCGCCGCCGTAGAGCGCGCGAGCCCGGCGGATGCCCTGCACATCCGCCTGATGCTCGAAAAAGAAATCCTCGCCACCGCGCACCTTTGGGATGAGGGCGTGAATGGAGATCAGGAACCTCGCATGCGTGGCGAGATCGATGCCTTCTTCGTTGACGAAGAGATCGAGCTCCGACCGGCGCTCGAGGGCGGCGCGAATCGCACCGCTTGGAGGCTTCGGCAAGTCGAGCGGCTGCGACGCTGGACGCTCGCTCAAGGCCTCGAACCTCCCGCGCAGCTCGCTCCCGTAGGCCAATCGCAGATGCTGCTCCAGGCCCCACATCAACCTGCCGTCCATCCGGCGATTGGTCAGAGCCCACTCGAAGAATGCCTCGGCCGCGCCGCGCTCACCGCACACGTCGAGCGCGTGTGCGAGCAGGACGTCCTGTCCGTCCGGCGCGAGGAACCCGCCTGCTCGCGTCTGATGCTGCGCGATCACGAGCACGCTGCGCGCGTAGACGTCAGCGATCGCACCGCGATCCCCGAGCTCGGCGATGCGCTCCACGATTGCCGCCCTGGTGGCGCCGCCCAGCGGCGGCGGGTCGAACTCGAGCGGCCACCCGTCGCCGCGAGCGGCGACCTCGATCTCGTCCCCGATCGCGGCCACGCGCGTCTCGCTTTCGCCGGAAATGAGCCGGACCACGTTGCTGCCGCGCACGTAGGCCAGCCGTTCGTTCGGCCGCGCCACGACATAACAGAGGACAAGGCCGTTGCCGACGGGAGCGAAGGCGCTCATCGTCCCGCCGCCTTCATCTCACTGGCGATCCGCGTGACCCCATCGGCGCTTTCGATGTCTTCGACGCTGACCGGCAGCGCCAGACGCCAGTTCGGGAATTGGTCGATTGTGCCCGGGACGTTCGGCCGCTCGTGCACACCAAGCGCGTCTTCCAGCTGCACGAGGACGATTCGCGGCTTGCCCTGGGCGAGGTATCGGTAGGTGGCGATCGCCACATCGACGGCTGGAGTCTCGTCGGGTAGATGCGTCAGGTCGACAAGCTTTTGGCGCAGGTGGTGCAGCCGGTGCTCGGGCTCGCTGCGCGTCCAGATCCCCGCGATGGTCGGCAGGTCGTGTGTGCCCACCGCGGCAACCGCGTCGTGTGGCCAGCGTCCCGGCTCCGAGCCTTCGAACCAGACGAGGCGGTAGGAAAGCGAACCCTTCTGCTTGAGCTGCTTGCGCACGACCGGTTGAACAAGGCCGAGGTCCTCGCCGATCACAAACGCGCGGGCGCGGCGACTTTCGTTGGCGAGCAGGGACAGCAGCGTCGAAGCGGGATAGCGGACGTACGCACCCTGCGCTGCGTCCATACCGTCCGGAATCCAGAACAGCCGGAACAGGCCCATCACGTGGTCGAGGCGGATGCCCGCGGCGTGGCGCCCGGCGGTGCGGATCGCTTCGATGAACGGCATCCATTGCGCCTGGCTGAGCTTCCACGGGTTGAGCGGTGGCAGGCCCCAGTCCTGTCCGTCGCGGAAGAACTCATCCGGCGGCGCGCCGACGCGCATCCCTGGCGAGATGTAGTCCCTCCAGCGCCACGCGTCGAAACCGTCGGACGCAAATCCGACGGGGACGTCGGTGATGAGGCCGATCTCGTGAGAGGCTCGCGCGAGCTGCCGGTCGGCATGGAACTGCAGCCACTGGTGGTACGCGACGCGGTCTGGGTCGAGACGCCCGATGTCCTGCGGCCAGCTCCTCCAGGCCGGGCCGTGTATCTCGCATACCGCGTTGAACGTCGCGAAGTCGCGCAGCGCCTCGCCCTGGCGGCGCGCGAATGAAGCCAGGCCGTCGGGTTCGGGTGCGACGCGAAAGATCTTCTCGAGCGCCTTCGACTTGAGCTCGAACACCCGGTCGTAATCGATGATCCGCTCCGCGTTGAGCCGTTGCGCCGCTTCGCGCTCCGCTGAGAGATCGATGCCCTCCGCGCCCTGTACCTCTTCAACCCGCAGGTAGACGACGTTGCGGAACCGACGCGTCGATGCGTAGTACGGGGAGGGCTGATAGGGATGCGTCGGCGTCTGCGCGCCGAGCGGGTTCAGCAGGATGAGCGACGCGCCTGCTCGTCGCGACCAGCGGCCGAAGCGGCGTAGGTCGGCGAAGTCGCCGACGCCCCAGCTTTCGCGCGACCGCAGCGCGTAAAGCTGCACCGCCCAACCCCAGGTGCGCTCCGGCGCCGGATGGCACGGATCGTCAGCGAGCGGCGGTCGGCGAAGGCGCGGTGGGCGGTCCTTCGTCGCCCCCATGGCGGCGAGGATCGCCTGCTCGGCCTCGGGCGAGGTGCGGACGACGTCGCCCTGCCAGCCGTGATAGGCGGGCAGGATGCCCCATCGGCGCGCCCGCTCGGATGCCTCTGTCAGGCCAGCGTCTCGGTTCGGGCCCTACTTCTTCGCGCCATTCCGGTCGCCGGCGGTCTCGCTCACGGCGCGCCAGATCGCGCGCACCTCGTCCGGAGTGACCTGCAGCCGGTGCGCCGAGAGTCCGTGCTCGCGCACGTTTTCGACGACCTCGGACTTCGATCCACGCGTCACCCAGCCACACCGGCAGGTGACCTCCATCAACACGCCGCACAGCCTAGCGCGGTATTGGGACGCGTAGGATGCTGCCATGGCGATCGCCGAAGACCTGGAAATCGCCGCGTTTCTCAAGGGCCAGCCGAAAAAGCTCTTCATCGGGGGGCGTTGGGTCGAGGCCGCGAGCGGCAAGACATTCGAGACCCTCAACCCGGCCACCGGCGAGGTGCTGGCGAAAGTCGCCGAGGGCGGAGCGGACGACATCGACCGCGCGGTGGCGGCGGCGCGCGCCTCGTTCGACCGAGGCACCTGGCGCGACCTGCCGCCCTCGGAGCGGGCCAAGGTTCTCTGGCAGGTCGGCGACATGATCGAGGAGCGGGCGACCGAGTTCGCCCAGCTCGAAACCCTCGACAACGGGATGCCGATCAACGACGCGCTGCTCTTCCACGCGCCCCTGGCCGCCGCCACGTTCCGCTACTACGCAGGATGGGTCACCAAGCTGGACGGCGCCACGCAACAGATCTCGCTGCCGGGCAACTACCTGAGCTACACGCTGCGCGAACCCATCGGGGTCGTCGGCCAGATCATCCCCTGGAACTTTCCGCTCCTGATGGCCGCGTGGAAGATCGCGCCCGCGCTGGCCTGCGGCAACAGCGTGGTGCTCAAGCCGTCCGAAGAGACGCCACTCAGCGCGCTGTTGCTGGCCGAGCTGCTGCAGGAAGCGGAGCTGCCAGCTGGCGTCCTGAACGTCGTGCCCGGTCGAGGCGAGACGGCCGGCGCGCGATTGGCCGCGCATCCGGACGTCGACAAGATCGCATTCACGGGCTCGACCGAGGTGGGCAAGCTGATCGCCAAGGCCTCAGCGGAGAGCAACCTGAAGCGCGTCAGCCTCGAGCTCGGTGGCAAGTCGCCCAACATCGTGTTCGCCGACGCCGACCTGACGAAGGCGGTGTCGGGCGTGTTCTTCGGCATCTTCTTCAACCAGGGCCAGGTGTGCTCGGCGGGATCGCGGCTGTTCGTGCAAGAAAAGGTGTACGACCAGGCGTTGGACCAGCTGGTCCAGACCGTGAAGGAAGCGCGCATCGGACCAGGCATCGACCCGGTGACGCAGATGGGACCGCTCGTCTCGAAGACACAGATGGAGCGCGTGCTCGGTTACATCCGAACCGGCAGCCAGGAAGGCGCGCGGCTCCTGGCGGGCGGCCACAGGCCCGGCGGCCTCGACTCCGGCTACTTCGTGGAACCGACCGTGTTCGCCGATGTCGACGGCAAGATGCGTATCGCGCGCGAGGAGATCTTCGGGCCGGTGGTCGCCGCGATCCCGTTCAGCGACGAGGACGACCTGGTCGCGAAGGCGAACAGCACGATCTACGGATTGGTGGCCGGTGTCTGGACGGAGAACGTGAGCCGCGCCCATCGCGTGGCGCATGCGCTCAAGGCGGGCACCGTTTATGTGAACTGCTACCACATCGTCGACGCGGTCACGCCATGGGGAGGCTACAAGCAAAGCGGATGGGGGCGTGAGCTAGGCCCTTACGCGCTCGACCTCTACACGGAGCTCAAGAACGTCATCGTCGACATCAGCTGAGCCCGACAATCGCCTTCACGGCCTGTCCAACGCGCTACCCGCGGCGTACCCTGACCCTGGTTTGCTTTGCGGGGCCCTCTGTCTCGTGACCATGTTGTCGGTCGCCGTGCAACCACCCGGCGCGAGTGGCTCGCCGCCGCCTCCCCCAGCCGCGGCGCCGGCCGCGGCCGATGTCTTCCAGTACCCGCTTCCCACATGGTCGCCGCACTGCCTCGGCTTTGGAAGCCAGTGGCGGTACTGCAACGGCGTGCCGCTGCGAGCTTGCCCATCGGGCGCGGTGTGGCTGCATACCGGGGCGGACGTGCAGACGGGCATCCAGCCTGTGGTGGCCGCCGGTGACGGCGTCATCGTCGGGTATCAGACCGACCCGACGTTTCGCGGGGGCGTCCTGATTCGGCATCAAACCAGCGCGGGTGTCGTCATCACGCAGTACTGGCACGTCTGGCTGCGCTCCGGGTTCGGCGTCGGCACGCCGGTCAAGAGAGGTCAGGCGTTCGCCGACGTCGCGGACATGGGCAGCCGCACGCATCTGCATTTCGCGGTCTTCAACGGCGACTTCGAGTCGCACGCGTGGAACGGCGCCCTGCCACCATCGTCGTGTTCTGGGTATCCGGCGTTTCCCTACCGCTTCGTCGACCCGACCGCGTTCATCCAGGCGCACCAGCATCAGCCTCCGGTCCACTTCGCGCGCGGCGTCCGTTTGGAGGGTTAGCGATTATTCGTCATAGGCCAGGTTGGGGCGCAGCCAGCGCTCGGCCTCCGGAGACGGCCGCCGTGGGCGTCATTGCGCCTGACTCTGTCAGGTTCATGCCTATCGCGCGGGCATCGAGCAAATCGAAAAGCGTGTGCTTCTCGGAATGGTCCGGACAGGCCGGGTAGCCGAACGCGGGCCGGATGCCCCGGTACTTCTCGCCGATGAGCTCCTCGCTGGACAGCCTCGGCCCGGTCTCGTACCACGAGCGCCGCACGAGCTCGTGGAGGTACTCGGCGAAGGCTTCGGCCAGGCGGTCGGCCAGAGCCTTGACCATGATCGCGCGGTAGTCGTCGTGGTCGGCCGTGAATCGGCCGGCAAGCTCATCCACCCCGAGGCCCGCCGTGACGGCGAAGGCCCCGATGTGATCGTGGGCCGGGGCGATGAAGTCCGCGAGCGAAAGGTACGGCTTGTCGTCGCCGTGGTCGACCTGCTGCCGAAGCATCGGGAAGCGGACGCCGTTGTCGAGCGCGATGTCGTCGCCGTCTGCCCGCGCCGGCCAGAAACCGTAGACGCCTCGCGCCTGCAGCCACCGCCTGGCCTGGATCTCGTCGAGCAGCTCCTGGGCGTGGCCGAAGAGCTCCCGCGCCGCCGCGCCCTGCGACGGGCTGTCGAGGATGGCAGGGTATTTGCCCTTGAGCTCCCAGGCGTGGAAGAAGAAGGTCCAGTCGATGTACTCGCGCAGCTCGGCGAGCTCTGGCTCGATCACCTTCCTCCCGGCGAACGGGGGACCTGGCAGATCATCGAACGTCAGCAGCATCCTCCTGGCGCGCGACTCGTCCAGAGCGAGCAGCGGGCGACGCGACGACGTGTGCTGCGCGCGAAGCTTGTCCTGCAGGGCAGCGTTGTCGCGCTCGAACGTCAGGCGCCGATCGGTGTCGAGAAGATCGGACACCACGCCGATGACCCGCGATGCGTCCAGCACGTGAACGGTCGTGCCGTCGTACGCCGGCGCGATGCGCACTGCCGTGTGCTGCTTCGACGTTGTCGCGCCTCCGATCAGCAGCGGGATGCTGAAATCGCGCCGCGTCATCTCCTTCGCGACCACGACCATCTCGTCCAGCGAAGGGGTGATGAGCCCGGAGAGTCCGACCACGTCCGCGCCCAGCTCGATCGCGGTGTCGAGAATCTTGTCCGCGGGCACCATCACACCCAGGTCGTGGACCTCGTAGTTGTTGCACGCGAGCACGACGCCGACGATGTTCTTGCCGATGTCGTGCACGTCGCCTTTGACCGTCGCGAGGACCAGCTTGCCGCGCACGTGCTGGCTCCCGCCGGCCTCCTTCTCCGCCTGCATGAACGGCTCGAGGTAGGCGACCGCGCGCTTCATTGCGCGGGCGCTCTTGACCACCTGTGGCAGGAACATCTTGCCGGCGCCGAACAGGTCGCCCACGACCTTCATCCCGTCCATCAGCGGGCCCTCGATCACGAGCAGCGGCTTGCCGTATTTGACCCGAGCCTCTTCCGCGTCCTTCTCTATGTACGCGACCTCGCCGTGCAGAACCGCGTGCTTCAGACGCTCCTCGACCGAACCCTCGCGCCACGTCAGGTCGACCTCGCGCTTGGATCCGGCACCGGACACGGACTTCGCAAATTCGACGAGGCGCTCGGTAGCGTCGGGACGGCGGTCGAAGATGATGTCCTCGACCATCTCGAGCAGGTCCTTCGGGATGTCCTCGTAGACGACCAGCTGGCCCGCGTTGACGATGCCCATGTCCAGGCCCCCCCGGATCGCGTGGTAGAGGAAGGCAGAGTGGATCGCCTCCCGCACGCGGTCGTTGCCGCGGAACGAGAAGGAAAGGTTGGAGACTCCACCGGACACGTGGACCCCGGGGAATCGCTTCTTGATCTCGCGCGTCGCGTCGATGAAATTCTTCGCGTAGCGGGCGTGCTCTTCGATGCCGGTCGCGATGGGCAGGATGTTGGGGTCGAAGATGATGTCCTCGGGCTCGAAGCCGGCTTTCTCGGTGAGAAGCCTGTACGCGCGGCCGCAGATCTCCACCTTGCGTTCGAACGTGTCCGCCTGGCCGGTCTCATCGAACGCCATCACCACAGCGGCCGCTCCGTACTTGCGCACCAGCCGTGCCTGCTCGAGGAAGGACTCCTCGCCGCCCTTGAGGCTGATCGAGTTGGCCACGCCCTTGCCCTGGAGACACTTGAGGCCGGCCTCGAGGACGGTCAATTTAGAGCTGTCGACCATCACGGGGATCCGGGCGATCTCGGGCTCCGTGGCGATGAGGTTGAGGAACCGCACCATGGCCGCCTCCGAGTCGAGGAGGTCGGCGTCCATGTTGACGTCGAGCATGTTCGCCCCGCCGCGCACCTGGTCGAGCGCGACCTGGACCGCCCCGGCGAAGTCGCCCGATTCGATGAGGCGGCGGAATCGGATCGAGCCGGTGACGTTGGTGCGCTCGCCGATCACCACGAAGCCCGAGTCGGGACCGATTTCGAAAGGTTCGAGACCGCTGAAGCGCGGCCGCGGGTCTCTCCTGGGTAGCTGACGCCGCGGGATACCGGCCATCGCCTCTCGGATCTGCCGAATGTGCTCGGGGCCCGTGCCGCAGCATCCGCCCGCGGCGTTGAGGAAGCCGGCCTCGGCGAACTCCTTCAGGAGGCGGCTCGTCGTCGGGGGCTGCTCGTCGTACCCGCCGAAGGCGTTGGGCAGGCCGGCGTTCGGGTAGCAGGTCACGTAGATGGGCGCGACACGGGACATTGCCTCCACGTAGGGCCGCATCTCGCTGGCGCCGAGGGAGCAGTTGACGCCCGCGGCGAACGGCTGCGCGTGCTCGACCGATGTCCAGAAGGCCTCGACGGTCTGGCCGGAGAGGTTGCGCCCGCTTCGGTCGACGATCGTGACCGAGACGAACAGCGGAATCTCGGGCGCGACTTCCTTCACCGCGGCGATGGCGGCCTTGCCGTTCAGCGTGTCGAAGATGGTCTCAATGAGGAGGATGTCGACGCCGCCTTCCTTCAGCGCGCGGGCTGCCTCCGCGTAGCCGTCGCGAAGCTCATCGAACGTGACATCGCGATACGACGGATCGTCGACTCGAGGTGACAGTGACAGGGTGACGTTGGTCGGACCGAGCGATCCCGCCACGAAGCGGTTTTCGAATGCATCGGCGGCCTCGCGTGCCAGGCGTGCACCGGTGAGGTTCATCTCGTAAACGAACTTCTCGAGACCGTAATCGGCCTGGGAGACGCGCGTGGCGGTGAATGTGTTGGTCGTGATGATGTCCGCGCCTGCGTCCAGGTATTCGCGATGCACCTGGCTCACGATCTCGGGCTGGGTCAGGCAGAGCACATCGCTGTTGTTGCGCAAGGGTTGGGGATGGTTGCGAAAGCGCTCGCCGCGAAAGTCTTCGTCGCTGAGGCCCTTGTGCTGCAGCATCACCCCCATCGATCCGTCGAAGATCACGATCCGCTGCTGGAAAAGCCGATCGAGACGCTCGCGAACCGAAATTGCACTCGCCATAGGTAACCGTTAAGGGTACGACCTGGCCCCTCCGGCCCCTCCGTCCGGCTTCGCCGGACACGTCCCCACTGCGTGGGGAGGAGTTATCTACTGATAACGCACTAGTCCCCGACCGGGCTCCAGATCTGGAACCGGCCGTCGTCGTAGAGCAGCCGGCGTCCGCCGGCGGCGAGCCCATCGAGGGCCTGCTGGCGCTTGGCCTTGCTCGTGGTGGCGCCCAGGAACGTGTTCTGATCGATCACGACGTAGCTCGATCCGTCGAGCATGTCCGGGAAGTCGTTGATCGTGTGCCGGTTGGCGAGCCAGACGGTCAAACCGGCGTCGGCGTTCACCGGCGCATCCGAGGGGATCACCGTCGTCGCAGCCTGGAGCTGCGCGACTGAGTTGGGTCTGTCGTACAGGCTCTCGTCGGCGTACAGGGCGGGAGGAAAGCGTCCGGTTCCCCAGCCCAGCAGCAGCGCCGGCAGAACGACCGCGAGCGCCAGCGCGGGCTTGAAGGACCGTCTGCGGAGGAGCTCCCTCGCGCCAAGGCCACCGGCCACGATGAGCGGAAACATGAGGAGAAGGACGTAGTGCAGGTGCAGGTCGTTCTGCGGGTTGTGGCCGCTCAGCGCGTTGGCGAGGTAGGGCGGGACCGCCAGGAGCAACCACCGCGGCGCCAGCAGCGGCAGCGCGAACATCGACGCGACGATCGCGGCCAGCATCGCGAGCGCATCAGGTCGCCCAAGCTCCTGCGCGACAGCGAGGGGTGAGACCGGCATGTTGGGGTCGAGGCCGACGAGCCAGCGGTAGGAAACGAAGTCCGTGTAGCCGAAGTGGTGAAAGTGCTGCTGCACGATGCCCGTCGCGATGAGGAACCACGCGCCCGCCAGATAGAGGATGAAGCGCCAATGTCTCTTGATCTCCGGCGCGCCATGGACCCGCATCACAATGGAGAGCACTCCAACCGTGTAGACCTGATCCTCCTTGCAGGTCAGAGTGAGGACGCACAGGGCCCACATGGCGACCCTGTGGCCGCGAATCCCCGCCCACGCCGCAAGCAATGCGAACGCGAGCGCAAAGTTCTCGGGGTGGAAGAAATCGCGCGCCGCCTCCTGTGTGGCGGCCCAGAAAGGTATGGGCGCCGCAAGGGCCACGGCAAGCCACGGCGACTCGGCGCGACCGGCCGGCAGGATGGCGCGGAAAAAGAGATAGGCAGCCGGTGCGGCGGCTGCAAGTCCGGCCGACGCGAAGATGAGCAGCACGGTCGGGCTGGGCCAAAACTTTTCGATCGCGGCCAGCAACACAAAGATGGGCTCGAGGTGGATGCCGAGAAAGTCACCGCGGGCAAAGCTCGTATAAAACCCATGGCCCTGCGCGATGTTCCAGATGACCTGCTGGTCATAGGCCAGGTCCCAGGCCTCGCCGGTCATGCCGTACGCGCGCTGGAGCATCTCGCGCAGCATCCACGTGAATCCGATCGCCGCGGTCAGCATGGGCACCGCGGCGAACATCCACCAAGCCTCGCCCCTCGCCTGCTCGCGTTCTGCAACGCCAATTCGAGCGGCTCCGACGGTCATCGGAGGGGGAGCTTATCAAGGCATAATCCGCGGCATGGCCCGCCAGGCCCCCACGGATACGCCGCACGTCTCGGTGGTCGTGCTCGTTTACGACGAGGTCGACAGCGTGGAGCCGCTGCATCGCGAGCTGATGGGGGTGCTTGCGGCCCTGGGCACCTCGTTCGAGGTGCTTTACATCGACGACGGAAGCCGTGACGGCACTACGGAGAAGTTGGGTCAGACCGCATCTCGTGACGCACGGGTCCGAGTCGTGAGCTTTCGCCGCAACTTCGGCCAGACGGCCGCAGTGCAGGCGGGGATCGATCACAGCCGTGGCGCGGTGCTCCTCTTCCTTGACGGCGACATGCAGAACGACCCGCACGATATACCGCACCTCCTGCAGAAGATCGACGAGGGCTATGACGTGGTCAGCGGCTGGCGCCGGGACAGGCGTGACGATGCGAGTCGTGTGATCCCTTCGAAGATCGCCAACTGGGTCATCGCGCGCGTCACGGGCGTCCAGCTGAGCGACTTCGGCTGCACGCTGAAGGCGTATCGCCGCGAGGTCATCCACGACGTGAAGCTCTCCGGCGAGATGCATCGCTTCATCCCCGTGTTCGCCGCGATGATCGGTGCGCGGATCACCGAGCTGCCGGTCAACCACCGCCCTCGGACCTACGGCAAGTCGAAGCACTCGTTCACCCGCGCGTCACGGGTCATGCTCGACCTGGTCACGGTCAAGCTGCTGGGCAGCCATTCGACCCAGCCCCTGTACCTCTTTGGGTTTGCCGCCTTCGCGATGTGGGCGGTCGCGCTCGTCCTCGCCGCGATCGTGATCCTGCAGAAGGTGATGCCTCCGTACGTGTACGCGCACAACAACCCGCTGCTTCTGCTGTCCGTCGTCCTGGCCATCGTCGGGGTTCAGTTCATCCTGATCGGCCTCTCCATCCGCATGTACCAGGAGTCGCAGTCGAAACCGACGTACGTGGTGCGCGAGATCCTCGAGAAGACACCCCACAGGCAGCCCGCGACGAACGGGAGACCCGCCGTCCGGACCAGGTGACCGTGCCGAGCTAGACGGCGCCTTCGAAGACGATGCGGCCCTCGGGCGTGCGCTTGACGTGGCGCACGCCTGGCACCAGGACGATGAGGATGCAGGGCACGACCATGATGAGCGCGGCCGCGATCAGCGTGGTGCGGATTCCGATGTGATCCGCCACCGGGCCTGTGACCGCGAATCCGAGCGGCATGGAGATGATCGAGACCAGCCAGTCGAAGGACGTCGCGCGGGCCAGGAGATCGGAGGGGAGCAGCTGCGGGATCGTCGAGAACCAGATCTCGTTCAGGAACATGAACCCGGCCTCGCCGATGACGCACGCGGCCATGATCACGATCGTTGGTTCGGGAACAGCCGTGGCGAGAAGCTGCAGCGCGGTCAGCGTCAGCGCAAGGTTGCCGATGATGAGCGGCCGCCGCGGCATGACGCGGAGCGCGATGAGTCCGCCGACGATCGATCCGACGCCCATCGAAGCGGCGATGAAGCCCCACGCTCTTGCGCCGCCGAGGTGGTCGCGAGCCACGATCGGCCCGGCGACCATGAACGCGGCGAAGGCGAAGTTCCACATCGCGTGCGCGCCGAGGTTGAGGAGGTACCACCTCCGCACGGCCACGGCGCGGATGCCGTCGACGAGGTCGGTCCAGAAATTCTTGCGCTCGATCCCTGTCAGTGGCGGAACCGTCATCACGGCGAGGGATATGGTGCTGACCGCGAAGGTGGCTGCGTCGATGACGAAGGACCACGCCGGCCCGACGGTCGCGACGAGCACGCCGGAGATCGCGGGCCCGATGACCCAGGTCGCGCTGCGAGAGAGTCCCATGAGGGCGTTCGCCTGCAGCAGTTTTTCCGGGTTGACGGTCTGCGGGGTGAGGGCGGTCGAGGCGGGTTGGAAGAAGCCCCCGGCGAAGCTGAACACCGCGGATGTGAGGACGAGGTGCCACAGGTGGGCGGTGTGGGTCAGGAGGAGGACGGCGACCGCGGCCTGGACGAGGCCGCGGATGATGTCGGAGGCGAGCATGACGCGCTGGCGGGGGAGGCGGTCGGCCCACACGCCGCCGATCGGGAGGGAGATGACGCGGGCGACGGTGGAGGTCGCGAGGACGAGGCCGAGGGCGCTGGCGGAGTGGGCGACGGTCAGGGTCGCGAAGGCGAGGGCGACGGGGACGAGGGCGTCGCCGATGGCGGAGATTCCCTGGCCCATCCAGAGCAGGCGGAAGTTGGTT
>VBEF01000103.1 GCA_005881275.1 Chloroflexota bacterium
CCGAATGCTGGTCACGGAATCGGGACACGGAAGCACGAATCCGAGCGACTGCTTCTTCGGAGGTCCTGACGCAGGCACTGTCTGCATCGGCCCCAGCGGACGGATCTCGTGGATCGATGGCGGCGTGCGAACCACCCTGGTCGGCGGCCTCTTCTCGCAGACGGCGAGAGGCGGCTTCGACTCAGAAGGGCCGTCCGGGCTGTCAGTCGGCGACGAGGGGCGGATCCTGGCTCAGATCAGCGTCACGCCTCAGGAAGTGCCGGCCCCGCCAACTCTTTCTGCGGCTGCCTATGCTCTCGGCCAGGCTCAAGCCGGCCGGTTGATCTCAGTCCGCAGAAACGGAACGTGGAACACGGTAGCGAAGGTGGGCGAGTTTGACTTCAACTACGCGAGCGGTCTGCCTGCTAGTGCTCACCAGGAGGCCGACTCCAATCCGACCGGGTTGATGGCCACCGGTGAGGGCGCCTACGTGGCTGACTCCGGAACCAACACGCTCGACCGGGTCAGCGAGGAAGGCAAGGTCAGGATCCTTTTCCGCGACCCCACACGCTTTGACACCGCCGGAGCCTTTCCTACCGACGCGGTTCCAACTTGCGTCGTTCGAACCAGGGGCGGCCTGCTCGTTGGCGAGCTTTCGGGGCGCGTCCTCAAAGTTCAAGGCACGTCCTTCACAGTGCTCAGCAACGCGCTGTTCAAGCACATCACCGGATGCACCAGCGACCGACACGGCAACGTCTACTTCGTGAACATGTTTGGCACAGGGAGTCCGCTGACGAACCCCATCGATCCTGATTTCTTCGTCGGCAGCATCGTCAAGTACAACGTGGGCAGCGGTCAGGCCACGACGCTTTTGAGCGCCCCGTTCCTGCTGCCGTACGGCGACACGATTGGGCCCGACGGGAACCTCTACGTCACCGTGCGAAGCATCTGCCCTACACTGCCGGCCTGCCAGGGCGTCACCGGAGGCGTGATCAAGATCACCCTGCCACACACCAGGGACGACTAGCGCCAGACGGTCTGGAGCCCGTTCAGGGCACAGAACTTCCACTGTACGTAGGCGATCGAGGGTCACCAGCCATCCCGAGTGTAAGCGGCAGGAAAACGAAGTGATCCTCCCGAAAGATCGCGACCCCCGCTTCATCACCATCCGCCGTGGCGGGACGCTTACCGACTCCGACCATCGGCTCCTGGCTTTCTGGGCTGCCGCGTGCGCGGAGCACGTTCTGCACCACTTCGAGTCGGTGCAACCCTCGGACCCGCGGCCCCGCGAGGCGATCGAGCAGATTCGGGCATGGGCACGCGGCGAAATCAGGATGTCTCAGTCCCGGGCGGCGGGCGGCCATGCAATGGCTGCGGCAAGAGAGTTGAGCGGAGCCGCTCGGCATGCCGCATATGCTGCCGGCCAGGCGGCAGTGGTGGCGCATGTCGCCGCACACGAGCTTGGTGCTGCGGCGTACGCGATCAAGGCCGTGCGTGCGGCGGCCCCGGGACGGGAGGGTGAGAGCGCCGGCAGGCTCGAGTGCCGTTGGCAGCGCGATGAGCTCCCGGATGTGATTCGCGAACTCGTCCTGGACGATCAGCGGTTGCGAAACGAGATCTGCTGGTCGGTCTTCGACTGCTGGCGGGCGTGACGGCTCGTCTCCACGAGTCGCGCGCGGAATCAAATCAGCGGTGGGTCCGGCGTCGGGCCGGCTTCAGACTGCGCCTGTTCATAACGGGCCACATCAACGGTCGCGAAGTCGATGCCGGCGACATCGAGCTCTACTACCCAGGGCAATATCAGTGAGCTACCCAGCGGAACCAGCGAATTCCAATCACTGCGAACACGACGGTGTAGCCGAAGCTGGCGAAGAGCGCACCCCAGCTTTGACCGCTCCACGCAGTCGCACCCATGGCGGCCGAGAGTAGCGTCTCGAGACAGCCGCCAGGAGACCAGCGGGACACCAGCTCGACCGTCATTCCGAGCCGATCTGAGTCTCCGAACAGGCTGAGTCCGATTAGGGGTACGTAAAGGAGGCGGCCAGCCGCGTTGAGCGTGTCTGCCGAAGCTATCAATCCCACAATCGCTTGGCCAATGCTGAGGAAGACGGCAGATCCGAGCAACGCGACCAAGACTGTGAACAGGTAGTTCTGCGGGGGCAGCGTGATACCCACGAAGACGGCGGCGACCACGAGAACCACGATCGCCATGACCAGAACTGCGCCGAGTTGCACGATCCAGCGACTGGCCATGATGGTCCAGGTCGGCGCCGGTGTCACCCGCAGCCGTTGAAAGACGCCGGTATCGCGGTCGCGCGCGATCGCCAACGAGTAGCCGACGGTCCCGATCGAGACCAGCCCCACAGTGAGCGCGAGGCTGATACGGAACGCGGGACCGCCCAGTACCGCCGAGTTCTTACCGAGCCCAGTGGCGACCAACAAGATCAGAGGAAGGGCAAAGGTGAGCACCAGAGACAGAGAAGTACGCACCTGAGCCGTGCTATCTGCACGGACGAGAACCTTGAGCGATGACGACCAGGTGGGAGCCGCCACCGTGCGACCGTGGGGGAGGATTACGTCGTCAGTCACGCAGTTCCCGTCCGGTTAGCGCGATGAAGACGTCCTCCAGAGTGACCTCGCCGTGCGCCGCCTGGCGGACTTGAGGGTCGTCGCGATGTGCTGCAATGAGAGCGGCCGGCGTGCCTACCGTCAGTATCTTGCCATGGTCCATGATGGCGACGCGATCACAAACCGCCTGCGCCTCCTCCATCGAGTGGGTCGTGAGAAGGATGCTGCGCCCCTCTTTTCGGAACCGCTCGATTCGGTCCCAGAGCTGGCGCCGCGCTTGGGGGTCGAGCCCCGCGGTGGGCTCGTCGAGCAGCACCAGCGCGGGATCATGGATGGTCGCGATCAGCAGCGAGAATCGTTGCTGCTGACCCCCCGATAACTCCCGAAAGCGCTTGGACGCATCGTGTTGTAGACCGATCTCTTCCAGGCGTTCGCGTATCTGCGCCGGAGACAGGGTGACGCCGTAGAGACCGGCGAACAACCGCACGAGCTCGACCAGCCTCAGATTCGACTGAAAGCTCGTCGCCTGCAGTTGGACCCCAAGTTGGGCCTTGGATTGCAGCCGGTGAGCGCGGGCGTCGATGTCTCCGATCACTATGTCCCCAGCCGCTGGACGCAGCAGACCTTCGATGGCGCTCAGCGCGCTGGTCTTGCCCGCACCGTTGGGACCCAGAAGTCCGTAGATCTCCCCCTCGCGAACGTCGAGATCGATGCCGTCAACGGCGACGACTGGACCGTAGGTAACGCGTAGCCCGGTGACCCGGAGCGCTCGTGTCAAGGCGAGGGGATCCGACTGCGTCGCTGTCAGTGCATCTCCTCGAACAGGCCCGCCAAGGGGAACGCGAGACAGCAGTATATTTCAGAGGCGGATCGAGAGTCCGGCTGGTATAGCGGCTGAATTCCGACACATCCACGTTGAACATGTCCGGGGCCGCGGCCAACCCCAACTGAGCGCGGATCAAGGGCCAACACGGACTCGAATCCCAGGGCGGTTGAGAGGCGAGTAGTCTGGCCATCGTGAACGGCGCGGCGCCGCTGACGGTCTACCTCCCCGAGATCGACCGCGGCGCTGTAGCGCTCGCGGGCGGCAAGGGCGCAAACCTCGGCGACCTGGCAAGGGCCGGCTTTCCTGTGCCGAATGGGTTCGTGCTGACAACTGGCGCCTACGCCTTGGCCGCGGAGGCGGCGGGAGTCGACCCCGCACGACCGGCCGAGGCGGCCGAGCGGCTACGTGCCGCGCCGATGCCGGACGTGATCGCGAATGCCGCTCGCAAGGCATACGCCGCACTCGACGCTGAGCGCGTCGCCGTGCGGTCGTCGGCCACTGCCGAGGACCTGCCCGGCGCTTCGTTCGCGGGCCAGCAGGACAGCTACCTCGACGTTTCCGGCGAGGAGAGCCTCCTCGACGCGATCCGCCGCTGCTGGGCGTCGCTGTGGAACGAGCGAGCGGTCGCCTACCGGCGTTCCAATGGCGTCGACGACACAAGGGTCAGCCTTGCCGTGGTCGTGCAGGAGATGGTGGATGCCTCCGCGGCGGGCGTCCTCTTTACCGCCGACCCCGTCACCGGACAGCGCCGGCACGCGGCGATCGACGCGGTCGCGGGTCTCGGCGAAGAGCTGGTCGCCGGAGCGGTCGACCCGGACCACTACGCGGTCGACATCGCGAGCCACCAGGTGGTCCAACGCCCGGTCGCCGGCCAGGGGTCCGTCCTCTCCGACCAGGAGGTGCTCACCCTCGCGGAGTTCGGGGATCGCGTCGAACGCCACTTCAACGCCCCGCAGGACATCGAGTTCGCGCTCGATCAGGAGCGGCATGTCTGGCTCGTCCAGTCGCGTCCGATCACGACGCTGTATCCCTTGCCCGAAGATGCGCCCGACCCCCAGAAGGAGCTTCGCGTCTACTTCTCAGGCAGCGTTTTCCAGGGCTACTTCGAGCCGATCACGCCGATGGGCATCCAGTTCTTCCGCCTCCTGAGTGGCGCCGTGTCCGGCATGTTTGGATTCTCGGTCGACGATCCCGTGGCCGGCTCCCAGATCCTCAAGGAACCCGGAATGAGGCTTTACATCGACGTGACGCCAATCGTCCGGGATCCGGTCGGCCGTCGCGCATTCGTGACCCTGACATCAATGGGCGAGGCGCGAAGCTCGGCTGTTCTAGTCCAGCTCGCTTCTGATCCGCGTCTCTCCCTCGCCAGGCGCTCCCGTTTTCGTTCGGTGCGCGCGA
>VBEF01000104.1 GCA_005881275.1 Chloroflexota bacterium
TGGCGGTTCCCGGCCAAGGCCCGGCTGAGCTGGACCGGGCCCATGAGCTGGCCCCACAAGTGAGGAAGGCCCTGCAAGGCCTGGCCGGCGGACCGAGCTTGAAGGTGCTGGAAGCCAAGCGCGAGGACGTCGACCTGCTGATCAAGAGGGCCGAGAGTGATCGAAGCATCTTCACCGGCCTCAGCCTGTTCGTCGCCCTGACCGGATCGGCCCTGGTGGTGAACCTCGGGCTCGCTCTGGCTGAGGAGAGGCGCCCGCGACATGCCGTGCTGCGCGCCCTGGGGCTCAGCCGGACGGGCATGGTCACGCTGTCAGTCCTTGAAGGTGCGCTGTACGGCCTGGTTGCGGCGGCGGTTGCGCTTGCGCCGGGATCGATCGTCGGCCTCGGACTTGCGCGGTTACTTCAGGGCGGAAGTCTGCTGTACGCCGGCCCGCTGGCCGCCCCCCCTGGGCCGACCCTGTACCCGATCACTTTCGGTTCGATGGCCTTTTCCATTGCAATCGGCACCCTGATCGTGCTCGTCACCCTCTTCGGGACCTCCATCCGGAGCTCACGGATGCAGATATCGTCGGCGATCAAGAACCTGCCCGAGCCGGCCCGACGCCGGAAGCGATCGATATGGGGCACCGCGCTCCTTGGAACCCTGGGCCTGGGATCGATCGCCGCCCTGGTGACCGGGAACCTTTCGATTCGGATTGTGGGCGGGGTGGGCCTGGTGATCCTGGCGTCCGCGCTGATCGGCCGCCGCATCTCCGAGCGATTGCGGTCGACGCTGGCCGGGGTTGCACTTACGGTGTGGGCGGCGGCCGGAGTGAGCGCCATCGCCCTCGGAAAGTGGGACATCCTGGTCATCGTCGTCTGCGCCGTCGTCTCGGTCTTTGGGCTGAGCCTGGTCGTGGCCTCGAACCTGCGCCTCCTCGAGATCCCAGCCGGCTGGCTTAAGGGCGGGACCCGCGTGACGATGAGGCCGTCTCTGGCGTACCTGACTCGGCGGCCCCTCAGGGCCGGCCTGGGCACAGGAGCATTCGCACTCGTGTTGGCCATGCTGACAATCTTCGCGCTGGTGATTCCGAGCTCCTCGGCGCAGCAACGCGAAAGCGTCGGTGAATACAACATCCGGGTCGACGCGCCGACCACACCCGGGCTGTCGATTCCGGATTCAGTTCGGCCTCAGATCTCGCGCCAGGTCGTGATGCCGACCCGGCCGTACCGAGGGGAGACGAGGGACAGCAACGGAGACACCAGGAAGGACCAGTACGTGCCCCTCTACTCGCTCAGCAGCACAGAGTTGGCGGCACAACCCTTCGAGCTCGGCGGCCGGGAGAGTCGGTACAAGAGCGATGCAGAGGTCTGGCAGGCCCTGGCATCCGACCCGCACCTGGTCGTATCGCCCATTTACGGCACCCCCGGCTTGACCGTCACGCTTACGGGACCAGACGGACCCGTGCCGCTTCGGGTGGCGGCGGTGGTGAAAAACGTCGGGCTCTGGGGCATCGCCGGGTCCGAAGCGGCGATGGCGGTCTTCACCACGCTCCCGGTCGGCACGACCATCATGGCCAGGACGGTGCGTGGCACCGACGCGAGTGTGGTGGCCAGGCAAATCCAGCGGGAAGTCTTCAGCCAGGGAGCAGAGGCAACGACCATCCAGGAGATTTTTGACTCGGCCTCCGCCGGAACGGTGGCGATCGTGTGGACAATGCGAGTGCTGATGGGGATCGGACTCCTGGTTGGAGTCCTGAGCCTGGGCATTCTCGCGCTCAGGGCGGTGGTCGAGCGCCGCCGCACAATCGGCGTGCTGAGGGCCCTGGGCTACAGGCCGGCGCAGGTGCTGGTAGGGATCGTCTCGGAGGCCCTGATCACAGCGACGTGCGGCGCGCTGGTCGGAATTGGGGTCGGGGCGCTGATTGGCGTGACCTTCTACAAAGTCTTGCTTCCCAGTGCCGCCGTGGTGATCGATGGCTCATCGCTGGCGCTCACCGTCGGGCTCGTCTTTCTGGCCGTGCTGGTGGTGACCATCCCGCCTGCCCTGCGCGCGGCCGGCCTACCCGTCGTTGAAGCCTTGCGCGTGGAGGACTGAAGAGCTAAGCCAGACGTGCCAGACCTGAGCCCGCTCGATCGCCCGAACATTCTCCTGGGCGCGCTGGTGGCGGCGATCCTGGTGATCGCTGTGGCCACGTCCGCGGCCTCAGCCCTGGCGCGACGGCGCAAAGAGACTGCCAGCCTCTCAGCGATCGACTTCGTGCGCAGCTCGTTCGCCAGCCAGCTGAATCGAGGAGTTCCGATGGACGAGCTGCTGCTCCAGATGGTGGAGGCGTTGAGGGACGGGTTCAAACTGGACGCGGCCGAAGTCTGGCTCTGCGAGGCCGGCGCCTTGCGACTCGCGGCGGCAGAGCCGACCACAGCGCGAAGTCCCATCCCGATCACTCCTGCCGAAGAGACCATTGCAACCAACGCTCGGGTCTCCAGCGCCGCGTGGGCAAAGGTCTGGCTGCCAGCCTTGCTCGACAGAAGGAACGGAACGACCTTGCGGGTTGGCCCGGTCAGCCACAGCGGCCAGCTCTTCGGGCTGGTAGTCGCTGAGCGCGCGCGCAAGGGCGACAGCCTTGCGGCCGAGGTCGACGAGACCCTGCAAGAAGTAGCTCGAGAGTTAGGCGTGGCGTTGAACAAGGCCCGTTTGGACTCGTCGCTGCAAGATTCGCTCGAGCGACTGCGCCGCCAGGCCGTCGAGCTGCAGGCATCGCGCGGGCGTTTGGTGGCGGCCGCCGACGCCGAGCGGAGACGGATCGAACGCAACCTGCACGACGGGGCGCAGCAGCACCTGGTTGCGCTCGCCGTCAAGGTGCGGCTGCTCGAGCAGCTTGCCGAGCGCGACCCCGAACGGGCGCGGTCGCTCATGACCCAGCTCCAGGATGACGTCAGGTCGGCGATCGAAGAGCTGCGGTCGTTGGCCCACGGCATCTACCCGCCGCTGCTCTCGAGCGCCGGGCTCGGCGTGGCGATGAGTGCCGCGTGCCGGCGAGCACCGATTCCGGCGAGCCTAGAGGCGGATGGCGTCGGTAGGTATGCCCCCGAGATCGAGGCGGCCGTGTATTTCTGCTGCCTGGAGGCTCTGCAGAACGTCGCCAAGTACGCCGGGGCCGCGGCGTCAGCGCGCGTACGGATTTGGGAGGACGCGGGCGGCTTGCTGTTTGAGATCTGTGATGACGGCGCCGGCTTTGAACCCGATCGGAATGCTGAAGGCGCCGGACTCACCAACATGCGCGACCGCATTGGAGCGGTCGGCGGAACGCTGCGGGTGGAGTCTGACGGCGGCGGAACACGGATCCGCGGTGTCGTGCCGCTGAGCGGAACCGGTATTGATCCCGCTGGTCCTCCCGGCTAATTCCCCAAACTGATGCGGCGGGAATCGCTGCACATCGGCGCCAGAGTTCGTTCTGTTCGCGGTTACGTCGATTCCGGTTGCAAGTGCCGGCTGAGTTGGTCCAGTGGTTCGAGTAGCGTCCCGTTTGGGCTACCAATTCGGGCCGGTCGAATTTCCGCACGCCTGACGCCGCCCGGGCGGAATCATGCCCGCGGATGCGCACCGCTGACGCCACACATGCGGAATTTGCCGGGCTCGGAAAAACTACTCTGGCTCCATGAAGTTGTTGAAGCGCGACGAAGTGTTGAACCCGGTACCGGACGGGAAGGCCAGATAGGTCGACAGGTAGAGCGACCCGTACTCTGCAGGATTCCCGCCGAAGCTGTTGGTGGTGTAGCCGTTCATGCCTGCGTTTCCCGAAGCCAGCACGATCGACGATAAGCTCTCGCTGATGACTGAATCTGGCATCAGTCGCGTCGGTGCCGCCACCGGAGTCGTGTCGGTGGTCGTGACGTTCGTCGGCTTTGGCGTGCATGGCGCTCTTCCAACGGATACCACGGCCGAGGCCGTCGAAATCTACGTCAAGGGCGTGAGCGCAAGCCAGGCGGGAATCGGCAATTACCTCGAGCTCCTGGGCTACCTGCTCTTTCTTGCCTTTGCGGCATATCTCTACGCCGTCGGTCGAGCCGGCGCCACGAATTCGTTGCATTGGCTGAACGTCCTTGGCTTGGCCGCCGCAATAACCTACATCGCGGTCAGCGCGTTCGCGATAGCCGGACAGGTGGTCATGGTCAACTGGGCCAAGGCAGGCGCCGACCCGAAGACGGTGCTCGGTGCGTACATGCTGGACAGCGCAGCTTTCACGCTGAGCTTCGAAATCGCGGCCCTCTTCTTGCTGGCGGTTGGCATCCTCTTGTGGACCAGGCCTATCGCCCTGCGGCTGATCGGGGCCTCCGGCATGCTCGTCGGCTTGGTGCTTTTTGTCACCGGGCTCATAAGTACCGCATCAATTCAGAGCTCGAGCAGCCAAATCGGCTACATGGT
>VBEF01000105.1 GCA_005881275.1 Chloroflexota bacterium
GTCATCGAGCAGGTGCCTCTGTCCGGCGACCGAGACGTGGACGCGGCGGTCTCGGCCGCAGCCAGGGCTTACGCCGAATGGTCGAAGACCGCCGTGATGGAGCGGGTGCGACTGATGTTTCGCTACAAGGCCCTCCTCGAAGAGCACTTCGAGGAGCTCGCGTCGATCATCACCCGGCACCACGGCAAGACGCTGGAAGAGTCGCGCGGCGAGGTGCGGCGCGGCATCGAGGTGGTCGACTTCGCGTGCGGCGCGCCAACGCTGCTCCAGGGACGAACCCTGCGCGACGTCTCCGCCGGCGTCGACCAGGACCTCTACCGCTACCCGCTTGGTGTCTGCGCCGGAATCCCGCCTTTCAACTTCCCGGTGATGATCCCGCTGTGGATGTTTCCGCTGTCGGTGGTGGCGGGGAACACCTTCGTCCTCAAGCCGTCCGAGCGCACCCCGCTCGGCGGTCAGCGCCTGGCCGAGCTGTTTCTCGAGGCCGGCTTCCCCGAAGGGGTCCTGAACGTGGTCCACGGAGCGCGCGAGGCGGTGGATGCCCTGCTCCGGCATCCGAAGGTGGCCGCGATCTCGTTCGTGGGTTCGGCGCCGGTCGCGAAACACGTTTATGAAACCGCTGCGGCGCACGGCAAGCGAGTTCAGGCTCTGGGCGGCGCCAAGAACCACATCGTGGTCATGCCCGACGCCGACCCGGCTCTGGCCGTGCCCGCGATCCTCAACTTCGCTTTCGGCAATGCCGGCGAGCGATGCCTGGCCGGTTCGGTGGCGGTCGCGGTCGGCCGCGCGGCGGACACTCTGCTCGATCCGCTGAGAGACGCGGCGACCAAGCTTATCGTCGGGCCCGGAGACGATCCGTCGGTCCAGGTCGGCCCCCTCATCCGGGCCGAGCATCGCGACAAGGTCGCGGGGTATGTCGACAAGGGAATCGCGGAGGGCGCGGAGCTGATCGTCGACGGGCGGCACGAGATGTCGCGGCCGGGATTCTTCCTCGGGCCGACCATCCTCGATCGCGTCACAGCCGGGATGAGCGTCGGCCATGAAGAGATCTTTGGCCCGGTGCTTTCGTTCGCTCGGGCGGCCACCCTCGCGGACGCGATCGGTCAGGCCAACGAGATGGCCCTGGGCAACATGGCGACGATCTTCACGCAGTCGGGCCGCGCGGCACGCGAGTTCCGGGACAGGGTGGAAGCGGGTATGACCGGCATCAATGTGCCAATCGCCCAGCCGTTCGCGTTCTTTCCGTTCAGCGGCTGGAAGGGTTCCTTTTACGGCGACCTGCACGTGCATGGCACGGACGGGATCGACTTCTACACTCGCAAGAAGGTTGTCGTCACGAGATGGTGAAGAGGCCCATCGTTGGGGGTAATGTGAGGACCAGGTTGACCGGCGCAGTCACGTACAAGAGCCCGCTGCACCAGATGACGCAGACCACGCCCACGTGCTTGTGGAACGACTCGGCGGACATCGATGAGCTCCGCTACGCAATCGAAAACGGAGCTGTCGGCGCCACGTGCAACCCGGTGATCGCTCTTGGCATCCTCAAGAAGGAGATCGGCATCTGGAAGCCTCGCATCCAGGATCTGCTCCGTGGGCAACCGGGCGCGACCGAGGATCAGATCGGCTGGGAGCTCATCGAAGAGCTGTCGGTAAGAGCCGCGAAGCTGCTCGAACCTGCATTCGCGGAGCATCGCGGGCGCAATGGGCGCCTCTCGGTCCAGACGGATCCAAGGCTCTATCGCGATGCGGACGCCATCGTCGAGCAGGCCGTGGCGTTCGACAAGCTCGCGCCGAACATGATCGTGAAGATCCCGGCCACCAAAGCCGGCATCGCGGCCATCGAAGATGCGACCCATCGCGGGATCAGCATCAACGCGACGGTCTGCTTCACCCTGCCCCAGTGCATCGCCGTCGCGGAAGCGGTCGAGCGCGGTCTGCGCCGCCGCGAAAGCGAAGGCAAGGAAATCAAGTCGATGGGGACGGTATGCACGATCATGGTCGGCCGCCTCGACGACTGGATGAAGGTCCTGCTCGACAAGCGCGACATATCGGTCGATCCTGGCGTGACCGAGTGGGCCGGGGTGGCTGTCTTCAAGAAGACGTACGGCATCTTCCGTGAGCGCGGCTACAGGCTGCGGCTGCTGTCGGCGGCGTTCCGCAACCACATGCACTGGAGCGAGCTCATCGGCGCCGACGCGGTCATCTCGCCGCCGTCGGCGTGGCAGAAGCGCTTCAACGCAAGCGACATCGAGGTGCGCTCGCGGATCGACGAGCCGGTCGAAGCGAAGATCGTCGATCAGCTCCTCGGCCACTTCCCGGACTTTCGCCGTGCTTACTCGGAGGAAGGCCTGACGATCGACGAGTTCGACTCATTCGCGCCGACGGTGCGTACGCTGCGCCAGTTCATCGCCGCCTGCACCGATCTCGACGGCCTGGTGCGCGACGTGATGCTTCCCGACCCAAGCTAGGCAAGAAATGAAGACGGTCCGGCTGACCATGGCGCAAGCGCTGGTCAGGTTCCTGTCCGCCCAGAGAACCGAGCGCGACGGCGTCGACCACAAGTTCATCGAAGGCTGTTTCGGCATCTTTGGACACGGCAACGTCACCGGCGTCGGCCAGGCGCTGGCGCAGGATCCCCAGCTGCTCACGTACTACCAGTCGCGCAACGAGCAGGCGATGGTGCACACCGCGGCTGGGTTCGCGAAGATGCGCAACCGCCTCGCGACCATGGCCTGCACCACGTCAATCGGTCCGGGCGCGACCAACATGGTCACGGGCGCCGCCGCCGCCACGGTCAACCGGATTCCAGTGCTCCTCCTGCCGGGTGACGTATTCGCCTCACGCCGGCCCGACCCGGTGCTGCAGCAGCTGGAGAGCTCGTCGCGGGGCGACGTCAGCGTGAACGACGCCTTCATTCCCGTCTCGAGGTATTTCGATCGGATCGAGCGGGCGGAGCAGCTGATCCCCGCGGCCCTGGCGGCGATGCGGGTCCTGACCAGCCAGGCGGACACCGGCGCGGTCACGCTGGCATTGCCTCAGGACGTGCAGGCGGAAGCGTTCGACTATCCAGCCGAATTCTTGGCGAGTCGTGTCTGGCACATCGGACGGCAGCTGCCTGATGACCCGGCGCTCGATCGCGCGGTGTCCCTCATCCGCAGCGCGGTGCGTCCGCTGATCGTCGCCGGCGGAGGCGTCGTCTACTCAGAGGCAAGCGAAGTCCTGCGTCGCTTCGTGGCGCGCAGCGGCATTCCCGTCGCGGAGACGCAGGCGGGCAAGGGCTCGCTGCCGTTCGATCACGCAGGCGCGATGGGCGGCATCGGCGCGACAGGAGCCCGGGCGGCGAACCGCGTCGCGGCGAAAGCCGATCTCATCATCGGGATCGGCACGCGCTACACCGATTTCACCACCGCTTCGCGCACGGCGTTTCAAAACCCTGACGTGCGTTTCGTCAACATCAATGTCGCGGAGCTCGACAGCCACAAGCTGGGCGGGATTCCGCTGACCGGCGACGCCCGCGCGACCCTCGAGTCGCTCGACCAAAGGCTCCAGGGCTGGTCTGTGGCCGATGAGTACCGGCGCGAATACGAGCAGCTGCGAGCCGAATGGGACGCCGAGGTCTCCAGGCTCTACAACGTAGGCCACGCGCCTCTGCCTGCCCAGTCGGAGGTCCTCGGTGCGGTGAACGATCTCTCGGCGCCGCGCGACGTCGTCGTGTGCGCCGCCGGGTCGATGCCGGGCGACCTGCACAAGCTGTGGCGGACCCGTGACGTCAAGGGCTACCACGTCGAGTACGGATACTCGACGATGGGCTACGAGATCGCGGGGGGCCTTGGCGTGAAGCTCGCCGATCCGTCGCGAGAGGTGTACGTCATGGTCGGCGACGGCTCGTACCTGATGATGTCGCAGGAGATAGTGACCTCCATCCAGGAGCGCGCCAAGTTGACGGTCGTGCTGGTGGACAACGATGGTTTCGCTTCGATCGGCGGGCTGTCGCGCTCGAAGGGAACGGCCGGATTCGGCACCCGCTATCGCTATCGCGAGAACGGATCGCTGGGCGACGATGCCGTTCACGGTGACGGCGAGCGTCTGCCAGTCGATCTCGCGCTAAACGCCGAGGGACTGGGTGCGCACGTGTTCCGGACACGCAGCGTGGAGGAGCTGCGCGACGCGCTGGTGGCGGCGAAAAAGATCGACCGGACAGTCGTGATCCACGTGCCGGTCGATCGGTACGAAGGTGTGCCGTCATACGACAGCTGGTGGGACGTGCCGGTGGCTGAAGTCTCCGAGTCGGCGGACGTGAAGAAGGCGCGCGAAGAGCATCAGCGCGAGCAGGCGCGCCGGCGGTGGCACCTGTGAGCGGGCTCGTGGTGCGGCGATCCGCGCAGCCCACGATCGTCACGCCGGAATCGGCGGGCTGGTCTTACGTGGGTTTCGAGGTTCACGAGCTGCGGCGCGGTGATTTCATCAGGCCATCGACCGGTTCCCGAGAGGTGTGCGCCGTGATGCTGTCGGGGCAGGCGGACATTGCGGCCGGCTCGCATGCGTGGAGTTCGGTCGGCTCCCGGAACAGCGTCTTCGACGGCACGCCCGACTCGGTCTACGCGCCGCCCGGACAGGAGCTCGAGATCACAGCCTCCAGCGATTCCTGCGAGGTTGCGCTGTGCTGGGCGCCGGCCAGGCGCGGCGCCGACGCGGTGATGATCAAGGCGTCGG